>JBEKRG010000071.1:0-24517 GCA_049518955.1 Occallatibacter sp.
TCTTTGACACCAGCCTGCGCGACGGGCTGCAGCAGCCGGACCTCGAGATCTCTGTCCCCAACGCTGTGTTGCTCTTGCAGCGCATGGCCGCATTCGGAGTGCGTTACGCGGAGATTGGCTTTGCCGGCGCCAACCAGTTCGTCAGCGACCTTACTGCCGCGCTCGACTCCGTCGACACCGGCGGAATGCGTCTCGCACTCTTCGGCCGTTCGAGAGGGCGCGGTACCAAAGTCGACGATTGGCCTGACGTCCAATTCATCGTCCGCCACAAGCAACGCATTCCCGCCGCCGTCATCGTGGTCAAATCACGCCTGCTTGACGTGGAGCGCTCGCTCGAAACGACACTCGAAGAAAATCTGCTCATGGTGCGCGAGACCATCGACTACCTGCAGCAGCATGGCCTTGAAGTTCTCATCGATCTCGAGCACGCGATGGATGCCAGTTGTGGCCGCTGTGAAAACGGCAATCCCTGCGGCGGCGATTTTGCCAGCCGCAGTCTCGACCACTTTCATCGCCTCATCGAGGAGTGCGTACAGCAGAAGGTCAGCCGCATCGTCGTTTGCGACACCAACGGCGGAGCTGGCCCCGAAGAAGTGTCGACCGTCATCTCCTCGCTCATTCGCAATTTCCCCGGCGCGCAATTTGGCTTTCACGGCCACACGGATCGCGGCCTTGGCGTCGCCAATACGCGCGCCGCGATTCTGGCCGGCGCTCGTCACATCCAGGGCACGCTCATCGGTACCGGCGAGCGTTGCGGCAACGTGAACCTGACCACCGTCATCGGTGCGATGCAGCTTCGCGGCGAAGCGGAGTTTGTTCCGCCCGCGGCTCTGTCCGGCCTCACTTCGCTCGCCCATTCCGCCTACGCGGCTTTCGGCCTCGAGCCGCCGCACGGAGCGCCCATCGTTGGCCCCGGCGCATTCGGCACGTGGGCCGGCATGCACGGCTCCAGCGAGCGCAAGAATCCCGGCGCCTACCTGTGGACCGACCCTGCACTCGTCGGCGCCAGCCCCGTGATTGGCGTCAACGCGCAATCGGGCCGCGCCAACATCATGCTGCTGTCGGAATCGCTCGGCGTGCCGCTCAACTCCGCGCAGGCGCAGGCGCTCATTGACGCCAACCAGGCCATGATTGAAGGAGGCGGCTACACCGCCAGCGAGGTTTCCTTCCGCCTGGCCTGCATGCGCACGCTGGGCAGCCTGCGCAACTGGTTCTCCGTCAAGAGCTGGCGTGTTCACGATGAGTCCGACGAAATTGGCGGGCGCTACGTTCAGGCCCACATGGTTCTCACCGTCGGCGAGTCCAAAGTGGCCGTCTCGCGCGCGGAGGGCGCCGGCCCCGTTGACGCGCTTACCAAGGCCATGCGGCACGAGCTCGACAAGTACTACCCCGCGCTCGCCGAAATGCGCCTCGGCACGTTCACAGTCGCCGCGCTCGACGTCCGCGCGCACGATTCCGCGGCGCACGTGCGCGTCACCGTCAGCTTTATCGCCGACGGACACGAACCGTGGGTCACCGCCGGAGTCAGCAGCGATCTGAACGAAGCTGCGCTGATGGCCATCGTCGACGGCTTCCACTACTGGCTTTTGATGCAGAACGGCAATTCTGCGCGCTCCGGCAAATCCACCGAACAAGCGGCCGTTCAGCCCGTGAGCGGCCTGATTCACTAAAAGCCCCTCCGCAATCCTCGCAAGCCGAACAACCAGAACGAATTATCCGCGCATCCCAATTTGCGCGCGGGCTTCCCGCCCCTCGAATCGCTCGTTCTATTGTGGGTTCCATCTCACATTGAGTGATTTCGCTCACAGCGCGCGCCGCTGGGCGTCTCCACACTAGGAGCCAATCCAGCGAAGACTGGTTTCGTGCTTCAAGCAAATCGGAGTTTGTGATGCTCGTTTCCTTTTTTTCAGATCTGTTGCGATCGGCCCCGTGGGAAATCCCCGGAGGGAGGACTGCTGTGTCCACTCAACTTCTTCATGCTCCGCTTGACTTAGCTGTTAACGGCCCCGCGTCGCGATACATTCGCGAAACCAGTATCGAGCTTCTCGACTACGAAACCGAGGAACTCGCCGCTTTGCGCTTCTCCATCATTCTCACCGCGCGATGGGCCGCCTCGGAAGATGAACCACCCGAGCGCCGCGCCGAGTTGCGCGAAGAGCTGGAGCTGCTTCGTCAGCACTACGGCGACAAGGTCGACGAGATTGCCATGACCTTCGGCGTGCAAAGGGCCATTGAAACGCAGAATCAAGTGGAACGGACGGTCATTGTGCCTCGCAACGTCAAGCCGATCCCGATCAAGATCGATGGGAGGAATTACGCCGAGGAAGATTTGGGCCTCTGACGCCGGCGGAAGGAGCAGGGGCGTTTAGGTCCCTGAAAAGCCTGCCAAGTTCATGTGGGCTTCAGTCCGGCCCGAGTACGAGCGCCGCTATATCTCATAGATCTATTGCGGCGTTCGACAAAAATGCGCCACTTCCGACTGCGGAAGTGGCGCATTTACTTTGTGCTTTAGATCAAGCTAACCGTTTACTTGGCCGCCAGCGAGGGCCGCGTGTCCAGCGTGCCGTTGGCGTAGCCCTTGGCCATTTCGGTAATCGGAATGGGCTTGTAGTCGCCTGCGTGGCCTGCTTGCCCGAACTGGGTCATGCGCAGCGCCACAACCTTGGCCATCGCCTCGCGGGCTGGCTTCAGGTAGTCGCGCGGATCGAACTTCTCCGGGGTCTCCGCAAACACCTTGCGGATGGCCCCTGTAATTGCCAGCCGATTGTCCGTGTCCACGTTGATCTTGCGTACGCCGTTGCGGATGCCGAGCTGAATCTCCTCGACCGGCACGCCCCACGTCGGCTTCAGCTTGCCGCCGTATTCATTGATGACGTCCTGCAGTTCCTTGGGCACCGAGGAGCTGCCGTGCATCACCAGGTGCGTGTGCGGAAGCCGCTTGTGAATCGCGATAAGAATGTCCATCTTCAGGACCGAGCCGTCAGGCTTCTTGTTGAATTTGTACGCACCGTGGCTGGTTCCGATCGCGATCGCCAACGCATCCACGCCGGTCCGCTCCGCGAATTCCACGGCCTGATCGGGATCGGTGACGTGCTCCAGACCCGTGCCGCCCGCGCCGTGGCCGTCTTCAATGCCGCCCAGCACGCCGATCTCGCCTTCGACCGTCACGCCGCGTTCGTGCGCGTAGTCCACCACGCGCCGCGTCACATCGACATTTTGATCGAACGTCGACGGCGTCTTTCCATCCTCCAGCAGCGAGCCGTCCATCATCACGCTCGTGTAGCCCAGCTCGATCGCACTCTTGCACGTTTCAAAGCTGTTGCCGTGATCCTGATGCATAGCGATGGGAATATCGGGATTCAGCTCCGCCGCCGCCTGAATCAACTTGAATAAATACAAGTCCTCGGCAAACGCCCGCGCGCCGCGGCTCGCCTGCACGATCACCGGCGACTTGGTCTGCTTGGCGGCCATCATGATGGCCTGAATCTGTTCCATGTCGTTGACGTTGAATGCGCCGACGCCGTATCCGCCCTTCGCAGCTTCATCGAGGAGCTGCCGCATCGATACAAGAGGCATAGATATTCTCCTTTGTCTTGGCTTCGGCCGCTTGTCGCTTCACGCAAATCGAATCTGCGCGGTCACGCTTTTCAGTTCGGCCGTTAGGATTGCTGTCAACTCCATGGTAGCAGAGGGTCGGGTGGAAGATTAGTGACGGCGCGCAGGCGCCGCATCTTCATCGTCCCGAATCAGTCTGGCTTCAGCTACGCCGATTCCAAAAAGGTATAACTACCTGAGGGCGAAGGCACTACGTTGGTGAGGCGACGGTTGTGCACCCCCAGCGTGTCCAGATACCAAAGGTTCACCGACGGCAGATCGCGCGCCAGAATCTTCTGCGCCTCCACTGAACGTGCTCTCATTGACTAGGTTCCGTCTGCTTCAATGTCTCGCCGAAGCGCAGAATCCGCGTGCGCAGCGCCTCAAATTGCGGCTTGCTCAGGGCTGCTGACATCCCCGAGCGAAAAGTCTTCGCTCGCTTTCGCTCCGACTCGCGTGCCCGCGCCAATAGGATCCGTCGAAATGCCGCCGAACGCTCTCCCTCTGAAATGAGCGCCTCGTACACGCTCAGAATCGGTTCCGCGTGATGGCAGATCAAGAGAAGATCGGAGCCGACGCGCACAGCCTCCACGCCGGCCTCGCCCATGGGCATGAAGTCCGCCACGCCGCCCATCTCCAGATCGTCCGACAAAACCAAGCCGCGGTAGCCGATGCGTTTCCTGAGCACATCTCCAACCCAGAAACTCGATACGCTGGCTGGCCGCTTCTTTTCTTTTGTCAGCGGATACGCCGCGTGGCTCACCATCACCATCGGCAGTTCATCGCACAACGCGCGGTAAGGTCCCAGATCCTCCTGCCACAACTGTTGCCATGTGCGGCGAATCTTCGGCGTTTCCAGGTGCGAATCGAGCGTTCCGCCGCCGAGACCGGGGAAATGCTTCCCGCATCCAGCCACGCCCTGCGCCGCCAACCCAGCGAGAAACGGCCGCGCATACGCGACGATCTCCGCCGCCGTCGATCCCGCGCACCGAGTTCCCAATACCTTTTGCGACGCTGGCAGCCCCAAATCAAACACCGGCGCCAGTGGCGAGTTGAATCCGAATGCCTTCACCGCCCGCGCAATCAACTCTCCGTGCTCTCGCGCAACCCCACTTCGACCGCTCGCCCGCGCAGCTCGCGCCACCGCCTCCACCGCCGGAATCGGCGCCAGCGCGTCCCGCAGCCGATCCACCGTTCCGCCCTCCACATCCACAAAGCGCGAGCAATGCGGCGTGCAGAATCTCGCCGCTTCGGCCAGCAGCGCCCGCGTCTGCCTCGCATTCTCAATGTTTCGGCGAAACAGAATAATCCCCGCCGGGCGAAGCAGCTTCAGCCACGCGCGCTCCAGAGCGGTCAGCTCCGTTCCTTCGAGCCCCACCACCAGCAAACTTCCTGCCGCTTCACGAAGCGTTCTTGCACTCATCCTGATTTCTCCCTCGACCGCAGCAGCGCCCCTAACTCATTTACGTTTAGACTCATCAACTCATATACTTCTTCACTTATACACTCATGCACTTATTCACTCATTACGCTGATTCACTCATCCCTCAGCGTCCGCGACGCTCACTCCTAATCGCTGTTTTGTGTCTTCTTCAATTCACTCTGCAACTCCTCCAGTAGATTCAGCGCCTGCAGCGGCGTCAGCGAATTCACGTCTGTTTGCTCGATCCGATCCACAATCTTCTGCGAGAGCGGCGTGAAGATCGTGAGCTGCATCGGATCCGCCTCGGTCTCCACCTGGACGCTCTGCCGCTCCTGTTTCTCGTGCTGCTTCAGAACGTGTTTCGCTCGCTCGATCACCACCGCCGGCAGTCCCGCCAGCCGCGCCACTTCGATTCCGTAACTCTTGCTCGCTGCGCCCGGCTCAATGTTGTGTAGAAACACAATTCCGCTCGCCGTCTCCTTCACGCCCACGCGAAGATTGCGCACCCGCGGCAGCTTCTCCGCCAACATCGTCAGCTCATGATAGTGCGTAGCGAACAGCGTCCTCGCACCCACCTCCGCGTGCAGGTATTCGACTGTCGCCCACGCCAGCGACAGCCCATCGAACGTCGCCGTCCCTCGCCCCATCTCATCCAGCAGAATCAACGACCGCTTCGTCGCCGTATTCAGGATCGTCGCCGTCTCGGTCATCTCCACCATGAACGTCGATCGCCCGCGAGCCACATTGTCGCTGGCTCCGATCCGCGTATAAATACGGTCGACCAGCCCGAACCGCAAACTCTCGGCGGGAACAAAGCTTCCCATTTGCGCCATCAGCACCAGCATCGCCGCTTGTCGCAGGTATGTGCTCTTGCCGCCCATGTTCGGGCCCGTCACCAGCAGCAGGCTCGGCGGTGGCGCTCCCGCGCTTTCACTTTTTGGATCAGAGTCGCGATGAGCGCATAAATAGAGATCGTTGGCGATGAACCGTCCCTCGCGCGTCTCCTCCAGCCACTGCTCAATCACCGGATGTCGCGCCGCAACCGCCTCCAGCACCGGCTCCTCGGTCAGCTTTGGCCGTACGTAGCGTCGAGCGGAAGCCAAATGCGCAAAACACGCCAGCAGATCCGCCTCGGCCACGGCCGCCGAGCTCCTGCGAATCCGTCCCGCGCTCTCGAGCACGAACCTTCTCAGCTCGGCAAAAATCCGCTTCTCAATTTCGATCGAACGATCGTGGGCCGAGAGAATCTTCCGCTCGTACTCCTTTAGCTCCGGAGTCGTAAACCGCTCCGCGTTCACCAGCGTTTGTTTGCGCTCGTAGTCAGCCGGCGCCATCGCTAGGTTGGCCTTCGTAATCTCGATGTAGTAGCCGAATACCGAGTTGTAGCGCACCTTGAGCGAGCCAATTCCGGTTCGCTGCCGCTCGCGGTCCTCGATGGCCGCGATCGCCTGCCGCCCGCTCGTCGAAATCGATCGAAGTTCGTCCAGCTCGGCGTCAATTCCAGCCGCAATTGCGCCGCCGTCTACAAGCGTCAGCGGCGGCTCGGCCGCCAACGTCTTCGCAATGCGCGCGGTCAGATCATCCAGCGTGTCGAGCTGCGCAGAGATGGCGCGCCACCGCGGCGCCACCATCGCAACGAGAGCGGTCTTTACTCCCGGCAGCCGCGCCAAACTCGCCGCCAACGCGCGCACATCGCGCGGTCCCGCAGAATCGAGAGAGATTCGCGCCAGCAGCCGCTCCAAGTCGAGAATCCCGCCAAACGCTTTTCGAATCTCCTCGCGCTTCAGCAGATCGCCATGTGCCTCGGCCACCGCTTCGTACCGTGCTTCGATTTCCGGCGTGTTGTTCAGCGGTCGCAGAATCGTCGCCCGCAGCAGCCGTTTGCCCATCGGCGTCAGGCACGCGTCGAGCGTGCGAAAGAGAGTCGCGCGATCATCTTGTCCGGAAAATAGCGGCTCAACCAGTTCCAGGTTCCGCACGGTCACCTGGTCCAGCTCGAGCGCCGTCGAGTGCTCCTCGAATTTCAAGCTGTCAATATGCAGCGCGTCATTTTGTTGCGTCGAGCGCACGTAGTGCAGCACCGCGCCCGCCGCAATCGCGGCCGGCTCATGACCGTTCAGGCCAAATCCCTCAAGCGACCGCACATTCAACTGCCGCTCCACAAGCGGCACCGCGTACTCGCGCGTCCACACCCAGTCCTCAACGCGTGTCCGCGCGGGAATCCTCTCCAACTGCGCCGGCGCTTCTGCACTGGTCGCCATCAAGACCTCGCTTGGGCTCGCCAGCAGCAACTCGTCCATCGCCTGCGCCCGCGCATGTTCTCCCCGAAACTCCATGGTGCGAAACTCGCCGGTCGAAACGTCGAGCAGCGCCACTGCGCAAACACGTTCGCGTCCACTCTTGCCCACATCCTCCCACAACGACGCCAGAAAATTGTTCTGCTCCTGCCCCAGCCCGGCATCGAGCGCCGTTCCCGGTGTCAGAACGCGCGTTACCTCGCGCTTCACCAGCTTCTTGGTGAGCTTCGGGTCCTCCATCTGGTCGCAGAGAGCAATCCGATAGCCCTTGCGCAACAGCCGCGTCACGTACTGCTCCACCGCGTGATAAGGCACGCCGCACATGGGAATGTTGCGTTCCTTGTCGCGCGCCGTCAGAGTTAGTTGCAGCTCGCGGCTGGCCACAGCCGCATCGTCATAAAACAGCTCATAAAAGTCGCCCATTCTGAAGAACACCAGCGCATCGGGATTCTGGTGTTTTGCCGCGGCCCACTGCCTCATGAATGGAGTCAGTTCAGGAGTTCCTTTGTCCGCAGCCACCTGCTCTGCAGGCGCTGCCGTCAGCGCGAACTCCGGTTCTGCGTCCGGGGCCGAGACGTTGGCCCCGTCCAAATGCGTAGTTGGAGTTGCGGCTCGGCTCTTGTCCGAAGGATGAGACGGCGGTGCCGCGGGTTGGGGATCCGCTTTGATCACGTTGCATTCCAGACTATCGCGGCCCCGCACCGCAGCGATAGCGGAGTTCCGCCCCAGAATTCCTCCATCATCGTCCCGAATCTCGAGCCCCCTGCATGGGCCGCCGCATCCCGCGAAACAAATCTACCCACGTGCAGCCGTCCGCCTATACAATCGCTCGGTCACTGGTTCGAGTCGATTCCCCGCAAGTCGGGTCCTGTCTGAAAATCCAGAACTCAAGTTCCCCAAGGAGGAACATGCAAATATCCAGCACCAGGCGTTATGCACTATGCGCGCTTATTGCAATGGCCGCCCTGTTCGCGGCCGCGTCTTCTCCCGCCCAGTCACCCTTCGACGGCACATGGAAGACAGACCTATCGAAAACAAAGTTCAGCCCTAAACCCCTCACCTTCTACATCAGCGCGGGCTGGTACCACTGCGTCAGTTGCAGCCCCGCCTTTGACGTCCAGGCCGACGGCCAGGACCACGCCGTCGCCGGCCAGTCCTATGACACCATCAGCGTCACCATCGTTGACCCGCACACCATCTCTGTCGTTGGAAAAAAGGGCGGAGCCATCACCTTCGAGCAAACGCGCACTGTCTCTCCTGACGGCAAAACACTCACGGTGAAATCCACCGGCCACCCAGCATTAGGTGGACTAACGACACACTTTGAAAGTGTTGCCAAGCGTAGCGGCATTCTCCCCTCGGGCGTGCACGCCACTTCAGGCGACTGGATCATCGCGAAGCTATCTGGAAGCGACAACGGATTGCTGACCACCTATAAGGCCAGCGGCGATGAGATCACCATGTCGACGCCCACCGGCGAGACCTACACCGCGAAACTCGACGGCTCCGATTACCCCGCTAGAGGCGAGTACAGCTACGACGCCGTCTCGCTCAAGAAAATCAACGCTCACACCATCGAGGAGACAGACAAACGCAACGGCAGCGTGATCGATGTGTCGACCTTGACCATCTCGCCCGACGGCAAGACAATGACCGTGGTCGACACGAGCAAGCTCACCGGCCGCGTAACCACTTACGTTGCAACGAAACAGTAGCGCGAACCGCCGTACTTTCCGCAACTTACCCGGTCCGGAGCCCGCCGCCAATCCCCGCGGCGGATCCGGCGACCGGGCTATGTTCTTACGTCCTGCCGCAGGGGTGCCGGCTTGAGTGATGTAGATCACATCGAGCCAACGCTTTTCAAGGGAAACTGGCCCTCTCATATTCCAAGATTAAAGGGGCCAGCTTTGACCACTACAACCATCCTCCTTAGAAAACTCCTCATGATTGAGCGCGCCATCGGCGCCGCCGATAACGCTACGCTCCGCTCCGCGAACTCGTTCACGAGGCCGAGGAATGCCTGCTCCAGATGCAGAAAGAGCGTGCGGAGAACCTCATGATGGAGGCGTGGCATGGTATGCGCCACCAGGTTCACTCTCTAAACGGAGCCTAACGCGGCCAATAGGCCGATTCATGCTCCAGGTCCGCCCGAGGGTGGCGGGACCGACGGGTTCCAGTTTCGCCTATTCACTCCTATTCTTCCAGCCTCACGAATCTCCTCCCAAAGCAGCGCAGTTCAAAGCCGCTTCCACCGAATGCACGCCCGCAGTTCCCTTCGTCTCTACAGGTGATTTCGATCACAGTTATACTGAGTGTCTACGCCTTAACGTAGAACCTGCCATGTACCTGCTTTGGCTACGAGTTGCGGCCATTCTCTATGCCGGCGGATGTGTCGCCGTCTTCCCGGCGGTGCTCTATAACTCCGTCCCGTGGCGGAAGACCTGCGTCCATCTCGGCGGCCTCGCTTTTTTCTTCCATTTTGTCTCCGTCGTTGAAATGCTCGTCCTGGCGCATCGCTGGATGCCCGTCGGCGTCCGCGAGATCGAATCCATCCTCGGGTTCCTTGTAGCCGGCCTGTTTTTCCTCGTCTGGTGGCTTTACGACGCCATCTCGCTCGGCCTCTTTGCTCTCCCGGCCACGGTTTTCCTCGTCTTTATCCCTGCGCTGGGTGCCGGCACCTATCGTTTTCCGTCGCAGCGAGTCTGGATGAGCTGGCTTGTCGCGCACATCATCGCCCTGCTGCTCGCCTACGCGGCGCTTGGTTTCAGCTTGCTTTCCTCAATGCTGTATCTTGTGCAGGAGCGGCGTATCAAGGCCAAGATCAAGCCTGGGCAATCGTCGCGTTTTGCGCCGCTCGACTGGCTGCCGCCGCTCGACACGCTCGAGCGCCTGGCTCTCGCGACCCTCGAATTCGGATTTCCCTGCATGACTGTCGGTTTGTTGATGGGATTCGTTTTGGTGCAGGAAACCTCGGTTGGTGCCTCCTATTTTCTCGATCCCAACATCCTGGCTTCGTTCGCCATGTGGATCGTCTACGTCACGCTGCTTCTCGTCCGCCGCGGCGCCGGCCTGCGCGGTCGAAAGGCCGCTTACGTCTCGGGCGCTGCGCTGGTCGTAATGATGGCCGTCTGGGCCGTCAACTTCTTCAGCCAGGTGCACAGGTTCGGTCCCCAATGACGCTCACTCTCATTGGCGTGAACCATAAAACCGCGCCCATCGCGCTGCGCGAAAAGATCGCCATCGGCCGCGACGAGCTTGCCGAGACTACGCGCGCTCTAGCCGCCACGCCGGGAGTCACTGAGTGCATGATCGTCTCCACCTGCAATCGCGTGGAGCTGCTTTCGGTCGTCGAAGACGCCGACGGTTCCGTTGCATCGTTTCTCTCGCGCCAGTTCGGCATCGACGCATCCGTTCTCGCGCCTCACCTCTACGAGTACCGAGATAGGGAAGCCGTCAGCCATCTCTTCCGCATGGCCGCCAGTCTCGATTCCATGGTGGTCGGCGAGCCGCAGATTCTCGGCCAGGTCAAGGAAGCATTCGCTGTCGCGCGCGCCGCTGGAACCGTCTCCGGCCAGCTCGAACATTTGCTACAGAGCGCATTTGCCGCCGCCAAGAAAGCGCGCAGCGAAACCGGCATCGGCTCCAACTCCGTCTCCATCGCTTCTGTCGCCGTCGATCTCGCCCGCAAAATCTTCGGCTCGCTCGAAGGGCGCACGGTCTTTCTCGTCGGCGCCGGAAAAATGAGCGAGATCGCTGCGCGCCACCTCGTGCAACAGGGCGCGGGCGCCATCTTGGTCTGCAATCGCACCGCCGAGCGCGCCCGCCGCATGGCCGCGGAGTTCGAGGGCGCCGTCGCCCCCGAGGTTATCGACTACAGCCAGCTCTACGATGCCGCCAGCCGCGCCGATATCGTCATCAGTTCCACCGGCGCCCCGCATCCCATCTTTCGCCCCGAGCACGGGCAGGTCTTTCTTCACAAGCGCCGCAATCGCCCCATGTTCTTTATCGATATCGCCGTCCCGCGCGACGTCGATCCTCTGATGAACAAGCTCGATGGCATCTTTGTTTACGACATCGACGATCTGCAGCAAGTGGCCGTCTCGCACATGGAAGAGCGCAGCCGCGAGGCCATCGACGCCGAGGCGCTCATTGCCGCCGAAGTAGAGCGCTTCCATCAGCGCCTGCGCACCGTCAACGTCGCGCCCGCAATCGTCGCGCTCCAAAAGAAAGCAGAAGAAATGCGCGTCGCTGAGATCGAGCGCATTCACAGCCGCCTCGGCACGCTCACACCCGAGCAGCTCGCCGCCGTTGAAGCGCTCACGCGCGGCCTCGTCAACAAGTTTCTCCATCAGCCAATGGCGGCGCTTAAGCAGGCAGCGCGCGAGGGCGACGCAGCCAAGCTCGACGCGCTCTGCGAGGAGTGGTCTGTCTCACCCGCTGCGCCCGACACAGCAGCTACGCCCGCCGAAACTCCGCAAGGCGGATCAAGCCGCGCTCCCTCATCCGAGTCGAGCGAAGCGGCTCGCACGGCCGCAAGCACTGAGCCGGAAGCAAGTCTGAGTCTGAAGAAAGCCGAGGCGCGCCGATGAAGCTCCGTATCGGCAGTCGCGGATCGC
Organism: Occallatibacter sp.; assembly: GCA_049518955.1. GTDB lineage: Bacteria > Acidobacteriota > Terriglobia > Terriglobales > Acidobacteriaceae > Telmatobacter. The sequence goes on from JBEKRG010000071.1 coordinate 11,931, forward strand.
AGCTCGCCCTTTGGCAGGCCAATCACATTGCGGAACTGCTCCGCGTTCAGGGCCACGAAGTCGAAATAGAAATCATCAAAACCACCGGTGACCGTCTCCAGGAAGTCGCGTTCTCCGAAGTCGGCTCCAAGGGCATGTTCACCAAAGAGATTGAGGAAGCGCTCGCCGCCAGCCGCATCGATCTCGCTGTTCACTCGCTCAAGGATTTGCCTACCGAACTGCCAGCCGGCTTCGCACTCGCGGCCACGCCGCCGCGTGTCGACCCGCGCGATGTTTTTGTCTCGGTTAATTTTGCCAGCCTAGCTGATCTGCCGCGCCACGCGCGTGTCGGCACCAGCAGTCAGCGCCGCCGCGCGCAGCTGAAAGCCTTGCGCAAGGACATTGAGGCCGTCGAGTTTCGTGGCAACGTGGATACTCGCCTGCGCAAGCTCGCCGAGGGACAAGTCGACGCGATTCTGCTCGCGGCAGCCGGACTCGACCGTCTCGGCAAAACCGACCACGTGCGCGAACGCCTTGACCCTGATGATTTTTGTCCCGCCGCGGGACAGGGAGCCTTGGGTATCGAAATTCGCCAGGGCGACGTGGAGACACTGGCCGCTGTTGCTTTCCTTGACCACGCCGACACGCGCTTTGCGGTTACCGCGGAACGCGCGGCTCTCGCTGCTCTCGGCGGAGGTTGCCAGGTTCCCATCGGCATTCACTGCCGCCCTTCGTTTGCTCAGGATATTCCAGCTGTTTCCTGGTGGGAGATCTATGGCGTCGTCGCTTCACCCGATTCAGGCCAGGTGATCCGCGTCCATCTTCACGCGCCGCGCCGCAACACCGATCCCTTAGCCTTGGGGCGCGAAGCTGCCGAAGTTCTGCTGGCCGATGGGGCAACCGCGTTGCTTGCGGCCGGCACGAATACCGCAGGCGGAGCCGCTTGATGAACGCGTTGCCACTCGCTGGCCGGCGCATCCTCGTGACGCGCGCCAGGCATCAGGCCGGCAAGCTCAGTGAGGGTCTCAGCTTGCTGGGAGCCGAACCGGTCGAAGTTCCCGTCATCGAGATTCAGCCACCATCGGATTTCGCTCCACTCGACCGAGCGCTGCGCCAACTCGATTCTTACGACTGGCTCATCCTTACCAGCGCGAATACCGTTCGTGCGCTTGCCGACCGCGCGGCTGCGCTTGGCCTCAGCCTGGCTGCCGCAACTCGACTCAACATCTCCGCCGTCGGAGAAGCCACGGCTGAAACGGCGCGCCGCCTGGGCATGGCCGTAGCGCTGGTTCCGGAGTCCTATGTTGCCGAGAGTCTAACGGAGAGCCTCGCGGTCCATACGTGCGGGAAGAAAGTTTTGCTGGCACGCGCCGCCATCGCTCGCGATGTCATTCCGCACGCGCTCCGCACTGCCGGCGCAACGGTCGACGTCGTCGACGCCTATCGCAACGTCATGCCCGCTTCCGCACCCAGGCTTCTGCGCGATGCTTTCAAAAAGGGAATCGACGCCGCGGCCTTCACCAGCTCATCCAGCGTCGCGCATCTCGCCGACGCCGCGCGGCACGCCGGAATCGCGTTCCCCTTTGCCGGTGTTGTCGCAATTTCTATCGGCCCCATCACCAGCAAGACTCTGCGCGACATTGGCTGGGAAGCCGCCGCGGAAGCATCTCCATCCGACGTACCCGGCCTCATTCAGGCCGCTCGCCGGGTTCTCTCGAACCGGTAACGATGCAATGGGCAGAATTGTCGCGGCGCCTCGCGCGGAGCCGCCAACTCATGGACTTGAGCCGTCAATTCGCGTTAAAATGTCGCCAATTTCGTAGCTTGTAGAAAGTGGGGCATGAAATGGGCGACTTGCTTCAACCCTGGCACCTCATGGTGCTGTCGTGCGTCTTCGGGCTGTTCTTCATCGTGCCAGCAATTTTCTACATCCTTACACTCCAGGGAGCGCTGAACAAGTGCTCACCAGTTTCCAGAACGATGGACCCGGGAATGGTCTGGCTTCTTCTCATTCCGTTCTTGAACCTGATTTGGAACTTCTTTGTTGTGATGGGCCTCGCGAGATCGCTTGCTAACGAATATGCTCGTCGAGGAATTCCGAGCCCCGACCCCTCGCCTGGACAATCCATCGGCATCGCCATGAGCGTTTGCACCTGCTGTTGCATTATCCCTGTTCTGGGGGCGCTCGCGGGACTCGCTTCCGTGGTGCTTTGGGTCGTTTATTGGACCAAGATAGCGGAGTTTTCGCGCATGCTCGACATACCGCAATATTCGGCGCCAATCGCGCCGACGATCTAAATCCACTTCCCTCTTCCGCGCGTTTGCGGAGCTCGCTTCAGCGTGCGAAGGATCGATTCTCACAGCAGCCGGTGACGAACCATTTCCCCAGCCCGGCCCGCTCACGCCGCCAGCTCCGCTAACCCCGCTAGCTCCGCCAGGTTTTGTCTTTCGACCGGCAAAGGGGCTCCAGGTTGCACTCGCTGCATTTCGGATTGCGCGCCATGCACACCTTGCGCCCGTGCTGGATGATCTGGTGCGAGAAGTTGATCCACTGGTCGCGCGGCAGTACTTCCATCAGCTCCTGTTCCACCTTTTCAGCTGTGTCGCCCCTCGCGAGTTCCAGCCGCCGCACAATGCGGAAAACATGCGTATCGACCACCACGCCCTCGGCCTTGCCGAAGCTTACGCCCAGAACCACGTTCGCCGTTTTGCGCGCCGCTCCGGGAATTGTAATCAGCTCGGCGAGCGTCTGCGGAACTTCGCCGCCAAACTCCGCAATAATCCTTTTCGCCGCGCCCTGAATTGATTTCGCTTTGTTGCGGAAGAAGCCTGTCGTCCGGATGAGTTCTTCCAATTCAGCCAAACTTGCCTTGGCCATCGCTTGCGGGGTAGGGAAGCGCCGAAACAACCCCGGCGTCACCATGTTCACGCGCACGTCCGTGCACTGCGCCGACAAAATCGTCGCCACCAGCAGCTCCCACGGCGTCTGATGAATGAGCGCGCACACGGCGTCCGGATACGCCTCGTCGAGCCCCTTCAGAATGGCGTCGACGCGCTCCTTCGCAAGCACCCCGCGCGCTGCTAGCGTTGCTGTTGCTTTCTTCTTTGGCGCGGGCTTTGTCTTCCCTCGTGCGGTAGTCATGGTTAGGAGTTTAATCTTGCGCACCGGAACTGCCGGGGCCTTGACTGTGGAATGGACTGTGGAGTAGAGTCGACATATGGAAACGATCCAGGTTGTCCTCGATAAGAAGCTTCTGCTGGCCGCTGACCGAGCAGCACGAAGAATGAAGGCGAATCGCTCCGCTCTGGTGCGTGACGCGCTGCGAGAGCATTTGCGTCGGCTGGAAATCCGCGTGAAAGAGAACCGTGACCGCGAGGCCTACATCAAGCAGCCGCAAGATGAGAACGAAGCACAGTTGTGGACGACGGTGGCAGCATGGCCGGAAGAATAGCTCGAGGAGACGTCCGCCTCTGTCAGTTTGCTTCACCGGACAAGCTGAGACCAGTTGTCGTGCTCACTCGCGATTCTGCGATTGAGTATCTAGCGTATGTCACCATTGCACCGATCACTTCTACGATCCGAGGCGCCCCATCGGAAGTCGCTTTGGGCGGCGAGGACGGTATGAAGGCCCCCTGCGCCGTGAATCTCCACAACGCAGTCACAGTGCCAAAGGATCGGCTGGGCAGGCGCGTTGCCCAGCTCCACTCGTCGCGAATGGGCGAGATTTGCGCAGCGTTGCGCTTCTCACTTGGCTGCGATCTGGTCTGAGCTGCCGACCGAAAAGGCCGCTATCATCTCGTGGGTTCGAGCTTCCCCTCAACCCACGCCGCCAGCTTCTCCACAGGCAGCCGCACCCCAATATAAAACTGCCCGAACAGCGCGTACACCGCGCTCACTTCATCGAATCTCATTTCATAAATCAACTTCTTGAAGACCACGGGATCGTCGGCGAACAGGTCCACGCCCCACTCCCAATCATCCATGCCAATCGATCCGGAAATAACCTGCCTCACTTGCTCGGCGTATCGCCTCCCGATCATCCCGTGCTCGCGCATCATCCTCTGTCTTTCCGCAAATGGCACCGTGTACCAGTTCACCTGCTCGCCGCGTTTGCGGTCCATCGGATAAAAGCACAGATACTTTGCCTCTGGAATCGCAGGCCACAGCCGCGGCTTCATCGCTTCCGCGCCGCGCTCGAGCGACGCCACAATCTCCGCATTCCACTCCGCCGAAAACTGTTCGAATCCCTTGGCCGTCGTGGCTTCGTATGTCTTGCGCGACGACTCGTACAAGCCCAACTCTACAATCGAAACATACGAATGGCGCAGCTCAAGAAAATCGTAGAGCGGCGCTTGCGCCAGCGTCAGCTCAACCTGATTCAGCTCTTCCAGCGAGTCGCGGAAGTGGATGAGCATCAAGTCGCCCTTGTGCCCGAGCTGCGAATACAGCGCCGAACGGATCGGTGCGCTCGCGTCTTTTCGTTCGAGCGCCTTTATTGTTGCAATGGCGTCAGCAACAATCTTCTTGCGTTCGCCGTCCGCGGAGGAACGCCACGCCTTCCAGTCAAACCGAAAGAACTGGTGCAGCACGCTCGATCCCTCAAGCGTCAGCGGAACCGGCGGATGCGAATCGGGTACTTGATCGGCCACTTAGTCTCCCTCGAACACATTCCATCCTAACAAACGCGAATTGCAGACGTGTGCATTGGCTTTTCTCGCCGCGAATCTCAACCAAGACCAAAAAGTGCGTGAGCACCCTTATATACTGGGGAGGCTCATGACTGAAAGAATCCTGGCCCTGCTGGTGGAGTTCGTGACCCGTGTGATCAGCGCCGGGGGTTACGCAGGGATCATTGGATTGATGGCCATCAACTCGGCCGGAATCCCGCTCCCATCCGAGCTCATCATGCCGTTCTCCGGCTACCTGGTTTATCTCGGCCGCTTCAATCTCTTTATGGTTGCCATCGTCGGAATGGTCGGTTGCAACATCGGCTCAGCCATCGGCTATTGGATTGGAGCGAAGGGCGGGCGTCCCTTCGTCGAGCGCTACGGCAAATGGGTCCTGATGAGCAATCACGATCTGGACCGCATGGGCTGGTTTTTCGCAAAGTATGGCTCCATCGCCGTTCTTCTGGCGCGGATGATGCCCGTCGTGCAAACGTTCATTTCGATCCCCGCAGGAATCGCGCGCATGCCGCGCCTACGCTTCCACATCTACACATCATTGGGTTCAATCACCTGGTATATCTGCCTCGCCTGGGCGGGCATGAAGCTTGGGGAACGATGGCATACCGATCCGCGCCTCGAGCAGGTTTTTCATCGCTTCCATCTCGTGGTGGAGATCGCGATCCTTGCAGCGATCATCTGGTTTGTCTGGTCGCACGTAAGGCGCGCCAAACATTCGAGTGCGGCATCGGGAAGCACTCAAAGCGAGCAAGGCCGCGCAGTTCTTTAGCGCGCTTGATCGAGCATTGAAATTGATTTTGAAATCATCCGTAAAGGAAGGTTAGGAGAAGCAATGGCAACGAAGAAAAAAGGCGGCGCGAAAATCGAGGCCCCTTCGTCGATGGGGCGAAAGACCGCTGCAATGATGGTTGAGCCGGCCAAGGGCAAATTGGGTGTGATGGTGGTTGGCATGGGCGCAGTGGCCACCACAATGATCGCCGGTGTCGAAGCGGTTCGCCGCGGACTGGCAAAGCCGATCGGATCGCTCACGCAGATGGGCACCATCCGCCTCGGCAAGCGTACCGATAATCACTCGCCGCTCATCAAGGACTTTGTTCCGCTCGCCGATTTGAAAGACATCGTCTTCACTGGTTGGGACATCTTTGAAGACAACGTCTACGAGGCGGCCGCGCACGCTGCGGTTCTGGGGCCCGAAACGCTCAAGAAGTTGAAGCCGTACCTCCAGAAGATCAAGCCCATGCCCGCGGTCTTCGATCGCTACTACGTCAAGCGCCTCGACGGCACGCACGTGAAGAAGGGCAAGAACAAGCGCGACCTGGCCGAGCAGTTGCGCGCCGACATTCGCGCCTTCAAGAAGACCGTGAACCGCGTCGTGATGATCTGGGCAGGGTCGACCGAAATCTTTTTGAAGCCGACCGCCGTGCATCAGTCTATCGAGGCCTTCGAGAAAGGGCTCGAGAAGAACGATCCCGGCATTGCGCCTTCGCAGATCTACGCTTACGCCGCGCTCAAAGAGGGTGTGCCCTTCGCCAATGGCGCGCCGAACCTCACCGTCGACGTTCCGGCAATGATCGAGCTCTCCAAGCAGAACGCCGCGCCCATCTGCGGTAAGGATTTCAAAACCGGCCAGACGTTTATGAAGACCGTTCTCGCGCCGGCCTTCAAGGCGCGCATGATCGGAGTAAAAGGCTGGTTCTCCACCAACATTCTCGGCAATCGCGACGGAGAAGTGCTCGACGAGCCGCACTCCTTCAAAACGAAGGAAGAGTCGAAGCTAGGTTCGCTCGAATACATCTTCCAGCCCGACCTTTATCCGGATCTCTACAGCGACATCTACCACAAGATTCGCATCAACTACTATCCGCCACGCGGCGACGAGAAAGAGGCCTGGGACAACATTGACATCTTCGGCTGGCTCGGCTATCCCATGCAGCTTAAGGTCAATTTCCTCTGTCGCGACTCGATTCTCGCCGCGCCCATTGCGCTCGACCTTGTGCTCTTCCTCGATCTGGCCAAGCGCACGCCCGAACTCCGCTCCATCGGCATTCAGGAATGGCTGAGCTTCTACTGGAAGTCGCCGCAGACTGCGAAGGGCCTCTACCCGGAGCACGATCTCTTCATCCAGTCGATGAAGCTGAAAAACACTCTGCGCCACATCATGGGCGCAGACCTCATCACGCACCTCGGCCTCGAGTACTACGACTGAGTCGCATTGCGAGCGGGAGGGCGCCATCGCGCGCTCCCGCCGGCTCAGTGCCATAGCGTAATCTGTTCTTACCATGAAAGCTTCGGCTGTTCTTTTGATCGATTGCCCCGATCGCAAGGGCCTTGTGGCGCGCGTCTCGGGCCTGCTCTACGAGCGCGGCGCCAACATTCTCCACGCCGACCAGCACATCGACCACGACCTCGGCCTATTTTTCATGCGCGTGGAGTGGGAGTTGAACGGCTTCGATCTCGCGGCCTTCAGGGAAGTGTTCACGCCCATCGCAGCCGAGCTGAACATGAATTGGAAGCTGACCTCGAGTGAGCGTCCTTCGCGCGTGGCGCTCTTCTGCTCGCAATACCTGCATTGCATGGCCGACCTCCTGCACCGCTGGCGTACCGGGGAGCTCGCCTGCGAGATTCCGGTCATCGTCTCCAACCATCGCGAAGTTGAGAAACTGGCCGCATTCTATGGCGTTCCCTTCGAGCATGTGCCGGTCACGGTGGAGACCCGCTCTGAGGCCGAGGCCAAACAACTTGCGCTTCTGGCGCGGCACAAGGTCGATCTCGTCGTTCTCGCCCGCTACATGCAGATTCTGTCGCCGCAATTCGTCGCTCACTATCCAGCAGCCATCATCAATGTGCACCACTCGTTCCTTCCGGCGTTCACCGGCGCGCGGCCCTATCACGCGGCGCACGCGCGCGGCGTCAAGCTGATCGGCGCCACCAGCCACTACGTCACCGAAGTGCTCGACGATGGGCCGATCATAGAGCAGGATGTGGCGCGCATCTCGCATCGCGACCAGGTCGAGGATCTCGTCGCCCGGGGCCGCGACCTCGAACGCATGGTCTTGTCGCGTGCCGTCCGCTGGCATCTCGACCGCCGCATCCTCTGTTACGGCAACAAAACGGTAGTTTTCGACTAGGGCCGAAAGTCGAGCGCAAGAAACAGGGAATTGAGGCGAGCGTGGCGGGAAGCGAGACGGTATGAGCGAATCAGCCGAAGCTGTTGCGAAAGCATTCATCCGGGCCATCAATCGGCAGGATTTGGATGCGATGGCCGAACTGATGACCGAGGAGCACCGGTTTGTTGACGCGCTGGGAAACGTTGTCGAGGGCCGGGATCGGATGCGGGTGAGTTGGGGGAGCTATTTCGACATGGTTCCGGACTACACGATCGCTGTGGATGAAACTCACTGCGATGGACCGGTTGTGGTGATGCTTGGCGCAGCCCAGGGCACGTTTGCGGCAGGTGGGCGGCTCTTGTCCGAGAATCGCTGGCAAACGCCGGCCGTGTTCCGCGCACGGGTGAATAACGGCAAGGTGGGGGAGTGGCGTGTGTATGCCGACAATGAACCGATCCGACAGATCATTGCCCGGCAATTAGCGCCGAAATCATCTATAAAAGCCTAAGAATCTTATAGATATGGGAGTAGCCAGAAGCGATTTCCTCAAAGGACTTGCTTTTGTAGGCGCGCATGATGTAATTTACTAACCAGTTAGTTAATTCATCGCCCATGACCCCAACCACCCATCCCGAAGCTCAGGCCGAGCGCTCCGCCGAGACCCGCAGTCGCATCCTCGACGCCGCCCTCAGCGAGTTCGCTGCCAACGGCCTCGCTGGCGCGCGCACGGAGCAGATCGCCCAGGCCGCAGGCGTCAACAAGGCGCTGCTCTATTACTACTTTGAGAGCAAGGAGAAGTTGTATTCCGCGGCGTTGGAGATGGTTTCGGCGCGGATCCGCGACCGCTCCATGGCGGTATTCCTTCGCGAGGCGAGCCCGGGCGAGCGCATGCTGCGCGCGGCGCTCGATCATTTTGACCGTATTTTGACCCAGCGAGAATTCCAAACCCTCATGCAGCACGAGATGATGCGTCTGCATAAGGGCGAATCAGGCGAGTTGCTGGTCCTGGTCAAGCGCGTCTTCGCACCGCTCCACGCCATGTTTCAGTCCATGGTCCGCGAAGGCATCGCTTTGGGCGAGCTCATCGAGGCCGATTGGCTGCAGATGGTGCTGACGGCGCTCGGCGGAAATGTCTTCTACTTCCTCAGCGCGCCCATTTGGCGTTACATCTTGCCTTTCGAGCCATTCGAAAAAGGGGCGCTGCAGGCGCGCAGGGTCGCGACCGTCCAATTTTTGGGCCAGGCGATTTTTCAGGACCGCAAGCACGGTGCGGAGCTCGCGGCAAAGGTTCTCAATGACACGCCCATGCCAGACTACGAGGAATTCAAAAGCTTAGAGGTGAAGCCGAAGTGAACGCGCGAAATCGAGTTTTCCTGATCTTGGGACTTCTGACCATCGGATCGCTGATCTGGTATCTGCTTACCACGAATCGCGGCGGCGACCTGCAACTAGTCGGCACCGTCGACGCCAACGAAGTGATTGTGAGCTCGAAGATCCCCGGCCGCATTCAGAATTTGACGGTTCAAGAGGGTGACTCAGTCAAATCCGGCCAGCTCATCGCCACCATCGAGAGCGACGATCTTGCGGCCGCGCTCAAAGCGGCCCAGGCAACGGCTGCCAGTGAGAAGTCAAAGTTGAACGGCACCGTCGAAACCGAAGAGCAGAACCGCGGTGAAACTTCCAGCGCGACGGTGAGCGCAGAAGCGCAGGTCAAAGCCGCGCAAGCGGCGCTGGCGCAGGCGCAGGCAAACTTCGAGCATCAGCAGGCAGATACCATCCGGACCGTTGCGTTGGAGAAGCAGGGAATCATGAGCACGCAGTCGCGGGACGAAGCCGTGACCAGCCTGCAGGCAGCGCAAGCCGCAGTGAACGCGGCGCGCGACAACCTTGCAGCGGAGCAAGCCAACCTGCGCCAGGCGCGCGCCCATGAGTTGCTGACCACTGTGTCGGAGCATACCGTGGACGAAACGCGCGCCGAAGAGGAAAATGCACGTGCGCTGGCCCAGGAAGCGAGTGTCGAGGAGAGCTACGCGCAGGTGGTTTCGCCCATTGACGGAAAAGTGGACGTGTGGGCCGCGCGGCAAGGCGAAGTGGTCACCGTCGGCGCGCCCATCGTCACCATCATGGATCTTTCGCAAACCTGGGTCTACGCGCCGCTGCCTGAGACGCAGGCCGACAGCGTCGAGTTGGGCGATTCGCTGCGCGTCGTCATGCCCAGTGGCGACACATTTTACGGCAAGGTCATCGCCAAGGCGGCGGAAGGCGACTTCGCTACGCAACGCGACGTGAACAGCATGAAGCGCGACATCAGGACCATTCAACTCAAGCTTCTCATTCCCAATCCCGGCGAAAAGTTCGTGCCCGGCATGACAGCTTACGTGTATATCCCAAAGGCCAAGCTGGTGAAGAAGTGAGCGCAGCCATCAATCAGAATCCGGGGAACGGAAACGGCGCCGCCAGGCCTGTTGCAATCGCGGTCGAGAACATCTGCAAGCGCTACGGCGATTTTGAAGCGGTCAAGAGCGTCAACTTCAGCGTCGCCGAGGGCGAAATCTTCGGCCTGCTGGGTCCGAACGGCGCCGGCAAGAGCACGCTCATCCGCATGATGACCACGCTCATCCCGGTCACCTCGGGGAAGGCCATCGTCGCCGGACACAACGTGGCCGACGATCCCGACGATGTGCGCCGCGTCATCGGCGTCATCCCCCAGGCCCTCACCAGCGACCAGGATTTGACGCTCGAAGAGAACCTGAGTATCTACGCCAAGCTCTACGGCGTGCCGCGCGCCGAGCGTGAAAAGAACATTAACGACGTGCTTGAGGCCGTCGACCTCACCAAGTGGCGCGACGCGCAAACCAAGACGCTTTCCGGCGGCATGCGGCGTCGGCTTGAGATTGCGCGCGGCCTGGTGCACAACCCGAAGATTTTTTTCCTCGACGAGCCCACCACGGGCCTCGATCCCGTTTCGCGCATCGCCGTCTGGGAGATGCTCAACAAGCTCAAGTCCACGCGCAACCTCACCATGCTGCTCACCACGCATTACATGGAAGAAGCCGACAAGCTGTGCGACCGCATTGCAATCGTGGATCATGGCACGCTGGTGGCGCTGGGCACTCCGGTGGAGCTCAAGAACAGCGTTGCTGGTGCGAATGTCGTCGAAGTGCACTTTGACCGCGAGACCGAAGAGTGGGAAGAGCGGCTGACGAAGCTGGAAGGCGTAACCAGCGTGCAACCGGAAAGCGCAGGGTTCTACCGCGTGCTCACCACGTCGGGTTCAAAGACCACCATGCAGATCGTGGAGCTGGCGGCCAGCCTCGGCGAGACGCTCACTTCTCTCAGCGTGCAGAACACCACGCTCGACGACGTATTCATTCACTACACGGGCCGTCAACTTCGCGATGAGCAGGTGAAGCCGGTCTTCACCATGCCGCCGCGGCCGGGAGCGCAGCCATGAACAGAATGTTTGCCATCATCGAGCGCGAGATGCGCAAGTTTTTTCGTTCGCCCACGCTGATGATCATGTCGCTGATGCTCCCGATTCTGCAGCTGATCATCATCGGCAACGCATTCGGCGGCAAGATCGTGGGGACGCACGTGGCAGTGGTCGACCATGACCATGGACCGCAAGCGGTCAAGGTGCGCGAGGCATTCGACGCCGTCGCCGCCAACATCAAGACCTTCACCGTCGTCGATTATCCCAATGAGGTTGAGGCGCGCGAAGACGTGCGCACCGGCAAAATCGACGCCGCGGTCATCATCCCCGAGCATTACTCGCGCCGCGTCTACGCCCAGGACGCGCCCCAGCTCGGCCTCATTGTCGACAACTCCGACCTGTTCACTTCTGCCACCCTCGAAGGCGAGATGCAGTCGCTCGTCGACGCGATGAATGCGCCTCAGGTTCAGGACCGGCTGTCGAAGTCGATCGCGCTCGAAATTGTCGAGCTTTACCCCTACGTCAATTATCTGAAGTACCTTCTGCCCATGACAGTCGCGCTGGCCATGTATATCTCGGTCATGATTGGCGGCGGCATGCTCTACATCGATGACAAGGCTCGCGGCGTGCACGAGGGGTACCTGGTCACACCGATTACGAAACTTGAGCTGGTCTTCGGCTTGAACATCGCCGGAGCGATCAAAGCCACACTGAGCGGAATATCGATCGGCGTCATTGGATCGCTCATTGCGGGCTTGGGGGTCGTCTTTCACCCCATGATCATGCTGCAGATGTTGTGCCTCATCATCGCCGGCTCCATTGCCTTCAATGGCATGATGTTTCTGCTCATGGTGCGGGTCGACGATCCGCTCGTCCCGCGCGCCATGTTCGGCGTGCTCAACGTGCTCCTGCTCTATCCCTCAGGCGCGATGTATCCCACAGTGTCGTTTCCCAAGTGGATGCAGGCGATGAGCGTTGTCGATCCCTTTACGTATGCGATTCACGGCTTCAAGGCTGTTCTTTTGAAAGACGGCGGCTGGATCGCCATCCGGGGCGACCTTGCGTTCCTCACCATCTTCGGCATCGCCACACTGCTCATTGCCACGCCGCTCTTCAAGCGCACGCTGTAGCTGGTAAGTTCCAACCCGTTGCCTACGTTCCCCTCGGAAGTCATTTCCTGGCTATCGCCGAGTTGATGGCAAACCAGGAGTTGGCCAATTCTGAGCATTCCGCTGTTTTTCTCCCCAGCAACGCGCTAACTCTAAGAGGACACTCCTCGAAGGCAAAGAATCGCCCCCACTATTGCGGATGAGAGTAGAATTCTGGGCATCCGGGAAGCCTAAATGGCAATCCGGGCTTCCTCAAGTCTGAAGCGGTCGCGT
>JBEKRG010000072.1:0-24417 GCA_049518955.1 Occallatibacter sp.
ATATCGAGGGCGCGAAATTCGACGTCTTCACCCGCCGCGCCTCCGTGCCTCTGTGGAAGAAACTTTCTATCCTTGCCGTGGGTCTGGTTTGGACCGCCTGGGCGCGCATATTCGGTTAAAACCGTGTATCGTCAAGACCCATCTCCACCTGTCGTGCTGGTCCTCCTCCGCACACCGCGCGGGCTGATCGCGGGCCATCTGACCTCGGTGCACTCCCATGCGATAACCTGATTCGGGGTACTCTCGATGCGCCATCGCTCCCTCGCGCGCCTGCTTACCGTTTTTTCGATTACTCTCGGACTGGCTCTTGCTCCCCGCGTTTCAGCGGGGCAGGGAAGCGGCTTCAATCCCGCGCTGCCTCTTACGCACATCGACAACGGCGCCAACTCAGACTGGGCCCAGCACCAGCACTATGTTGTCCTGGTTTCGCTCGACGGCTTCCGCTGGGACTACGCGAAGCGCGACAATGCCACACATCTTCTCGCGCTCGGCAAACGCGGCGTTATGGCTCCCGACGGAATGATGCCCAGCTATCCCTCGCTCACATTCCCCAATCACTTCACGATCGTCACTGGTCTTTATCCTGAGCACACTGGAATCGTCGCCAACAATTTCCTTGATCCCGCGACCGGTGCGCGCTATTCCTATCCCGATTCGAAGATCACTTCCGACGGTTCCTGGTACAGCGGCGTTCCCCTTTGGAGCCTCGCCGAGAGCAAGGGAATGCGCACGGCGTGCCTTCTCTGGGTCGCCTGCGAAGCTAAGATCGCCGGTTTTCAGCCCTCGTGGTATGCGCATTACGACAGCGGCGAACCCACCCTCGAGTCTCAACAGGCGCGCATTGACGACACTGTCGCCCTGCTCCGGCTGCCCGCCGCAGATCGTCCGCACTTGATCACGATCTACTTCTCCGAGCCCGACCACTCGGGCCACGAATTCGGTCCCGACGCACCTGAAACCCGCACTGCCGCGCTCAAGATGGATGCAATTGTCGGCAAGCTTGAATCCGCACTCAAACGTACCGGGCTGCCGATCGATCTGGTTATCGTCAGCGATCACGGCATGATCAAGTCCCAGGGTGATTGGATCGACCTCGATCAATTCGCCGACCTCACCGGCTTCGACGCCGTTGGCCCTCTCCTCTACGGCAAAACCGAAGACGATCGCGTCCGCGTTTACAACCAGCTCAAGCGCGCTTCCTCGCAGTTCGTCGTCTATCGACTCAAAAACGTCCCCGCCGATCTCAACTTTAATCAGAATCCGCGCGAGGGCGACCCCGTTGTCATCGCGACCGGTCCTTATGCCATTCGCGCTCACGCTCCCGCTGCGGGTGCGCCGTCTCATCCGCCCACCATCGGCATGCACGGCTTCGATCCGCATCTCATTCCGGAGATGAAGGCGATCTTCGTCGCCGCCGGCCCTGATCTCATTGCCGGAAAGACTGTCGCCCCTTTTGAAAACGTCAATCTCTATCCATGGCTCGCTCACATGCTCGGCCTTCACCCGCCCAAGTCAGACGGCAGCCTGAACATTCTTTCGGGTACGTTGCGCGATCACGGTGTAGCGGCGGAAAGCGCGCCTGAATCGAAATGACGGAACGACTGCAATGAACGCAGTTCTCGGCATCGACGGCGGCGGCACGCACACACGCGCTTCCATCACTGACGGCGATCGCGCTCTCGCCTTTGCTGAGAGCGGCTCCATCAAGCGCCTGCGCGTTGGCGCCGAAGCTGCCGAAGCCAACCTGCGCGCCGTGCTCAAAAACGTCTACGCGCAGGCCGGCGTCACCTCCGTCCTCGCAGCCTCATGCGGCGTGGCCAGCGCCACCATGCCTGGCATCACTGAGTGGATTACTGCGGTCTTCAAAGATTTCTCAATCGCCCGATCCGAGGTGGTCGGCGATCACATCATCGCCCTCGACGCCGCCTTTCGCGGTGGGCCCGGCATCCTGCAGATCGCAGGCACCGGAACCAACACCATCGGTCGCGCGCCCAACGGCGCTCTTGAGTCCGCCGGCGGCTGGAGCTCGCGACTCGGCGACGAAGGCTCTGGATACTGGATTGGCCTTCACGCCCTTCGCCGCGCGCTCAACGCCTACGATCGCGAAGAGCCCACGCAAATTTTGAAAAAGGTTGGCGAGACTTGGGGTACTCGCACACTCGATCAGCTCATCAACGTCGGTGACGGCACGCCCGCGCCCGATTTCGCTGCGCTTGCCCCCGCCATCAACGAACTTGCCGAATCGGGCGACCCAGTCGCCATCGGCGTTCTCCGCCAGGCCGCCGCAGATCTCGTCGCGAATGTTCTATTGGTGCGATCGAAGATTCGGCGCAAGCACGGAATCGAAACCGAAGTTCCCGTCGCCTGGACCGGCAGCGTCATTGGAAAAATGCCCATCGTCCGCGAAGTGTTCTTTGCGGGCCTTCACGCCGCCGAACCAGCTATGTCAGTCGAAGCCACTGAAACCGTCGCCCTCAACGGGGCTCTCTGGCGCGCCCGCCGCCTCGCGGAGCAAGTGATCTAAAATGTTCGGGAGGACTCGATCACGTGAAGAACCACATGGGCATCGGAGTTGGCGTAGGACTCGCTATTGGGGCCGCAATTGGAGTGGCGATCCATAACATCGTGATCGGTATGGCCTGCGGGCTGGCCCTTGGCGCCGCGTTTGGTGTGGTCTTCAACCAACGCAACAAAGGAGCATCCAACTGACATTCGGCACGATTTCGCATAATCGCGCGCCAACTAACCGCTAACCACTGCTCTACCGGTACTTCCTCAGCACTCCCAGCACGCGCCCCTGGATCGCCACTTGCGCCGCGGGAACATAAATCGGTTCCATCTCCAGGTTCGCCGGCTGCAGGCGAACCACATTCCCTTCCGGGTAGAACCGCTTCAGCGTGGTCTCCGCCCCGTGCACCAGCGCCACCACGATCTCCCCATTCCGCGCCGTCTTGGTTCGCTCCACCAGCACGTAGTCGCCATTGATAATGTGCTCGTCGCGCATGGAGTCGCCCCGTACCTCCAACGCAAACACATCGCGGTTGCCCACAACATCAGCAAGCGAAATCGTCTCCGGGCTTTCCATCGCCTCCACCGGCGTGCCCGCCGCGATCCGCCCCGCCAGCGGCAGCTTTAGGCTCGATCTTGTCCGGGTTCCCGGCGGCAGGACGTCAATGGACCGGCTGCGGTTGTGCACCCGATCCAGCATGCCCTTCTTCTCCAGGTTGGTAATGTGCTTGTGGACGGTGGCCAGGCTCTTCAGGCTCATGCCGCGCGCAATCTCTTCAAACGAAGGCGAATAGCCATTCCGGCTTACAAACGCCTCCAGAAAATCCAGAACTTCCTTCTGTCTTCGCGTAACGGCCATGCGCGCATTATAGCGAATAAAAAGCGAACCGCAACAATCTTTTCGCCACTTGTTTACTCCTTGGGAACACGCGGATGCGGAGGGGTAGTGAGGAACCCGGCGGCTGAAACTTGAAAGCTGAGGGATGACGGCCGGATTGGCTCATCGACCACCCGTGGACCGCGCTGGAACCAGCCTGCCGGCGCGCTCGTCGCGCTTAATCCAGCAGAACTACATTCAGGAGCGACCGATGCACCTGGATGCGGCCGTCGTAGCTGATAAAACCGAGCTTGCGAAAGCGGTTCATGAAAAAGCTGACACGGGACCGGGTGGTGCCAATCATCTCCGCCAGGGTTTCTTGTGAAATCTTGGGAATCATCGGCTCCGGATCGCCCGGCTTTCCAAACTCGGCCATCAGCAGGAGAATCCTGGCCAGGCGCTTTTCACTGGAGTTGAAGAGCTGATCGACAAGATCGGCCTGGGTGCGCAAGCTGCGGGTCAGCAGAAACTTCAAAAAAAGGTCGGAGAAGTCTCGCTCCTCGTGCATGACGCGGATCATCTCTTCTCGGCTTATCTTCAGCGCCGTGCATGCGGTCGTCGCGGTGGCCGCGGACAATCGCAGCCCAGGAATCGCGGCCAGCGCGCTCTCTCCCACAAACTCGCCTGCGGAGAGCATCGCGATCGTGGCTTCTTTGCCGGCCTGTGACACAACCGTGATCTTCGCCGAGCCCGTTTGAAGATAGAAAACGGAATCGGCCGCGTCTCCCTGCGAATAAAAATTCTCCTTCGGCTTCAGTTGGACAACAGTTCGCCCCAGCCCGGCGCTCATCAGAAAACCTGCGGCATCAAATGGCGGTTTATCGAGCTCAACCATCCGGCAAGCCTCCTTTCAGATGCGGCGATAGCGCCGATGTTTTGCGGGAGAACGCAACCGCATGGACGTCCGATGTGTACCCCATTTCGCGGCCAGCCCGGCTTAAACAACAGCAACAGGGCGACCTCTTAATTGGCAAACTGCTCATTCAGAAGAACATCCGCAGCACGACGCCCTGTTTACAGCCCCGGCGGAACTCTAGCACAAGGCTGCGCCCCCAAGCCGGAGCGAATCTGTTCAATTCTGCTCACTTTTCTCGATAATTTTCAAGGCTCACGGCGGGCTTTTTGCTCGGAGAGCTCGCCATCGCAGGCGCCAAAAACTCTGCGGAGGGGTTCGTGGACTGCCGATGCATGAACGCGCGAAACTGTGCTGTCCATCTCGTTGACCGCGACCTCGGCATTGATCGGCCGCTATCCATCGAAAGAGCCCTATTGCTCAGACGTTGCCCTTCAACACCTCTAAAGTGGGGATACCTTGTGCGCCACAGTGCGCAATATGAGAGTGACGCTGCGCATAGGTAGAAAAGGTGTGTTCTATGAAGAAATTCATTACGTTCGTGGCATTGTTCGGTCTGGGTGTGGCATCTGCTGCCGCAGCGGAGACTCGCGAAGATGTTCAGAACCGGCTCGAGAATGCGACGTTGGTGCTGCACCAGATTATGGCTGCGCCGGATCATGGTGTTCCGCAAGAGGTGCTGGAGCACGCCAAGTGCATCGCCGTTGTGCCGCACATGATCAAGGGTGGCCTGGTGTTCGGCGCGGAGAACGGCAAGGGCGTCGTCACCTGCCGCACCGCGGACGGATGGAGCGCACCGGCGTTCTTTGTCATCACCGGCGGAAGCTGGGGATTGCAGATCGGCGTCGAAGGTGTGGATCTGATCATGATCTTCCAGGGCGACAGAGGAATGCAACGCCTGGAAGACGCCAAGTTCCAGCTCGGAGCTGATGCTTCCGCGGCAGCCGGCCCGGTTGGCCGCCATGCCACCGCCGATACCGACTGGAAGCTGAACACTGAAATCCTCACCTACTCGCGCGCCAAAGGCCTGTTTGCCGGACTCACATTGACCGGGGCCGATGTTCGCCGCGATAACGATTCCATGGATGCCCTCTACGGGCTTGACGTCTCCACACACAGCGTTCTGCGCGGCGATGTGGCAACCCCTCATTCGGCCGACCGATTTGTCGAAGCCGTGAGAGACGCCAAAGCTCAGGCGATTGCATCCAACTAGTCGTCGCTTGTAAACCGTTGCTTGCGCCTGGGCCGGGTTTCCCGTCTCAGGCGTCCGCAATCGAGAGAGGTTGTTGAATATGCTTTGGGCAATTTTCGTAATCCTCCTGGTCTTGTGGCTTCTCGGCTTCACCTTTCACATCGCCGGCGGCCTCATCCACATTTTGCTGGTAATCGCCTTGATTATCCTGGTCATCAACCTGATCTCCGGACGCCGTTCGGCTTTATAAGGCGGTCGGAGTCTCGCGTCAGTCAATTCTGGCGCCCAGCAGCCTCTGAAGCCGCGGAGCCCGTCATCGCCGCTCTGCGGCAATCCTTCACTCTATGTGATCCCGATTGCTCAGACACCTGCGTCGCCCGCGACTAGATTCAGGGTTGTAAGGGCAAACGAGTGACGTCCCTATTAAGCAACGGGAAACCCCTTATGTAGGCTGCTGTTGCCGGGTTTGTCTTCACGGCGCCAAAGCATCCCACCTTAACCAGGAAACCGCAGACACCTCAAAGGGGGGTCTCATATGCGTGGAATCAAGTTTCTACTCGGTACGACAGCACTGTTGGCCAGCCTGGCGCTTGCGCCGGCGGCTCAGGCGCAACTTGTCATTGACATCGGTGGCCCTCCACCAAACTGTGCCTATGGCTACTACGGCTACTCACCCTACGCCTGCGCGCCTTACGGCTATTACGGGCCGGGCTACTTCTACAACGGTATCTTTCTGGGCATGGGACCCTGGGGCGGCTGGGGCTATAGCCACGGCTGGGGCGGCCATCGCTTTGTGAGCGAGGGTGGCGGCAATTATCACGGCGGGCCCGGCCCCGCGTCCTATCGCAGCGGCGGCGGCTCGCGGTCTGGCGGAGGCCATGCGGCAATCCAGCGCACCAGTGCTCCACGTCAAGCCGCACCTTCCCGTGCGCCAGCTTCGCACCAGACTTCATCGCGCGCACCGGCTTCGCACGCAGCTCCCAGCGGCGGATCACACGGTGGCGGCGGTGGCGGATCACATGGCGGTGGTGGATCACACGGCGGCGGCGGCGATCACCGCTAAGCTGCAACAATTCTGACTCGACTCGGCGCGTGCTCTTTTCGGGCACGCGCCGAATCCCACTGAAACCAATCCAAACGGAAACGAACTCCCACGCAAGAAAGCAATCAAGGAGAGATCAATGCCCAAGGTTAAGTCCATCGCTTTCGCAGCTCTTGCAGCCGCACTGTTTTGCTCCGCGCGCGTAGCGCCTGCCCAAATCTCCATCAATTTCGGAGTGGAGCCTGTGTGCCCCTACGGTTACTACGACTACGCTCCCTATAACTGCTCGCCCTATGGCTACTACGGGCCCGATTGGTTCCAGGGCGGAGTGTTTATCGGCGCCGGCCACTGGTTCCGCGGACCCGCCCACTTTTACGGCCATGTCGATAACCGCTTCGATCCACGCCACGGCTACAGAGGACCGATGCCTGGCCGCGGCGAAGAGGCCTTCAACCACTTCCACGGCAACGAGGCGCGCGACGGGCGCGGCCATGCAGGCCCCGGCGATCATGATGCGCGCAACGAACATGCCCTTCCCGGCTATCGCGGCGGCGGCGACCACGGCGGCGATCACCGCTAAACTGCAACCCGGTCCCAACGCGGCGCGTGCTCTTCTGGGGCACGCGCCGAATTTGCATCTCCGCTTAAAACTCGGTCGGGACCAGCCTTTTTCCGAGGCCCGGCAAGAACAGCTCAACTCACGCGAAATGTTCAGTTTTATGCGACCGGGGCCCTGCGAATTGGTCAAGAATTCTTAAACAAAACCGCTGAAATGTTCAACGATCCTTTCCCAAAAAGCTGCGTGGTGGCCCAGAGAATAACCCAAAACAGGCCAGAGGTTCGCTTGGAATTACACATTTCGAGCGAAACGGTCGCGTTTAATTTCACATTTGGTGAGCCTCAGTGCGCTTAACCCGCCTTGCGGGGTCGGAACGGGCTCATCGGGACAATTCTCAGCGCGATTTTGCGTGCTGGGGCACGCGCACCATGACGGCGCTCGGTCCTTGCGGCCTGGCGCCGAAACCCTGTTATGGAACCTGAATTCCTCCCGCCGCATCTCCCGCAGTTTTCCGAGCTTCGATCGGGTCTGCGGCTGTAAACTAAGTGACACCCCGCCTCCCACGCTCGCGCATTTCGAGGTCTGACTATGTTGAGTGCCCGATTTTTATCAGGATGCTCTGCCGTTGGTCTGGTTCTGGCAGGTTGTCTGCTGATTTCAGTTGGCATGTGTGGCCAGACTCCAACAGGAAATGCCGCTGCGGGCGCAACCCTGTCGCCTGACACGCAGGCAAAGCTCGATAAGCTCGAGGCCGATCTCAAGGCCGCGCAGGACAAAGGCGACGCGAAGACCGAAGCCGCGACGCTCAACCAGATCGGCAATCTCCTCTTCAACTTCGGCGACAAGCAGAAGGCGCTGGATTCCTTCAACCAGGCGCTCCCGCTCTTTCGCGCAACAGGAGACAGTGCCGACGAGGCCTACACGCTGGTTTTCATGGGCAATACTCACTTCGCGCTGGGAGAGCCGCAGAAGGCGCTGGACGACTTCAACCAGGCGCTGCCGATCTTTCGCGCAACGGGCAACCCCGTTGGCGAGGCGTTCACGCTGAATGGGCTGGGCAATAGTCAGTCTGCTCTGGGCGATCGGCAGAAGGCGCTGGACGCTTACAACCAGGCGCTCCCGATCTTTCACACCTTAGGCAATAGCGCAAGCGAGGCTGCCACGCTGACTTTCATCGGCAATACTCACTCCGCCATGGGCCAGCCGCAGAACGCGCTGGACGACTACAATCAGGCGCTGCCTCTCTTTCGCGCGGCGGGCGACCGTGCAGGCGAAGCGCGCGCGCTGAACAAAATCGGCGAGGTCTGCTCGATTCTGGGCGAGAAACAGAAGGCGCTGGACGACTACAATCAGGCGCTGCCGATTTTTCGTGCGGTTGCCAACAGCGTCGGCGAGGCGCAGACGTTGAACAACATCGGCGGTGTCTACTCGAATCTAGGTGAGAAGCAGAAGGCGCTGGACTACTACAATCAGGCGCTGCCGATCTTTCGCACGGCGGGCAACCGCGACGGCCAGGCCAGCTCGCTGTCCAACATCGGCGCTGCCTACGACGATCTCGGCGATAAGCAGAAAGGGCTGGACTACTACCTCCAGGGACTCGACCTCTTTCGCCAATCGGGTGACCGCAAAGGCGAGGCCACTGCTCTCAACAATATCGGATATGTTTACTCGAACCTTGGCGAGAAGCAGAAGGCGATGGGCTACTACAACCAGGCGCTGCCGATTCTTCGCGCGGTGAGCGACCTCGTCGGCGAGGCCCGCGTCTTGAGCAACATCGGCAATGTCTATGAGGACCTGGGAGAGCCGCAGAAGGCGCTGGACTATTACAACCAGTCGCTGCCGATCAAACGCGCGATAGGCGACCGCGCCGGCGAGGCCATCACGCTGAGCAACATTGGCGCCGTTTACGACGTTCTGGGGGAGAAACAGAAAGCACTCGACTTCTACAACCAGGCGTTGCCGATCTTTGCCGCGGCGAGCGACCCCCTCGGAGAGGTCCGCACCCTGAGCAACATCGGTGTCGTTTATTGGGATATAAACCAGCTGCAAAAGGCGCTGGACTATTTCAACCAGGCGCTGCCGATCGTTCACACGGTGGGCGCTCCCGGGGTCGAAGCCCAAGTGCTGGAGAACCTCGGCGCTGTCTACTCCGTGCAGAGCGAGCCGCAGAGGGCGCTGGATTACTACAACCAGGCTCTGCCGATGTTTCGCGAGGTGGGCAACCGCGGCGGCGAGGCTGGCACGCTGACCCGAATCGGCCTCGCCCACTCGAATCTGGGCGAGAAGCAAAGCGCGCAGGAGTTTTATAACCAGGCGCTGCCGCTGGCAACGGCGGTCGGCGACCCTATTCTCGAGGCGTGGGTTCTCGGTAGCATCGTATCGAATCAAAAGAGCGATCACCCCGCTGAGGCCATCTACTTTGGCAAGCAGGCCGTGAATCTGCTCCAGAAAGTGCGTGGCAATATCCAGGGGCTGGACAAACAACTCCAGACGAGTTTTGTCGCCTCAAACGCTGTCTACTACCACGATCTGGCTGACCTTCTGATCAGTCAAAATCGTCTGCCGGAGGCGGAGCAGGTGCTGGATCTGCTCAAGCAGCAGGAGTACTCCGACTACACGCGCGGCGCGGCGGCCGACACGCTGAGCCCACTGACGCTGACGCCGGCCGAGCAGCAGGCCGAGGAGGATTACCAGAAGTCCACGGCGCAGATCGTTTCGCTGGGCCAGCAATGGGATGAGTTGAAGAAGATCAGCGCGCGCACTCCCGATCAGGAAAAGCAATTCCAACTGTTGTTGGCTCAGATAAACGCGGCCTCCAAAGGCCTGAGCGACTATTACGACCACCTGTTCGTGGTGTTCGGCGGCAGCGAAAGCGATGCCAAAAAGCAGGTGGCCGAGGTCAAGGGTGATGTGCGTGCGCTCAGGAACGCGATTGCTGAGTCGCCGGGAACCGTCGCTCTCTACACCATGGTGACGAGCGATCACTACCGAGTCATTGTGATTACCTCGTCGGTGGTTCCGGTGGCGCGAGAGTATGCCATCTCGGAGGCCGACCTCAACCGCAAGGTAGCGGCTTTCGATCAGGCTCTGCACGATCCGGCCAGCGACCCCAGGCCGCTGGCGCAGGATCTCTATAACATCCTCGTCGGCCCGGTAAAGGCGGACCTGGACCAGGCTCACGCCGAGACGCTGGTGTGGTCGCTCGACGGCGTCTTGCGCTATCTGCCTCTGGCGGCGCTCTACGACGGAAAGAATTATCTCGTGGAGAAATACAGCACAGTGACCATTACGCCCGCCAGCTTTGGAATGCTTTCGCAAAAGCCCGATGTGAGCAAACTTAGCGTTCTGGCGATGGGAATCTCACGCCAGTACGAAAACAATTTGCCTCCGCTCCCCGCCGTGGTGGGCGAGTTGAATGACGTGGTGAAGGACCCGCAGGTGCAAGGTGCGCAAGGGGTGTTGCCGGGAACGATCCTGCTCAACGGGCAGTTTACCGAGAAAGCGATGGAAGACGCGTTGAACGGCAAGTACAAGATCGTGCACATCGCCAGCCACTTCGTCTTTCAACCGGGCGACGACAGCAAGAGTTATCTGCTGCTCGCGGGCAAGGATGATGCCAACCAGGACTATCACCTCACGGTAGAAGATTTCAACGATGACCAGAATCTCGATCTCAGTTCCACGGACCTGCTCACGCTCTCAGCCTGCCAGACGGGAATGAGCGGCGATGCGGCCAACGGCCGTGAAGTGGACGGGTTGGGTATGACCGCGCAGTACAAGGGCGCAAAAGCGGTCATTTCGTCGCTGTGGTCGGTGAACGATGCCAGCACCGGCCAGTTGATGAGCGACTTCTACAAGCGCTGGGCAAGCGGCGCCGGAAATGTATCAAAGGTGGAAGCGCTACGCCAGGCGCAGTTGGATCTGCTACAGGGCAAGGTCAATGGCAATAGCAGCGCCAGCGGAAGAGGTTTCGATGTCGTTGAGAACGCCCGGCCTGTCCCTGCAGGCTTCACGCATCCGTACTACTGGGCGCCCTTTGTGCTCATGGGGAATTGGCAGTAGCTTCTCACAGCGAATCAAGAGAGCTGCCCAATAGCCGAGCGCTATCCAGCCATTCGATCAGCCCCTCAATGTCCAGTTCTCGGGGCGTGTCCGATCAATCCAACGAGTGTGCCAAATGGAACAGACAATTACCGTTTACAGTGCTACCGTTGCGCTGACGAGGATTGCGCGTTCTGGAACGGAATGATGCCCCCCCAACCCCCGCACAGCGCCGATGAAGATGATTCGCGCCTGAACGCACCCAGGGAGAGGCTGCTCGATGGGTAAGGTAAACCGGGAGTCCTTTGATACTGCTGCTTTTCTCGCGGCCGAAGGGCCGCGGCGACGCATCGGCAGTTACACGGCAAACCAGAATATCTTTTCCCAGGGAAGCCCGGCCGACTCTGTGTTTTACCTTCAGACTGGCCGAGCCAAGCTCACCGTCACTTCCAAGAACGGCAAAGAAGCGACGGTTACGCTGCTCGCCCCCGGAGATTTTTTTGGCGAGGAGGCGATCGCCGGAGCGGAAACGCTGCGAACGGTCACGGCCTCAGCCATCACCGGTTGTAAAGCACTCAGGATCGCGACGGCGGAAATACTCCGCATTCTCCAGAAGGAACATAAGTTCTCCACCTACTTCCTGAAGTTCATCGTGATTCGCGGGATCAGAACCCAGGCAGACCTCATCGATCAGCTATTCAACTCCAGCGAGAGACGATTGGCGCGGACGCTCTTAATGATGGCGGAATATGGCGAACCGGGTGAGCCAGAGGCAAAGATTCCATCGGTAACGCAGACGACTCTTGCGGAGATGATCGGTACAACTCGATCGCGCGTCAGCCTTTTTATGAATCGCTTCAGGAAGCTCGGCTACATCGATTACAACGACGGCGGCATCCGGGTTCACAAATCGCTGCTCAACGCGGTTCTGCATGACAAGCTGCCTGAGGAGAATGCTTCGCGGCCCAAACTCCTCGACCCTCCGCCCAGCAAGGCACGAACCGCCAAACGAGCCAAGCTCATTTGATCAGCAGAAAGCCGCTCTTCCGATGCCTGACACCTGATCCCTGTCTTTTCCGCCACGCGCCGAACCCCGCCGCCCACTGACCTGCCATCCCGAGCCGGGCACCGCGCCTCGCGAGGCCCACGAAGTCGAAAACGTGCCCTGAGTTTCCAGGCCATCGGATATGAAAATCACCTTATGCCGCGCTTGGCTACTGCCGCAGCGGGCCCGCACATGCCCGACAGTTGCTGCAATGCGTTACTGCTTTACCAGCTCGACGCGGCGGTTCTTGGCGCGGCCGTCCTCGCTGTCATTCGACGCCACAGGAGAGTACGGGCCGCAGCCGTAGGCCTTCAGCCGTGTGGCCGGCACCGCGTACTTTGTCGTGAGCGCGGCGAGCACCGCCTGTGCGCGCCGGAGCGCAAGGTCCATGTTCAGGTCGAGCGCGCCCTGGTTGTCGGTGTGCCCGACGACGTAGAGTTTCAGCGTGGGATCGCCTTGAATCAGCTTGGCGATCTCGCTCAGTGTCGCGTCGGACTCAGGCTTGACATCTGCCTTTCCGGTGTCGAAGTAGATGCCATAAACCGAAGCGTGGCCGGTTCGATTGATGTCGTTGGCCAGCGACGCTGCATTCACCGTGATGAGATCCGACTCCATGGGCTTTACTTCGATGACATAAAGCTCGGCATCGGTTCGGGAATCCGGGCCCTGATCGTCGACCAACAAGCTCACATAAACGTCGCCCTCCTGCCGCGCCAGCTTCGCCGAAATGTAGTGAATTCCGTGCTCGGGCCCCCAGTAATCGGCGCTGTCGCCGCTGTTGGCGTACGCATTTGCGATCGTGCTCCCGCAACCTTGCGGGCCGCATGTAAAGAGCGTCTCAAACCCGCCCTTCTTGAGCGCGTCTTGATAGTTCCGAAAGACCTCCAGCACCGTGCGTCCCGCGGGCGCCACGTAAACTATGCGGGTGATCTTCCCTTCCAAAGGCTGGTTCTTGGTGATCGTGTTCTCAACATTCACCGGACCCAGCGGAAGGGCGAACTCGTCGAACTCTTTGGTCAGATACTTCGCGATATACGATCCGGGATATCGCGAAATTAAGGGGTGATCGCTGCTTCCCTCCACGTCCTGGTCTTGTGCTGCCGTAAAGGGGGCCGATA
This sequence comes from Occallatibacter sp., assembly GCA_049518955.1. Taxonomy (GTDB): domain Bacteria; phylum Acidobacteriota; class Terriglobia; order Terriglobales; family Acidobacteriaceae; genus Telmatobacter. Next base: position 13,236 of record JBEKRG010000072.1, read on the forward strand.
GGCCGATCATTAAACCGGCCAAAAAAACTGTGCGCATGAAAGCTGTCATGGGCTCCTCCTGGACCGGTACTTTCATTTCCCTGGGAATTGCGCAGAAGTATACGCCTCACGAGGTTTCAACGCACCCGTTCTTATTGCCAGCGTGCGGCGGCTCTATGATGGACTGACTCGCCGACCTGTTGACTCGCTGCCTTGCCCTGTCAACGCCCCGCGCCACCCGGAGCCACCCCGCAAACCCGCGAGCCTCTGATCCGCCAGGATCAGTGGACGGTGGACAGTAGACAGTGCTTCTACAATGAAGCCATGCTCCTCGAGACGTTTCCCGTCGGTCCGCTGGCCTGCAACTGCACGATTCTGGGTGACGAGGAGACGCGCGAGGCCATCGTGATCGATCCCGGTGACGACGTGAGCCGGATCGCGAAGCGTTTGAATGACCAGGGACTTCGGCTGAAGCAGATCCTGGTGACGCATGGCCACATTGACCACGTGGGCGGAGCGCTCAAACTCAAGCGCCTGACTGGCGCGCCGATTTACCTGAACGAAAACGACCTGCCACAGATTGAAATGATGGACACGCAGGCGGCGTGGCTGGGCCTGCGCGCGGCCCCGGAAACGGCTCCGCCCGACGAAGGGTTGAAGGACGGCCAGCTTGTCGGCCTGGAGCACTATCCCGCGCAGGTGCTGCACACGCCGGGACACACGCAGGGGTCGATCTGCCTGCACTTTGCTCCGCTCAATCTGCTCATCGCCGGGGACACGCTCTTTGCCGGAAGCATTGGCCGCACCGACCTGCCCGGTGGCGACTTCGAACAGATCATGGCCTCGCTGCACACGCGGGTGCTCAACCTGCCCGACGAGACCCATGTGCTCCCAGGCCATGGCCCCGGCACGACGATCGGCGAGGAGCGCGCGACCAATCCGTTTCTACAGACGGGCAAAACCCCGGAGTAGACACGGCAGAAAGGTCGGACACCCGCAAAAGTCGCAGGAAAACAGACAAAGAAGTAAAGCAATCAATTTCAATTAGATAGATTGATTAGTTCAAGAGATGGTTCTCGTGGTCAGGCGTTTTTGTTACGTTCGTGATTCGTTCCCAAGTAGTTAATCAGAGTGGCAACTCCGTTACTGAATTCCACCTGGGGCGCGAGCAGGCTCAGGACGAGCCAGCCGCTTTCCGGCATCCCGAAAAAGTAGCCTGGTTGAACCCAGACTCCGCGCTCGAGCAGCGCCAGAACCGTCTGCTCGTCGGGTTCGACGGCTGGAATCCGCAGCACAGCGTACCAACCGCCTTCGACCGCCAGCCGCTGGATGGATTCGACGGTCCCGACGGCTTGATCGAGCGCGGCCAAGTTCGCGGCCGCGCGCTGGCGAATCTGGTTTTGGATTGCCGCGCGGCCTTCGAGCCACGCCGGCATCGCGAGCTGCACAGGAGCGTTCATGGAGAGGAACGTGTCGGCAATGACTTCGAGGCGGTCAAGGGCCTCGTCGCGCTCCGGACCAGTCGCGACAATCCATGCCGCCTTCATCTGTGGCAGCCCGGCAATCTTGCTGAGGCCGCTGACCATGTAGATGGGAACGCCTTCGAGGCTGGGAGCGAATTCAGAGCCGCGGGCAAAACTGGGGGCTTCAGCGCCGGGACTCTCAGCCTTTGCGCCGAAGCTGTAGTCGAGAAAGACCTCGTCGACGATAAGCGAGAGGCCGAACTCGCGGCAGAGCTTGGCGAGCTGCTCGGCCTCCCATGGTTTGGTGCAGTGGCCGGTTGGGTTGTTCGGATGCACGATGACGATGGCCCGCGTGCGCGGGGTGATGGCGCGGCGAATGCCTCCGGAGTCAATCTGCCAACCGTTCTCATAGACCAGCGGCGCGGCACGAAGGCGCACGTCGTCGAGGGTGGCGAGGAAGTCAAAGAGCGGATAGCTGGGCTGCGGGATCAGAATCTCGTCTCCGGGATCGCAAAGCATGCGGAAGAGAAAGCTGTATGCCTCGCTGGTGCTGGTGGTGAGGACGATCTGTTCGGGAGTGAGGGTTACGGTATGGGTGCGGTAGTAGGCGCAGACCGCCTCGCGAGCGGAGAGCAGGCCCCGGGGCTGAGGATCGTATTGGAGCGCGCGCGGATCGGTGAGCGCACTGAGCAGGGAGGCTGGATAAACAAAGCCGCAGCGTGTGGGATTCGAAGCAGTCAGGTCGGCGATGGGCAGACCGGCCGCCAGGCGCTCGCGGTGCGCGCAGGCCAGTTCGCTCTCTTCCGTGTTCCAGTTGGATCGTTGCGAGAAGGGCATGGGAATCGACTCTTGGGATCGCCGCACATGATCCATTGGGCCGCGGGTTTCAATCGTGCACAATGAAAGCAGCGCCTCTTGCAACGATACATGGGGAAGCATGGGAATCATGGGGCGTGGAAGCGACTTTGGCGAGGTGCTGTTGGCTCTGCGCGTTGTGATCTTCGACTATGGACGAGTGCTGACGGGGCCCCCGGATCACGTTGCGTATGCCGAGCTCAAGCGCATCACGGGGCTCTCGGCGGATCGCCTGGACAGCTTTTATTGGAAGGATCGGCACGCTTACGACGAGGGAAAACTTACCGGCCTTGAGTTCTGGCATGACATTGTGCGCGATTCGAGGCTCAAGCTTAGCGAGCAAGCGATCGAAGAACTGAATCTGTGGGACGCGCGGATGTGGACTCGCGGAGACCCTGCAATGCTTGCCTGGCAACTCGCGATCAAGCAGCGCGGCCTGCTGACGGCCATCGTCTCCAACATGGGAGATTCCGTGCATGAGTACATGGTGCGCGAACTCGACTGGCTCTCGCGCTTCGATGTGCTTGTCTGGAGCTATCAGCTTGGTGTGGCCAAGCCGGACCCGGCAATCTATCGCTATGCATTGGAGCGGCTAGGAACGCAGCCCGAGGAGACGCTGTTTCTCGACGATAAAGTTGAGAATGTTGAAACCGCCGGAGCGTTGGGGATGAGGGGCATGATTTTTTCGACGATCGAAAAGCTGCGCCTCGACCTCGTGGAGTCGGGCCTTGATCGCGAACTGCCGTTGCCCTAAGGCACAGGCGTCAATTCCCTGCGATTTGCCTTTTGCCGCGCAAATGATAGGTGAGCCCCATGGTGGCGTTCATCACATCGAGGCCGGGATTGACGGGAACGATGAAGCCGTCAGAAAAATGAAAGTCGCCGAACAGGCCAAGGCGCAGATCGAATCGGTCGTTCAAACGGACTTCGAGTCCCAAGGCCGATTGCAGGCTGAGGTTCTCATACGTAGTCTTCGATGAAAGCGGCTTTTGCGCAAACACGAGGGCGCCACCCTTTGCCATCAAGTAAGGCTTAAAGGCCTTGCCGTCGCGCCATAGCCAGCGAATTCCGATGGGCGCGATGTCGATACCGGGGACGGTTTTTCGGCTCGCGCTCTCCGTGTTGCCCCAGATATCCATTTCCGTCGGCTGGTTCAGCAGAACCATGGGCATGAACTCAGCCACGTAATCCACGCGCGAACCCAGCAGGTGGCCCCATGTGTGGCGATCGTACTCGATGCCAACGAGGTACAGCTTGCAGTTCTCGCCGGAAGCAAAGATTTTGTAGTTGCCGTATGAGACCAATCCTTCGACGGTGATTTCGCTCGCCCCAGGAAGCTTGGCCGGATGGTCAGTCGCTGTAACCAAGGGCGCTGCCAGAATGCCGTTCGAGGGCAAGGTGTCCTGCGCCGATGCCGGCGTTGGCAGAGCAAGCCAGAGCGCAACGACGCCGCCCAGCAGCGCAAGGCCGAAATTCACGGAAGTGCAGCGACGGCCGAACACCAAGACGTGAACAAAGCCGCATCCTCGATACCACATGAACAAGCATCCTCTTGTTTTGACGGGCGACTTGCGGAACAAAAAAACGGATATCGCGGTTAGTTTAACGGTGGCAATCGTCGCTGACAATGCATGATTTCCAGGTCGGTTCACCCGTGGTAACTACTGCCTTGGGGCGACGATCGCCTGAATGCCGTCAGAGTTGGCCCGTTGAACGGGCCGCCTGAAACTACGACGCCATTCCGAGGCCTACCAAGTTCGCGGCAGCGATGATGACGAGAATTCCCGCCCACAGCAGGCGGATCGGCCTGCGGCGCACACCCGCCCACTCGCCTAGCGCCAGGCCCACGAGTCCGCCGCAAAGCACATAGATGCTCATATGCAGCATCCAGTTCACGTAGCCGAGGCGCTGCGGAATGTTGGCCGCACCCCGGGCGTAAAAAAAGAACTGCAGGTACCACATGATTCCGCCAGCCGCGGCCAACGAACCGTTTTTGATGAGCGTCGCGCGCGGCTGGGCAAGATCGGCGCGGAGCGAAAGCTCCTTTTTGAATCCCAGCCGGATAAAACAGTAGCTCATATTGATGACCGCGCCGCCGCCCATGATGAGCACGTAACTGGGCAGCGCTGCGTAGAGCGAATTGACGCCCACGTGTTGTGCCGCCGCTGCGATGGGCTTGGCCGCATCGATGGCGAAGGACATGCCCGACGAAAAAATCCCGCACATGACGGCGAGCGCGAGCCCGAGCTTGACGTTGAACTCCTGCACCCCGGCGCCAAGCTCGACTTCTTTTTGATGGCCGGCATAGGAAACGATGGCTACGCCGATCACGGCCACAAGAACGCCCGCCACTGTGAGCAGGCCGCTGCGCGTGGAGAACAGCATTGCGGCCTGTCCGTGCATCAGGGGCGGGACCAAAGTGCCGACAATAAGCGTGACGCCGATGGCCACGCCGATGCCGAGCGACATTCCCAGATGGCGCATCGTGAGTCCGTAACTCACATTGCCCACCCCCCACATGGCGCCGAAGAGGGCGACTTTGAACATGAGGCTCGGATCGAGCGAGGCGTAGAAGCCGTGGAAGTTCGGCAGCAAAAGATAGCTCACGCCGATTGGCAAGAGAATCCACGAGAAGAATCCAGCTATGGCCCAGGTTGTCTCCCAGGACCACTTCCTCACCTTCTCAATCGGCGCATAGAACGAAGCAGCGCAGGCCGCTCCGATAATGTGCCATCCGATTCCTGCCAGGATTACTGTCGGCATCTGTTCTCCGTTTTCGTTCGCTGCGAGGGATTTGGGCTTGCCGTCCGCGAGCAATTTCAAAGCCTACCGGCTCCATGCGCACCTTGTACAGCGACGAATCTCCGGGCGCACCACTTTACACTCTCTCTATGGTCCTTCGGCTTTACGCCGCCACCACCAGCGCGGGCAAGCTGCGCGACTTTCGCACGGCCGCGCAGGCGTATTCTGTCAGCATCGAACCACTTCCCGAGATCGAGAAGATCGCGGCGCCGGAAGAAGACGGCGACACGTTCCTGGCGAATGCGGCGACGAAGGCTGTCTACTATTCGCGTTTCGCGCCCGGCGAGTTGGTGGTCGCCGACGATTCGGGTCTGGAAGTGGACGCGCTCGGTGGCGCGCCCGGCGTGCGCTCGGCGCGATTCGCGGCGGATACGGGCCTTGTGGACTCGCCTGACGCCAACGACAACACCGACGTGTGGAACAATATTCTGCTGCTGCAGAAAATGGAGGCGTTTCCGGCGGAGTTGCGCACGGCCCGTTACCACTGCACCTTGGTTGCCGCGCGCGACGGCGAGGTGGTCCAAGTCGCCGATGGAGCAGTGGAAGGGACGATTCTGGATGCGCCGCGCGGCATGGGCGGATTCGGTTACGATCCTTTGTTCTACTTGCCGGAACTGGGCAAGACGATGGCGGAGATCGATCTCGAAACGAAGCTTTCGCTCAGCCATCGAGGGCGGGCGATTGCGGCGCTGCTGGCAATGCTGCCGCATTGACTTTCCGCCGTTCTCGTCCAAAACGCTAAAGCGTGGAACGCCGCCTTGACGGACCCAACGTCAGCCTCGAATAATGCGTGTGAACCAGACAGCGAGTTTCCGTCCCTCAATCTAAGACTAAGACTGCCTCGGTCCGCACCTCTTAGGAGCCAGATTCTTCATGGCAACCGTTCAACCCGCCGCGCCCCCCTCTGCGCATAGCGTCCGCCGCGGCGTTGAGCCGTTGCGCGCGGGGAAGGGCACAAGTTTTATTTGGCACAAGCTGCATTCGCTGCTGGGCATCGTTCCCATCGGAGCGTTTCTGCTTGAACACCTGCTCTCGAACTTCGAAGCGTTGAAGGGACCGATCGCTTATGGAGAGCAGGTGAAGTTCCTGAATAGCCTGCCGCTGGTGCGCGTGCTGGAGTGGGTCTTCATCTTTCTGCCCATCCTGTATCACGGGATTTACGGCGTCTATATTTGGCTGCGCGGCAAATCGAACATCGTGTACTACCCCTGGGCGGGGAACTGGATGTATTTGGCGCAGCGCTACACCGGCTTGATCGCATTTGCTTACATCGGCTATCACGTGGCAACGCAGCGCTTCATGGGCGCGAGCCTGCCCGAGAATCCGGGCATGGCGTTCGCGAAGGTTCAGCACGAGCTTGCGAATCCGTGGATTCTTGCGGTTTATGTGATTGCGATGATCGCCGTCTGCTGGCATTTTGCCTACGGCGTTTGGCTGTTCGCCGCCAAGTGGGGCATTACGCCGGGAGAAACTGCGCGGCGCCGGTTCGGTTACATCTGTGTTGCATTCGGCGTGATCCTTGCAGGCATGGGACTGGCCAGCATCTGGGCGTTTGTGGGGCCGAAGTATCCGAATGCGCCCGACAATGTGCCGCTCGCGGCGATTCAGCTCCGTGCGGAGCCTGACCAGCTGGGCGGTCCGGGAGCAATCAACTACGAATTACGAACTGTGAACTGCGAACCGTTCACTGTCAGCTAAGGACGCGTCAATGGCAGCACCCAGGATCATCGTGGTTGGCGGAGGGCTGGCGGGGCTTGCGGCCGTCATCAAGATCGCCGAGGCCGGCGGCAATGTGGACCTGTTTTCCATCGTGCCGGTGAAGCGGTCGCACTCGGTCTGCGCGCAGGGTGGAATCAACGCCGCAAAGAACCTGAAGGGCGAGGGCGACACCACCGCGCAACACTTTGACGACACGATCTACGGCGGCGACTTCCTGGCCAACCAGACGCCGGTGAAGGCTATGTGCGAAGCGGCTCCGGCAATTATCGATCTGCTCGACCGCATGGGTGTTCCGTTCAACCGCACGCCCGAGGGATTGCTCGACTTCCGGCGCTTCGGTGGCACGCTCTACCATCGCACCGCATTTGCCGGGGCGACCACGGGACAACAATTGCTCTACGCGCTCGACGAGCAGGTGCGGCGCTACGAGGCAGAGGGCAAGGTACATAAGTTCGAGGGATGGGAGTTTCTCTCCGCCATCATCGACGGGAAGGGCAACGCGCGCGGCATCGTGGCCATGAACCTGCGCTCCATGGAGCTGAAGGCGTTCTCAGCCGATGCAATCATCCTAGCGACGGGTGGTATTGGCGCCATCTTCGGCAAAAGCACTAACTCCGTGGTGTGCACGGGATCGGCGCAGTCGGCCATCTTCCAACAGGGCGCGTACTACGCCAATGGCGAGTTCATCCAGGTGCATCCCACATGCATTCCCGGCGAGGACAAGCTGCGGCTGATGTCGGAGTCGGCGCGCGGCGAGGGTGGGCGCGTGTGGGTTCCGCGGACGCCGGGCGACAAGCGCGCGTTCAAGGCGATTCCCGAGGCGGAGCGGTTCTATTTCCTTGAGGAGTGGTATCCGAAGTACGGCAACCTGGTGCCGCGCGACGTGGCCACGCGCGCGATTCACAAAGTGGTATTTGAGATGGGTCTCGGCCTCGACGGCCAGCCGATGGTGTATCTCGACCTGACGCACATCGATCGCGAGACGCTGCACTACAAGCTCGGCGGAATTCTGGAAATCTACGAGAAGTTCGTCGGCGTGGATCCTTGCGTAGAGCCGATGAAGATCTTCCCGGGCATGCACTACACGATGGGCGGACTTTGGGTGGACTTCAACCAGATGACCAATGTTCCCGGCATCTTTGCCGCGGGCGAGTGCGAGTACCAATATCACGGCGCGAACCGGCTGGGCGCGAACTCGCTGGTGAGCTGCATCTTCGGCGGATTTCGCGCGGGACCGAACGCGATGCAGTATGCAAAGAGCGTGCCCGCCGTGGAAGGCGATGGTGGAGCTGCGGCGGAAGTGGCGCGGCAGACGGAGATCAACGGCAAGTTGATTAAGAACGAGGGCGGAGAAAATCCCTTCAAGCTGTGGCGCGAGCTAGGCGAGACCATGACCGAGCACGCGACGGTGATCCGCTACAACAAGGACCTGAAAGAGGCCGACGGCAAGGTCGTGGAGCTGCTCGAACGCTACAAGCGCGTGAACCTGAGCGACAAAAGCCAGTGGGCGAACACAAGCTTCGCCTTTGCGAGGCAACTCAAGAACATGCTGGAGATTTCGCGGACGGTTACGCTGGGCGCGATGCTGCGCGACGAGTCGCGCGGCGCGCACTACAAACCGGATTTTCCTGAGCGCAACGACGAGCGATTCCTGAAGACCACGAAGGCTAGTTTCACGGGAAGCGCGGGAGGACCGAAGTTTGAGTACGAAGATGTTGATACGCAGTTCATCAAGCCGCGGCCGAGACATTACTGACGCGGCCATTGCATGCAGCGGATTTTTGGACGAGAGACGTGCGAGAGCGAAAAGTGAGTTAGTTGAAAGGGATCATGGCGACGAGGACAGTCACTTTCGAAATCAAGCGCCAGGCCAGCCCTGAAGCGGCGGCGGTGTGGGAGCGGTTTGAGCTGGAGTGGCGGCCGGGGATGAATGTCGTTTCGGCGATGATGGAGATCGCGCGGAATCCCGTGACGGCCGACGGCAAGCCGACGACTCCGATCACCTACGATTCGAATTGCCTCGAGGAGATTTGCGGTTCGTGCGCGATGCGCATCAACGGCAAGGCGCGCATGGCGTGCTCCGCACTCGTTGACAACTTGGAGCAGCCAATTAAGGTTGAGCCGCTGACAAAGTTTCCTCTGGTGCGCGATTTGCAGGTCGACCGGTCAGTTCTTTTCGAAAACCTGATGCGCGTGAAAGCCTGGGTACCGGTGGACGGCACGTACGATCTCGGCTCGGGGCCTCGCGTTTATCCGCAGGAGCAGGAAGCGAACTATCCGTTGTCCAATTGCATCTCCTGTACCTGCTGCATGGAAGTTTGCCCGCAATTCAACGACGTGACGGGATTTGTCGGCGCGGCGACCATCGCACAGGTGAAGCTGTTCAACAATCATCCGACCGGAAAAGTCTACAAAGAGGAACGGCTTCGCGCGCTGGCCGGTGACGGCGGCATCCAGGAGTGCGGCTTTGCGCAGAACTGCGTCGAGGTCTGTCCCAAGCAAATTCCGCTGACGAATGCGATCAGCGACGTGGGCCGCGATGTGGTGGCGCAGAAAGTGAAGGACTGGCTGAAGAGCTGACGCGGCCGCGCTGGCTGCCAACGATTTCCCTTGACGGCGCTAAGATCCGCGTTTGAGTATCACAGCTGGGCAGCACCTGAGCCGGACGAGAGTGGGCCGGCGATAACCCCTGATCCCCCAACAGGCCTTCAACGCGAACAGCTTGCGGCGAGTCACTTCTCCGGTCGCCGTCTGTGCTTTTCTCCGGGGCGTCAAAGCATCGAGGCCGCCAAACACCAGAGACAATTCTCTTTGCTCCACCTTGGCTGGAGCTTCCCGTCTTGCGGGTCATCGTCCAGGTTCACCTCTCTTGTAGAGCCGGAAACCACACTTTAAACGCCAAAGACCAAGGAGGTCTTGCAATGGGTTTACGTCACTTCTTCTGGGGCGCGGCGCTGGCCGCGACACTCTCCGCAACGCTTGTTGCTCAACAAGCGCCGGTTGGATATCACAGCATTTCCTGTGTCCGGGTCAAGCCCGGGCAAACCTCTGCCTTTCACACTCTTCTCAACGGCGACTACCACAAGGTTGAACAGGCCCACATCGACTCGGGAAGGGTCTCGGGCTTTATTGCGCTGCGCACCGTCATCCCCGCAGGGACCGAAGCGGGGTGCGACTACGTTCTCGTCTCCTTCTATCCCGGCTTTCCGCCTGCGCCTCTTGGAGACGACGAGATGACGGCCGTCCTGCAAAAAGCCGGCGTCACTTCGACACTGCCGGAGTGGCGCGATCGACTCTCCGCAGTCGCGGAACTGGTCTCCAACAACATCACCCAGTATCAGGTGCTGGTTGGCGGATCGAAAAAGGGCGACTACCTGATCTTCAACTCGATGAAGGCAACCGACGTGAACGAGTGCGTCGCGGCGCAAAAAAGATTATGGCAGCCGGTCGCCGAGCAAGGGGTGAAAGACGGCGCGCAGGACGGCTGGGCCGTGAACATACAGGTCATGCCCCGCGGCGACAAGGACCCCAGCCTCGTGAGCACCGTCGACATCTTCTCCACATGGGACTCGATGTTCAATTACTTCGGACCGAACCTCACCGCCCGCTGGAAGAAGGTCCATTCCGAGATGACAACCGACGATGCATTTTCAGAGATCGACAAGGCATGCACCATCGACCACACGGTTCTTTACAAGGTTGAGGACCAGATCAATTCAACGAAGTGAAACCGGCATCACGGATGGAAACAGCAGGAGGGCCGCCCAGGAAATCGGGCGGCCTTCGTGTTTGGCAGTGACCAGAAAAGCGGTGGATCGTGGAGCGTGATTCGTGGACCGTGGACTGCTTCGCAGCGGCTGTTTATTTTTTGGCGCGCCACCCCGACTCCCCCCTATCTTTGAAGCCAAGTACGTCATGACAAAGGGGTTAATGGTAGGGGGATCCCCCTAAGTTCCTGATTCTAAAGAGTCGCATTTTGTAAACACGTCATTCCACGAGGGTTACGCCATTAGCCGGTAGCCAGTAGCCAAAAGCCAGTAGCTCGCGCGGGTGTGGTTCTGATCTGGTCGTCGATCTCTGGATGGCGATCATGGGACCATTGTGCGCCAAGCGGGCATAATGATCGGCAAACTTGGGAAAAGAATTTTGGCAGTGTTTTCAGTGGGTTGTGGGGGAAATTGAGCGGGAGGGGGTTGTGCGGGTCGGGGAGAGCGCGTCGTAGGAGGCTTCTTCTGGCGGTATCGGCGTTTGAACTAAGTCGCTGTCGCGACGGACGCTGCGGCATGGGTCGTCCCCGGGGATTGTCGCCGGTGTAAGGCTTGGGTCACAAGGAGGTTTACAGTGACCCATCTTCGGCAGCTGAT
>JBEKRG010000073.1:0-24160 GCA_049518955.1 Occallatibacter sp.
GCCAGCGTTTACGCACGGCGCAGAGCATCTGCATTCACGCCGCAAGGGGAGAGCCCGCATGAGCGCCGCCACTGTCGCAACTCCCGTTATGGAAGTCGCCTCCAAACCGCTTCTCGTGCGCCGCGCCGCCATCCTTGGCGCGGGAACCATGGGCTCTCGCGTCGCCGCTCATCTTGCCAATGCCGGAATCCCCGTTCTTCTTCTCGACCTTCCTCCCAAGGATCAATTCGCGCAGCGGTCTCTCGACGGGCTTTCAAAATCCAAACCCGCCGCCTTCTTTGAGCCCTCCCGCGCCACGCTCATCACTCCCGGCACGTTCGACGACGATCTACCCAAGCTCGCAAGCTGCGACTGGATCATCGAAGCTGTCGCCGAGAACCTCGATATCAAAACCGCGCTGCTCATCCGTGTCCTGCCTCATCTAGCCGCGCATGCGCTCCTCACCACGAACACCTCCGGCCTGCCCATCGCTCACATCGCCACTGCGATTCCCGCTGCCCGCACCCGCTTTTTCGGCACACACTTCTTTAATCCCCCGCGCTACATGCGCCTTCTCGAAGTCATCCCCACTGCCGATTCCGACCCCGCCGTCGTCTCGGCCTTCTCCGCCTTCGCCGATCTCATCCTCGGCAAGCAAGTCGTCTTCGCGCACGACACGCCCAACTTCATCGCCAATCGCATCGGCATCGCGGTCATGTTCAACGCCGCCAACCTCATGCTTGAACAGGGACTGTCCATCGAGGAGGTCGATGCGCTCACTGGTCCGGCCATTGGCTGGCCCCGCACCGGAACCTTCCGCCTCGCCGATCTCGTCGGCATCGACATCCTGGCTCACGTCGCCGCCAATTTCCCTCAGGGCGTCACCGGCGGCAAGTTTTCCTCAATCCTCAACGAGCTCCTCAAACGCGGTTGGCTCGGCGATAAATCCGGACAGGGGTTCTATAAAAAGACCCGCGGAGCCGACGGCAAAGACGAGCGCCTTGTCCTCGATCTCTCCACTTTCGATTACCGTCCTTCCAATAAGCTCGCTTTGCCCGCGCTGGAAATGGCAAAAAACGCCGCTACACTTCCCGAGCGTTTGCGTCTTCTGCTCGCGAACGACCCCGCCAAAGACAAAGCCGCAGCCTTTCTCTGGCCTTTTCTTTCTTCACTTTGGAACTTCGCCGCCGATCGCATCGGCGAAGTCACAGATGACGCATCCTCCATCGACGCCGCCATGCGCGCCGGATTCAACTGGGAAATGGGTCCCTTCGAAATGTGGGACGCAGCCGGCGTCCCCGAATCCGTCGCCCGCATGAAAGCTCTTGGCCTTCCCGTCGGTGCTCCCGCTGAAAAACTTCTAGCCGCCTCGCGCACGGGTTGGTATTCACGTGATTGCGACGCCTGCTTCCAGCCCGCGACCGGCGAACTCGTCCACATTTCCGCCATTACTGGCCACGCTCGCGTTGCCGATTTCCGCCGTTCGAGTGCGCCCATTCGCTCCAACTCCGGCGCATCGCTCATCAATCTCGGCGACGGCATCGCCTGCATCGAACTTCACTCGCTCAAGAATGCAATCGGGGGCGATGTTCTCGCGCTCATTTCCTCCGTTCTCAATTTATCCTCCGGTGCCGTCCGCGATTTCTCGGCCTTCGTCATCTCCGGCGACCGCGACAACTTCTCCGTCGGCGCCAATCTGATGCAGCTCCTCCTCGCCGCGCAGGAGGGCGAATGGGAGGAGCTCGCAAGCGTAATTCACAACTTCCAGCAGATGACCGCGGCCATCAAGTTCTGTCCGCGCCCGGTCGTCGCCGCGCCCTTCGGCCTCACTCTCGGTGGCGGCGCGGAAATCTGTCTGCACGCGGCGCGCCGCCAGCCTCATGCCGAAACCTATATGGGATTGGTCGAGGCCGGCGTCGGCCTCATCCCCGCCGGCGGTGGCACCAAAGAAATGTTCCTCCGCGCCTTCGACGCAGCATTCGCGCTCGCGCCGCCAGATCCCCGCGACCCGCCTTCGCGCTTCGCACAATCCGCCGAACTAGCGACAGCGCTCAAGCGCTCGCTTGAAACCATCGCCATGGCCAAGGCCTCCACCTCCGCCGCTGAAGCGCGCTCCCTTGGCCTGCTTGCTCCCTCCGATCGCATCACCATGAACCGTGATCGTCTGCTGCTCGATGCAAAGGCTCAGGCCGCCGCCCTCGCCGAGTCCGGCTACGTCCCGCCGCAGTTGCGCACGCAAATCCCCGCTCCGGGCCTCGCTGCGCTCGCCACCCTTGAAATGGGCATCTATTTAATGGGCGAAGCCGGCTACGCATCCGAGCACGACCAGAAAGTTGCCCGCTGGGCCGCATATATCCTCAGCGGCGGCCGCATCACTCCCGGCACTCTCGTCAGCGAGCAGTATTTTCTCGACCTGGAACGCGAGGCATTTCTCTCTCTTTGCGGCGAGCGCAAAACCCAGGAGCGTATCGCCTTCACCCTCAAAACCGGCAAGCCGCTCCGCAACTGATTCTCCTTGGCCGCTTTCAGTTGCGGTTCTCGCCCGCTCGGCTTAGAGTGCTCGTGAGAGTTTTCGATGGTTCGCGCGCTGTTCAATTCGGTGCTTGCGCCCCTTTCGCTGCTTTTTTTCTGCTGCCCTTCGCAGGCCCTTTCGCAGGAGCCAATTCCCGCGCCCCTCAACACCGCTGGCTCGATCGTGATCGACGGTCACCCCACTCCCTACCTGATCCGCCACCTTCCCGTCAGTTCGTTTCCCGATCTGCCACGCGCTGTACAGGAGCAGCTCGACGACCGCGGCTGTCTCATCCCACAATCCTATGAGGCGCGCCAGCCTGAAAACGTCGTCCACGCCAGCCTTGAGCGACCCGGCTCGACCGACTGGGCCGTCCTCTGCTCCGCGCATGGCACCGTCACTCTACTCGTCTTTTTTGGCAGCGGTTCAAAACAGCCTTTCACGCTCGCCTCGGGGCCAGAAACTGAGCGCCTTCAGTCTCACGGCTCATCTGGAGTCCTTGGTTTCAACTGGGCCATCGATCCCGCTTTGCCTCAGGACGTCCGCGAAGCGCAACTCGGCATGCGCCATCCGCCACCTCGTCTTGACCACGACGCCCTCGCCGATTCCGTCATCGACCAGCGCACCGTCTACCACTTTTATTTGAGCAATGCCTGGACCCTCATCGATACCCAGGATTGATCGTCACCTCTCGCGATCCCACGGCTTGACCATCGGCCGCCTCGCCAACTAACAATGAGCCAACGGGTTGCTGTCATTCTGATTACTGTTCACTGATCACTCACCACTGCTCCGCAGGAGCGCTCCATGCCTGAAGCCGTTCTCGTCGCTGCCGTTCGCACGCCAGTTGGCCGCGCCCCCAAAGGCGTGCTCTCCACCACGCGCCCCGACGATCTCGCCGCAACGGCAATCGCTGGCGCGCTCGCCCGCGTGCCCGCACTCGACCAATCTGCCATCGACGACGTGATCCTCGGGTGCGCGCAGCCTGAAGGCGAGCAGGGCTGGAACATCGCGCGCATGGCTGCCCTTCGCGCAGGCCTTCCTGTCGAAATTCCCGGCGCCACCGTCAATCGCCTTTGCGCTTCCGGTCTCGAAGCAATCGCCATCGCCGATCAACGCATCCGCTCTGGCTCCGCAAAGGTCGTCGTCGCAGGCGGCGCAGAATCCATGAGCCTCATTCCCATGGGTGGCAATAAGCCCAGCCCTAATCCCTGGCTCGCCGACAACTATCCCGCATCGCTGCTCACTATGGGCCTCACCGCCGAGCGCGTCGCCCGCCATTACTCCGTGTCGCGCGACGATCAAGATGCTTTTGCCCTTGCGAGCCATCAGAAAGCTGTCGTTGCGCAAGCCTCAGGCCGCTTTGCCGAAGAACTCGTTCCGGTCAAAATCACGACCGCAACGCCTGACGTCCCGCCGCAGAAACCTCACATCCAGGAAAAGGAATTCTCCGTAGACGAAGGCCCTCGCGCCGACACCTCCGCCGTAGCTCTCGCCTCGCTCAGGCCCGTGTTTCACTCGGCAGGCACCGTCACGGCAGGCAATTCTTCGCAAACCTCCGACGGCGCAGCAGCCGTCGTCCTCATGGAAGCCGGGCGCGCGCGTGAGCTCGGCATTCAGCCGCTCGCTCGCCTCGTTTCGTATGCGGTAACTGGGTGTCTCCCTGAAGAGATGGGTATCGGTCCCATCACCGCCATCCCCAAAGCGCTATCGCTCGCCGGCCTCACTTTCGCAGACATCGATCTCATCGAACTAAACGAAGCCTTCGCCGCGCAGGTTCTTGCAATCATTCGGGCTCTCAATCTGGACCAGGAAAAAATCAACGTGAATGGCGGCGCCATCGCGCTTGGCCACCCGCTCGGATGCACCGGCGCAAAGTTGACCGCAACTCTGCTCCAAGAGTTAAGACGCCGTAAGGCCCGTTATGGAATGGTCACGATGTGCGTTGGCGGGGGCATGGGCGCCGCCGGCATCTTCGAGCGGCTCAATTGATCAACCCTCGCTGACTCCTGAAACCAGATCCCCGACCCCTAGTTCTTGAAGAACTCCCCATATCCACCGTTCGCCCAAGGATCGTAGTGCAGCGCGAAGTTGGCGCGGTGTTGCGTGCTGGGATGGTCGTAGAGCCAGAATTCGATGAACGGATTAGGATTCGGATCGTCCAGCCACGACCGGCCCAGCGCGTTGAACGCGGTGACCGCCGTCTTTTGCGGATTTGGCACGATCCCATGGATGGCCTCTTGCCCATACACATCCGCCTGGTGCTCAAAATGGCGGCTCACGGCATTGCTCGCCGGCTCCAAAAGAAAACTCGCAATCGAAATCGCGAACAGCAGAACGACAAATCCTGCGCGCGACGATAGCTCATTCGTCCCCCAGCGACCCCCAAACCGCCACACCATCCACGCCGCAAATCCCGCGCAAGCCCAGTAGACAAAAAACAGCCCCACGGCCGACAATGCAAATCCCTTCGGAATGTGGTTGAGCACGTAATGCCCGCTCTCGTGCCCGAAGATGAACAGGATTTCATCGTCCGGCAACTGATCTGTCGCCGTATCCCACATCACGTACCGCTTCGTCGGGCCCATTCCCGCCACGAATGCGTTCATCCCCGTAAACTTCGCGCTGGCTTTCAACAGATACATGCGATCCGGCGGAATATTGATCCCCGTCCGCGCCACAACTTTCTCGAGATTCGCCACCAGCGCAGCGTGGTTCTTTTCGAGCGGCTCCTGCTTGAAGAAAAGTGGCACAACCAGCGGCTCAATAAAAGTAAGAAACGCCAGAATGGGTAGAGTGACCGCCCATGCGCCGAGCCAGTAGCGCCGTGGCCACCGCCGCACAATCCAATTGAACAGCAGCATCAACGGCACGCCGACCGCGAGCGTTAACCCCAGCAACTTTCCCTCATCGCCGATCCAGCCGCCCCAACCCTGCACGCTGATTCCGTAATTGCGCTCATGGTGCTCGCCGATCCAGTCCAGCGGCAGCCCGGCCAGGGTCGCGATGATCAAGTACACCGCGAAGAAAACTGCTCCCTGAATCCATCGCCTGCCTGAAATTTTCTCGGCCCATCTTTCCAACCCTGCCCAAGTCCGCGTCGCCAGCGTCAGCCACAGAAAAACAAGACCCCATACCGACCCGGTAATGCTCAGGATGTTCCGGATGCGGCTGAGTTGAATTGCCTTCTCCAGCTTGTCTGGCGGCAGCGTATACGCCTGCTGCGTGCTCGACGTCGACTGCGAGCCCGCAGCCACGGGAGGCTGCGCCGTCTGACTCGCTCCGCTCTGCGCGCGAAGCTGCGGCATGATTCCCGCCAGCAACGCGGCCGTGCAGACCGCCCCCCGCATAGAACGTCTAAATCTCATTCCCCTCCTCCCTTGGTCAGCCAAGTCTGCGAGAATCGAACAAACCGATGCTTTCGCCAAAACCCCGAGCTCTCACGCCCCATTATTCTAAAGGTCCAACGCTGCGCCTGATCATTGCTCTCCTCCAACGCGCGCCGGCAGCAACCGCCCTTTCGCTGCTCGTCCTACTGCCCATCGCCCGCGCCCAGCAACCGGTCCCCGTGGTCCTTGACGTCATGACGGCCGAGCTCCATCGCGCATACACTTCGCTGGGCAAAGTCCCGGTTGCCCCATCCTTGGCGTCCGCCGGAGCGGACACCTCTCAGCCCCCGGCCACCGCCGAAAAGCCGCTGCCGCCCTACTTCCTTAGTTACACCGTGCGCGACACGAACTTCGTCTCCATTCGCGCGATGTACGGCGCGCTTGCCGAAAGCTCGGCGGGTCGTACGCGCACGGTCGATGTTCAGGTCCGTGTTGGCGATCCCAAACTCGACAATACGCACGGCACGCATCGCGGTTCGGCCGTCAATAGCCAGCAACTCCCGCTTGGCGACGACCGCGAGGCCCTCGCGCGTTCCCTTTGGCTGGCCACTAACACCGGCTACGGCACCGCTCTCGACAACTACCTTCGCGTCCAGACTGAAGCTGAGGTCCGCGCCAAGGAAGAAGATACGTCGCCTGACTTTAGCCAGCAGGCGCCGCAAAAGCATATCGGCGCCATCGCTCCGCCCATCGTCGTTGACCGCGCCGCATGGGAGCAGCGGGTGAGGGAACTGTCCCGTATCTTCCGCGACTACCCCGACGTGTACGAGAATATGGTTTTTCTGACGGTAAAGAATGAGACCGACTACTTCGCCTCTTCAGAGGGGTCCGAGATCGCTGCGCCCCACCTGCAGGCGCGAATCGTAGCCGTCGCCGTTACCCGCGCCGATGATGGAATGGACCTCTTTCGCGAGCAGACCTTCGAAGCTCCAACCGTCGACGGCCTTCCCACTCAGGCCGATCTCGCGTCCGCCATGCGCAATCTCGGCAAGAGTCTTGAAGCGCTGCGCAAGGCTCCGGTTACCGAACCATTTGACGGCCCCGCCATTCTTTCCGGCCGCGCCGCCGCTGTTTTCTTCCACGAAGTCCTCGGCCACCGCCTCGAGGGCCAGCGTCAGCGCGGCGACGAGGAAGGCCAGACTTTCACCAAGGACGTCGGCAAGCCGATCCTTCCCGATTTCCTTTCCGTCGTCGACGATCCCACGGTGAACGAATTCGGCAGCATATGGCTCAGCGGTAGCTACCAGTTTGACGACGAAGGACAGAAGGCCGAGCGCGTCGACCTCATTCAGGATGGCGTTCTCAAAACCTTTCTCATGTCGCGCCTGCCGATTGCCAGTTTCGGCGCCTCCAACGGTCACGGCCGCGCTGAAGAAGGCCACGTGCCCACCGGACGCCAGGGCAACCTGATCGTCACCTCCACCAAGAGTGTCTCCGACTCCGATTTGCGCAAGGAATTGATTGGCGAAGCCAAGAAGCAGGGCAAGCCCTACGGTCTCTATTTTGAAGATATCTCCTCGGGCTTCGCGGTCACGCAGCGCTCCTCGCCGCAGGCCTTTCAGGTCATTCCGCTCGTCGTCTGGCGCGTCTACGTCGATGGACGCCCCGACGAGCTGGTCCGCGGCGTCAGCATCGTCGGCACACCGCTCGCCGCTATGAAGAGCATCATCGCCACCGGCGACAAGAGCGAAGTCTTCAACGGCGAATGCGGAGCGGAATCGGGCACCATCCCCGTCAGCGCCGTTGCCCCCGCCATGCTCTTGAGTGCCATCGAGACGCAGCGCCAGCCGCAAGGCACTGCGCGGCCGCCGATACTTCCCATCCCTGGCGCGGACTCTCAAACGCCCGCAACCAAGGGGGCACAATGAACCCGCGCCGCCCCATCGCCGCAGCCCTTTTAATTGCCGGTCTCGTCGCTCCGTATCTTCACGCCTCGGAACCCACCCGCGCCGACGCCGAAAACGATCCTGTCCTCAAAGCCATGCTCACCGAGCTTGACCGCAGCATGAGCCAGCTCCAGTTGCAGGGCTTCGCCAAACCCTTCTTCATCCAGTACCGCATTGAAGAAGTCGACGACTTCCAGACCACCGCCGAGTTCGGCTCGAGTGAAGGCTCTGACCACGCCCGCCAGCGCGTTGCGCGCATCACGGTGCGCGTCGGCGACTATAAGACCGACAGCTCCGGCGCTCGCGGCGATGGTTCTCTCGAAATTGCCGTGCTCGACGACGATCCCATCGCTCTCCGCTCCACTTTATGGACCGGCACCGATCAGGCCTACAAAAGCGCGCTCTCGGCTTACGCACAAAAACAAGCCGAGCTGAAGCAGGTTCAGACTCCTCCGCAGGCTGACGACTTCAGCCAGGAGAAGCCCATCATTTCTCTCGCCGATCCCCTCGCACTCCACGTCGACGAGAATTCCTGGGCAGATCGAGTCGCTCGCGTCAGTGGCCTCTACCGCACGGATTCTTCCGTCAATGCAGGTCAGCGCGACATTCAATATTCCTCCGCAAGTTTTCGAGCCCGTGCAACAACAACCTGGATTGTCAACAGTGAAGGAACCATCGTCCGCAAGTCCTCTGTCGAATTGCAAGAGACCTTCGCCGCCGGCACGCAGGCTCCCGCCGGCATGCGCCTCGACCGCTCCTATGGTTCCTCCGGAACTTCGCTCTCCGACCTCGACTCCGAGGCCACATTCAACCAGCACGCCGTCGACGAACTTGCCTCGCTCGCCGAGCTCCGCAAAGCGCCTCTTGTCGAAGAGGAGTACCACGGTCCGCTGCTCTTCTCGGCGGATGCAGCAGCGGATGTGCTCCGCTCGCTCCTCGGCTCCGCAGTCACCGCCACACGCCCCGCTCTCGGCACTGAGGCGCGTACCAACGGACCCTTCGCGTCCAGCTATCACGCGCGCGTCCTGCCCGACTTCATAAATGTCGTCGACGATCCCAACCTAAGGACCTTCGACGGCAAAGGTCTCCTCGGTGCCTACGACGTCGACGATGAGGGTGTTCCCGCCCAGGCTGTCAAGCTCGTCGACGCCGGTCGCCTCGACAATTACCTCATCGGCCGCCAGCCTGTCCGCGACTTTCCGCAGTCCAACGGCCACGGCCGCGCCGGCATCACCGGTCCTCCGCGTCCTATGATCGGCGTCCTCAAAATTTCTGCCGAGAACGGTCTTTCCACCGCCGATCTCAATCAAAAACTCCTGGAAATGGCGAAGGATCGTGGACTTCAGTCTGTTTATTTCGTCCAGACTTTGGGCGGCGGCCTCACGCCCCGCCTGCTCTATCGCCTTAGCCTGGATGGCAAGCGCGAGCTGGTGCGCGGCGCAGTCCTCGACGACGTTGACCAGCGCGCTATGCGCTCCAGCATTGAAGCCGCTGGCAATGACCTGTGGGTTGCAAATTTTTTCGGTGACCCGCCCACCACGGTCGTCGCCCCGGCACTGCTCTTTGGCGACGCGACCGTCCGCCGCGCCAACGCGAAGAACGACAAGCTGCCCTTCTACCCGCCTCCTGATTAGGGCGTGTTCGGCGCCCGGGGGTCAAACCCTTCGATTTCTCACCTCGCATCTCACTCTGTGAACTTTCCCGCACCCCGATCGCCGGTTCCCGCATCCATCCTGTTAGAAGGCATTTCCCGCCCGGCCGCTGAATTTAATCAACACTCAATTCATCCGGGCCACACCCACAAAGTACAATCCGAACGAAGGAGAATTTCCCCAATGGCATACGAGTTACCACCGCTTACCTACGAGTACTCGGCGCTTGAGCCTTTCATTGACATCGAAACGATGAAGCTCCACCACCACAAGCACCACCAGACCTACATCACCAATGTGAATAACGCCCTGGCCAATCACCCCACGCTCGCCGCCAAGTCCGTCGACGACCTGATTAGCGATCTCAATGCCGTCCCGGAAGAAATTCGCGGTGTTGTGCGCAACAATGGCGGAGGCCACTCCAACCACTCGATGTTCTGGACCATCATGGGTCCGGCCAACTCGGCCGGCATCGGCGGCAGCCCCTCCGGCGATATCGCCAAACAGATCTCCGTCGACTTCGGCGATTTCGAGGCTTTCAAGAAGACCTTCAATGAGACTACGGCCAAACAGTTCGGCTCCGGTTGGGGTTGGCTCGTCTTCACCGGCGGCAAGCTCAAGGTCATCACCAGCGCCAACCAGGACTCGCCACTGTCGCAGGGTCTTTATCCCATCCTCGGCAACGACGTCTGGGAGCATGCGTACTATCTCAAGTACCAGAACCGCCGCCCCGATTACCTCGCTGCCTGGTGGAATGTTGTCAACTGGGCTGAAGTCAACAAGCGCTTCGCCAAAGCCAAGAAGTAAATCCAGCTTCTCGCCCTGAGCCATTAGCTTCCAGCTTTTCCGTGCTGAGCCGACGTAACCCAGTTCCCGCACGATGAACTGAAAGCTAATGGCTAAGAGCTAATGACTGCCTTCCCACGCCGGAGGTTTTTCGCCCATGGCCACTATGCAAATGACAGTGCGCCCCCAGGATCTCTCTCAACTCCCCAAAGGCGCTGAGCGGATTCCCGACCCAGGGATCCTGGTTATTTTTGGCGCCTCCGGCGACCTCACCAAACGCAAGCTCCTGCCTGCGCTCTTTCATCTCTGGCAGAGCAATCTTCTGCCTCAAAAGTTCGCCATCGTCGGTGTCGCGCGCCGCCCGCTCGGAGACGAATTCGCCGCAGACATGCGCTCCGGCATCATCGAATTTGGAGGCGTCGACGCCGCCGATCCCAAGCTCGACGGCTTCGTCTCCAAAATCAGCTACTTTCCTCTCAACTTCGACGATCCCTCTCACTACGCCATTCTCAAAACCGAGCTCGACCGCATCGCGACAGAGAAGGGAATCGGCCCCGATCGCCTCTTCTATCTCGCCACGGCTCCAGAGTTCTTCACCGGCATCATCGAGAATCTCGGCGCGCAGAATATGGCGCAGCCCGAGAAAGGCCGCGTCGCCGTCGTCATCGAGAAACCATTCGGCCACGATCTGGACTCCGCCCGCGAGTTAAATCATCAGGTGAATGCGGTCTTCCACGAGAGCCAGGTCTTCCGCATCGATCACTACCTTGGCAAGGAGACGGTCCAGAACCTCCTTATCTTCCGCTTCGCCAACGGCATCTTTGAGCCGATCTGGAAACGCAACTACATTGACCACGTCCAGATCACCGTGGCTGAAACCCTCGGTGTCGAAGGCCGCGGACCCTTCTACGAGAAGGCTGGCGCATTGCGCGACGTTGTACAGAACCACATGATGGAGCTGCTTGCTCTCGTCGCCCTCGAGCCGCCCTCGAGCTTCGAAGCTGAAAGCGTGCGCCGCGAAAAACTCAAAGTCTGGCAGGCCATCCCCGCCATCCCCATCCTCAATACCGTCCGCGGACAGTACGGTCCGGGCATCGTTGAGGGCGAGCACGTCGTTGGCTACCGTGATGAAGACCGCGTCAACCCTGATTCCGGCACAGAGACCTACGCCGCCCTCCGCCTCACCATTGAGAATTGGCGCTGGGCCGGCGTGCCTTTCTTTCTCCGCGCCGGCAAGCGCATGAAGAAGCGCGCCACCGAGATCAGCATCCAGTTCAAGCAGCCGCCCCTGCTCATCTTCAACCGCATGGCCACTTCCGGTCCCTGCAGCGAGATTCTGCCGAACCTGCTCACCATCCGCATTCAGCCCGATGAAGGCATCGCTCTGCGCTTCGGCGCCAAGGTCCCTACCAGCACTGAAATGGCCGTCTGCCCCGTCAATATGGATTTCGATTATGAGTCCGCCTTCGGCAAGTCCAGCGCCAACGGCTATGAGCGCCTGCTCCTCGACGCAATGCTCGGCGACCAGACCCTTTTCGCCCATCGCGACGGCGTCGAAACCAACTGGGCTCTCTACACGCCCATCCTGCAGGCATGGGCCGCCAAAAAACCGCAGGTATTTCCCAACTACTTTGCTGGCTCCTGGGGCCCCGAGTGCTCTGACCACCTGCTCGAACACTCCGGCCACACCTGGCGCAACGACCTCGGCCGCACGAGCTGAAAAAAGGGGCAGAGAGTTATTGGTTTTTAGGCGAAATCGAACTTGTTGCTGCAGCCTCGATTGCCTCGTTCAGAAGATTGAAGAGACTATCTGAAAGACGTCCGTATTCCATTTGAACGTCACCGTCGAATCCCATATCATTCCACGAACCCATGCCGCCGAAAACCCAAGCGGCCTGCGCCGCCTTCAGCATGGACGCAGCTAGGTCGCTCAAGCTCCCATCGGGAAAAAGAGCCTTGTGATAACCGACATCTGCCATCGGGTCGGCCAGCGCCCTCAACCCATCGTCAAAGCATCGAGTAAATCCCCCGCAATTCTGCGCTTCCGAGAAGGCCCTGATCTCCGCTAGCGAAGTTTGAAGATCGGTGCTTATTTCATTGAGCGGTCGAGCGGCGAATGGCTCGGTCGCGGAAACCTCGCAAAGCCCATAAGTGACCCTCCAAATCCGGCGATCAGGCGAGTCTCTATCACCGACCTCCCACCTATCCAGCCAGAATTCGCTGGTGCCATTTCCCCGAATTCCCTCGATCCTCCACAATCTTCCGCCGCCAACGAAACCGGAGGAGTTTCTGTCTGAGATTTTCGGATCATTTCGCGCTTTCTGGCGAAGCCGTAAACCCGCGATGCCGCGCTTTGGCAGACCTTGAATCCATTGATCGGGCGTTTCCGCGATCGTAAGGCTTTGTCGCTAGCCGTCGACTGACTTTCCACCGGCGATAAACTTCGCAAATTCGCAAAACTGACAGGTTGAGTGACTCGGAAAGAACTGTGGGATTTGCTGACCGTGAATTGCCGAATTCCCGTAACAGGTCAGAGCCACCGCTTGCGCCAGAGGACCTTGCATCCAGCACCCAAATTCTCAATTTGACGACCGACCCTTGTCGCTAGTCCCCGGTCCCTGTCCCCTATCCATGGCCTCATTCGCCAGCCGGTCCGCTTCTTTGTTCCCGCCGCGCAGAGTATGCCGCATCTCAAACCCTTCGAGCCTGAGCGCCAGACGTTGCGCTTCTTCCCAAAGTGGCCTTAGCCCCGGGCTCTTCACCTTGTACCGGCCCTTCATCTGCCGCACCATCAGCTCGGAATCGGAAACCACCCGCAACCGCCTCGCCCCATTCGCCAATGCCCATTCCAGCACCGCAAGCAACCCCTTGTATTCGGCGTAATTATTGGTTTGCCGACCGAGGTATTCGCTCAGTTTCGCCGAAACCTTGCCCTCCGGGTCCTCGACCACCGCCCCATACCCCGCCGGCCCCGGATTGCCCCGCGACCCGCCGTCACAGTGCGCCGTGAACCACCCGCCGGCGCTTCCGTCTCTGGCTGCCTCATGCTCAAACAGGTTTCCGCTCATCGCTCTTAAGTCTACCGGCCGAACCGTCCCCAAGGCCCGCCGTTCACCGTGCACGGTTCACGATTCACGCCCCACGGCCCTTCTACTCCCTATTGGCCACTCCCTATTCCCTGTCTTTCTGCTTCCAATTACCGCCTTCCTTCGTCTACCCAATCAGCAAAGGCTGCATCTTCCGCAAGCGGAGAAGCGATGGCTACGGACGCGATTGGCGTTTCCATGACCCCGACGATGAGTCTGGCCCAGGCAGCTGACACTTTGGCTTGGCCGGGCTGTGGGAGGGTACAATCCTCTCCAGACGTGGCTTCCAGAGCAATGGGCGGAGCAAGGCGCCAGAATCCTGGCCAGGACGATGCCACCGGGCGCGCGCAAAGCCGCGCTCTTGAGATGGACCTCATCCGCGAGGCCCAGGCCGGTTCCCGCGTTGCCTTCGACACCTTGGTTCGCCAGTATGAGCACCAGGTCCTGCGGCTGGCCCTCCATCTGACCGGTTCCGAGCAGGACGCCGAAGACATCTACCAGGACGCATTCCTCAAGGCCTATCGGTACATTGGTAATTTCCGCTTTGAGTGCTCTTTTTACACCTGGATCTACCGCATCGTCACCAACCTCTGTTTGGACCAGTTGCGCCGCCGTAAGACCCGGCGCGAGGACCATGCAGTCGTTGTCGATCGCACCGGGGACGAGATCGACATTCTGGCGTCCGTCTCCGACAACCGGTCGTTTTCCAACCCCGCCCGCGAGCTCGACCGCAAGATGCTGGGCGCAAAAATCCAAACGGCGCTGGGCAAGCTCACCCCGCGCGAGCGCATGGTTTTTGAGCTGAAGCACTACCAGGGCCTTCGCCTGCGCACCATCGGCGAAATGCTGAACACCACGGAAGAGACCGCCAAGAACACCCTCTTCCGCGCAACCAAAAAGTTGCGTGCACAACTGGCGGAGTTGAGGTAGTTGTTCGCCATTTGCTCCCGGCTCGATTTTTCGGGAGAGAAATACGAGACTCATCCATTCAACGCGATGAGCCGTGAGAAGAAACGACAAGCTCGGCCACTGTACGGCGAGTTGACAGCTAATGGCGAAGAGCTAATAGCTGCTTTTAGAGGCTTGAAGGACGTAACCATGAATTGTGAATTTGCACACGAACACATTGTCGCGGCTGCGTATGGAGAGCTGCCTGACGATCAGGTCCACCAGCTTGAGCGGCACATAATCGCTTGCCCGGAGTGCCAAAAAGAACGCGAGCAGATCCTGGCGCTTAGAGTCCTCGCCGATGCGCATCCAGTCGTCGAGCCTGATCCGAATCTCGTTGCCCGTGCTCACCTGCGCCTCGACGATGCCCTCGACACGCTTCCGCCCAGGCGCTGGTATGAGGTTCTCGGCCAGCGCATCGTGAACAATTTTGCCAACCTGCAGTCTGCGCCCGTCGCGGCGGTGCTTCTGCTCGTTGCTGGCGCCGGCGCCGGAACCCTCGGCGGCTTCGAATACGCGCAAAATCGTGCGGCACACGCCGTAACCGTTGCCCAAGCCGGTTCGCCCGCTGGAAATCAGGTGTTGCCCGCTGCAGCCGCGTTTTCTCTGGCCAATGTGGCCGGAATCTCCGCCATCGTGCGTCATCCCAACAGCGAAATCGTCGACGTCAGCTACAACCAGGTTGTTCCGCGTCAGATTGAGGGCTCGCTCGACGACCCCGGTATCCGCCAGTTGCTCATGCTGGCCTCTGAGGATTCCGCCTCTCCGGGTGTACGCGATGACTCGATCGCCCTGCTTGCCGCCGAGTGCCGTGCCGGCCACAGTTGCCAGCCATCCGGCATCCGCGATGCGCTCGTGTACTCCCTTCGCAACGACCGCAGCCCCAAGGTGCGCCAGAAGGCCCTCGAGGGACTGGAGCCATATGTTGCCGACGACGTTCGCGTTCGCGATGCCGTCCTTGAAGCAGTTTTGAACGACAGCGACCCGGCAATCAGGACCGCCGCGATCGCTTTGTTGGAGCCCGTTGACGCCGATACCAGCGTTCAACAGGTTCTCTATTCAGTTTCCAATTCCGACCAGAGTCCTCAGATCAGGTATGTTTCCCGGCAGGTTTTGAGCCGGGTTCCGGAAACGCAGTAGCGACCGTGCCACAACCACGGGTAAACATGTCAATGATCGTTTGAATTCGCTAACCCTTCCGGCCACTGCACCGTCTTGATGAGTGCGGACCGGACGATGAAACGTTGGGAGAAATCGAAAATGAAGCACCTTTTGAGGCCGTTCCGTCATTCGTATCTAATCCTTGCTTCCGCCGGGCTCGCCGCCGTTGCTGCCTGTCTGCTCTTTGTGCCGTGCGCCATGCATGCCCAGGCGGGAGAAATCGCACCATTCCTTGAGGACACCAACCCGCTCCTCGCCCACGCCAGCGTTCCCGGCTACCTCGGCGTTGATGTCTCCGACGTCGATGCCGACAAGGTCCAGGCCCTCAAACTCAAAGACGTGCACGGCGCCGTCATCACTCTCATTGATCACGACGCACCCGCCGGCCAGATCGGGCTCAAGGTCAACGATGTTGTCGTCGCCATCAATGGCCAGAATGTCGACAACGCCGATGCGCTCCGCCGCATGCTCCGCGATATTCCGCCCGGCAGCAAAATCAGCCTCGAGATCAGCCGCGACGGCAACGTTCAAACCATGGCCGTGCAGCTGGTCGACCGTAAAGCCATGGAACACGACATCTGGGCCCGGCTCAACATGGGTGTCGATGGCATCGCGCCCCCCGCGCCACCGGCCATGGGCATCACCGGCTCTGACGTGCCCGTCTCCAGCGGTTTCCACATTTCCCTCTTCACCAGTACTCTCAACGTTGGCGCACTGGTTGAACCGCTCACTTCGCAGATGGCCGACTACCTCGGCGTCCCGGGCGGCCTCATGGTCAAGCAGGTGGCGCGCAAGAGCGAAGCCGCAGCCGCCGGATTCAAGGCCTTCGACGTGATCATCAAGGTCGGCACGGATTCCATCAACACCTCCGCCGACTGGGACCGCGATCTGCGCTCCAACCGCGGCAAGCCGGTCCAGGTCACCATCCTGCGCGACAGAAAGCAGCAGATCCTCACGCTGCAGGTCGACTCCAAACATCGCAGTGCCGTCACCGCCCCGCCTGTTGTCCCGCAAGAATCGTCAACTGGCGCATCAGTCTAGCCGATCATTTGCGATCGAAAATCGAATCCGCATTCATCCGGGCGCCGCATCACCAATCGGCGCCCGCGGCGTCTCGCGCACTAAACTAATTCCATGGAAGTTCTCTACGGCCTGCATCCGGTGTCTGAAGCTCTCAAGGCCGGCCGCCGCCGCTTCGATCATGTTCTCGTCGCCCGCGAACGCCACGATGACCGCCTCAATCGCCTTATCACTCAGTGCCGCGAAGCCGGGATCCGCGTCCTTGAGGAATCGCGCGAGCATCTCACGCTCACCACGAAGACCCCGAGCCACCAGGGCGTCGTCGCGTTCGTTCGCCCACAGGAATCTCTCACCCTCGAAGATCTCTTCACGCCCGATCCCGCCGCCAAATCCTCCGCTCGGCTCCTACTCGCGCTCGACGGCGTTGAAGACCCGCAGAACCTCGGCGCTCTTCTTCGCGTCGCAGACGGCGCCGGTGTCGACGGCGTTCTCCTCACCGAGCGCCGCGCTGCTCCTCTGAGTTCCGCCGCCGTCAAAGCCAGCGCCGGAGCCGCCGAGCATCTCCGCATCGCTCGCGTCGTCAACCTCGTTCGCTCACTCGAAGAGCTCAAGCGCCGCAATCTCTGGATCGTTGGTCTCGACGAACGCGGCACCACCCCATACGACCAGTTCGATTTCACCGGCGATCTCGTCGTCGTCCTTGGCAGCGAAGGCGCCGGTCTCCACGATCTCGTGCGCCGCACCTGCGACCATCTCCTCTCGATTCCCATGGCCGGTGCCGTCAGCTCCCTCAACGTCTCGGCAGCGGGAGCCGTCGTCCTCTATGAAGCCGCTCGCCAGCGCCGCATTTCATCTGCGGCCAATGCACTCGTCCGAGAGCCCGCCCCACGCAGTGGCAGTGGCGTCCAGCCAAAGAAGCAGAAAGGCCTCGGCTCATGAAGTTCGCCTCAATCGGCGCCGCCCACCGTCTTTCCGTCACCATCTTTCTCGCCGCACTTCCCGCGCTCTCCCAAACCAACCCGACCGCGCCCTCGCCCGCATCCCCCACTACATCCGATCAGCAGTCCCACGGCCAGGTCATCTTCTCCCGCTCCGTCGACGACAATGGCCAGACCACATCAACCGCCGGCCCCCCGGCAAAAGTTGGTGGCCAGCCCGTCACGTCTCCCGTAGCCACCGACGCCGAACGCGAAGCTCTCACCTTCACGGCTTTCGACACCGACGTGCATCTCCGCCCCGTCGCGCAGCAAATCGCCGTCCGCGCTCTTCTCACTGTGCGCAACGACGGCCATTCACAGCTCGCTCACATCCCTCTGCAAATCTCTTCTTCGCTCGACTGGGAAACCATTCGCCTCGCC
This sequence comes from Occallatibacter sp., assembly GCA_049518955.1. Taxonomy (GTDB): domain Bacteria; phylum Acidobacteriota; class Terriglobia; order Terriglobales; family Acidobacteriaceae; genus Telmatobacter. Next base: position 17,778 of record JBEKRG010000073.1, read on the forward strand.
GGTCACGATGTCGCGTTCACCGTTGCGACCCTCAACTCAGACGTCGATCACACCGGTCAGCTTCATGAAGCGGCCATCGCACTCCCCACTCCGCTCGCTGCTGGCGCAACCCTCGAGTTCGACGTCACGTACTCCGGTACCATTCCGCAATCCGCTCAGCGCCTCATCACCATCGGCACGCCTACTGACGCGGCTCTCCACACCGACTGGGACTCCATCGCTGTCGATTTCACCGGCCTGCGCGGTTTCGGCAATGTCGTCTGGTATCCCGTCTCCAGCGTTCCCGTTATCCTCGGCGACGGTGCACGCGTCTTCGATGAAATGGGAGAGCACAAGCTCCGCATGGCCGCCGCGCGCTTCCGCCTCACGTTGACGGATGAATTCCCCCGCGGCCAGGCTCCGACTGTCGCCCTCATCAACGGCCATCTCGTCCCGCTCACCCTCACTGAGCCCCCCACCGCGGGCGAGCAAGTCGCAGGCATCGCCACCGCCAGCCTCGACGAGCCGGCATTCGGCTTTGAAGCTCCCAGCCTTTTTCTCGCTGTCCGCAAGGCTCACCAGGCCACCAACACCACGCTCTACACCGTCCCCGATGACGACTCCGCGGTTGAAAGCTGGGCCTCTGCCGCTGCCTTCGTCACACCATTTCTGCAAGGCTGGCTTGGGCCTTCGCCGCGTTCTCAACTCACGATTCTCGATCTGCCCGATCCAGACGACGCGTCCTTCGAAACCGGTTCGCTCCTCGTCACCGCCATCCAACAGGCCACGCAAGACGAGCTCGACGAGGTATTCGCTCACGCCCTCACGCACGCCTGGATGGCCTCTCCGCGCGCCTGGCTATCGGAGGGCGTCGCCCACTTCATGGGAACTCTCTGGCTCGAAAAACAGCAAGGCCGCAAGAAGGCCCTCGAATCGCTCGAGTCCAGCCGCACTGCTCTCGCGCTTGCCGAGCCCGCCAGCCCCGGCGAGGGCCCTGGCCAGCCCCTCGCCCAGGCCATCTCGCCCGTCTATTACCGCACCAAGGCGACCTACATTTTCTGGATGCTCCGCGACCTCACCGGCGATCCCGCTCTCTCTGCCGCTCTCCGCGCCTACTCGCCCGCGGATGATGCCGCTCGCGGCCTCGGCCTGAACGCCCACTTCGAATATTTCGAAAAGCTCATTGAGCAGGCCGCAGCCAACAGCGGTGAGTCTTCGTCGCTTGGGCCGAATCCCGACACTCGCCGCGATCTTTCCTGGTTCTTCTCCGATTGGGTCAATGCCGACAAGGGCCTCCCTGACATCGCCATCGACAGCGTCTTTCCCTCGCACACCGAGGGCGACAATTGGCTCGTCGCGGTCAACCTCTCGAACTCCGGCTACGCAGCCGCCGAAATTCCTGTCACCGTCAGCAACCCTCAAACCTCTGTTACCCAGCGCGTCATTGTCCCTGCTCGCGGCAAGGTCACGCAGCGCATCCTCATGCAAGGCCAGCCCACGAGGGTTCAGGCCAACGACGGCACCGTCCCCGAAACCGAAGCCAGCGTCCACGTTCGTACGCTCGGCGATGCCGACAACGGCTTGTCATCATCTCCGCCTGCCGCCGTCCAGCGATAAAATCGCTCAAGAGCCGCGGCCGACTCTTCGCCAAATGAAAAGAGCCGCGCACCGCGCAGCCCCTCCACTCGCTATGCTCATTTCCCTAGTCCCTAGTCCCTGCTCCCTTCCGCGCCTTCACCTTGAACCACACCGGCGTCCCTTTGAACCCGAACGCCTCGCGAATCTGGTTCTCCAGGAATCGTTCAAACGCAAAGTGCAGCTTCACTTGGCGATCCGTAAAAAGCACAAACGTCGGCGGAGCCACTGCCGCCTGCGTCATATAAAAGATCCTGATTCTTTTCGCCATCGGCACCGGTGCCCGCTGAAAGTCGATCTTTTCGAGAAATCTATTCATCGCGCCCGTCGAAACGCGCTTGCGCCGCTCCTTGGCCACCGTCACCACCTCGCGCAGCACGCGCGTCATGCCCTTCCTCTCCCGTCCAATCGCTTCCAGCGCCGACAAAAAAATTACCGGCGCATAATCCAGATACTTCAGCGCCCCGCGCACTTGCTTTTCAAAAATATCCCGATCCGCAGGCTTTTTCCCGTCGGTTCGCGCCGTGGTCACCAGGTCCCACTTGTTCACGACGATGATCACGCTGCGCCCGCTCTCGTGCGCATAGCCTCCAATCGTCGCGTCGCTCGCCGTCACGCCCTCCGTCGCGTCGATCAACACCAGCGCCACGTCCGCTGCTTCCAGGTGCCGTCGCGCCATCACCACGCTCATCTTCTCCGCCATCAATTTCGTCTTGCCTTTGCGCCGGATCCCTGCGGTATCTACGAATCGCAGCGTCTGTCCCTCGAACTCCACCACTTCGTCCACCGCGTCACGCGTCGTCCCCGCAATCGGCGATACAATCGATCTCGTCGTCCCCGTCAGTGCATTCAGCAGCGTGCTCTTGCCCACATTCGGCCGCCCGATGATTGCCACCGACGTCTCGCGCTGCTCAAACTCTCCGTGTGTCCTGATCCGCTTCTCGTCTGTCTCTTCGATTTCCGCATTCTGTGGTGTAATGCTGTCTCGCGGACTTGCCGACTCGCTGACTGGCTCTCCCGCTCCCTTGCTCTCTTGCTCTCTGTCTGGAATTGCATCCGCAATCGCGTCCAGCAGATCGCCAATCCCCTGTCCATGCTCCGAACTCGCCGCAAACACATTGCTGATCCCCAGTTTGCGAAAGTTCTCCGCCTCCGCCGCCAGCCCTTCTGTCTCGACTTTGTTCACTACGAGAAACAGCGGTTTTCCGCCGCGTTTCAACAGTTGCGCCAAGTCGTAATCCGGCCGCGCCAGTTCCGTCCGCGCGTCCACTACCATCACCAGCGCATCCGCCTCTTTCAGCGCCACCTGCGCCTGCGCAAAAATATCTACAGCCATCAGTTCCGGATCGTCGGGCACAATTCCGCCTGTATCCACCAGCCGGTACTGCCGCCCCGCCCACTCGTACTCGCCGTAGATGCGGTCGCGTGTGATCCCCGGCTCGTCGCCCACAATCGACCGCCGGCTTCTCGTGAGCCGGTTGAACAGCGTGCTCTTGCCCACGTTGGGTCGTCCCACGATAGCCACCAAGGGCAGCTTCGCGGCTCCGGCTTTCGCCGGCACAACCGATCTGCGATATGTCGGCAAGACTTGTCTCCAGCAGCGGATCATTCAAACACACGCTGCTTCATCAGTGTACTGTCCGGTTGGACTTTCGAGAGCGCGCCTCGCGATTCCTCTGACAACACGGTGTCCCACAACTCATCTGACGATGAGTGCTTTTTCACGCCAGAGCACCGGTCGCGGCCCTTCTTGCCCCGTCGCTCCTGTGCAAAACCTTCGCCAGCCTGTCCATTGTTCGGTTACACTATGCCATCTCCACAAGCCGCAGAAAGGTCGATCCATGCCAAAGTTCGTCATCGAGCGCGAAATCCCCGGGATCGGTTCCGCGTCAGCGGAGCAGGCCCAGGCCATTGCACAAAAGTCTTGTTCAGTGCTCAACAACCTCGGCCCTCAGATCCAGTGGTTGCAGAGCTACGTCACCGACAACAAAATCTACTGCATTTACATCGCGCCCAACGAGGAGATGGTGCGCGAGCATGCGCGCCAGGGCGGCTTTCCAGCCAACAGCGTAGTGCAGGTTCGCCGCGTCATCGATCCCACCACATCTGAATCCGCCTGACTGAACCATAATTGCGTCAACCCAGCGTTGCTCATCCGCAGCGCACGCAGTCGCCCGTCCTTACTCCGCTCCCTTGCTCCCTCGCTCCCTTGCTCCCTCGTCTCTACGTCCCTGCTCCTATGATGGAAGCAGCGCCCACATGCCATCCTCCGACGCCTCAACTCGCGCACTCCCCTCGCTCCACGAGTTCTTCTCCCCAGGTGGAATCCTCGCTCGCTCTCCACTTCCATTCGAATACCGCCCCGGCCAGTATGAAATGGCCAAAGCCGTTGAGCGCGCCCTCTCCGAGCGGCGCCATCTCATTGTCGAAGCTGGCACGGGCACCGGCAAAACCCTCGCCTATCTTCTCCCCGCGCTCCGCACGGGCCAGCGCGTCATCATATCCACCGGCACCAAGGCTCTCCAGGACCAGCTCTTCTTTCGCGACGTCCCTTTTCTCGAAACTCTCCTCGGTGAGCTCCGCGTCTGCTACATGAAGGGACGCGCCAACTACCTCTGCCGCCGCAAGCTCTTCGCTCTCCGCGACCAGCCCATATTGTCGGGCCTCGACGAAATCGGCGAGTACCGCCAGATCGCCGAGTGGGAGCGCATCACAGAAACCGGCGACCGTGCCGAGCTTTCGGCCCTGCCCGAGTCGTCTGCCCTCTGGCACAAGCTCGACGCACGCACCGACGCCTGTCTCGGCTCAACATGCCCCGACTATCGGCGCTGCTTCATCACCGAGATGCGCCGCCGCGCCCTCGAGTCCGACCTCATCATCGTCAATCACCATCTCTTCTTTGCAGACACGGCGGTCCGCCTCGCGGCCGGCAATGCGCCCGACGCCGGCATCCTCCCCGAATCCGCCGCCGTCATCTTCGATGAGGCCCACGAGCTTGAAGAGGTCGCCTCGCAATACTTCGGCCGCTCGCTCTCCAATCTGCGCTTCGAAGATTTTGCCCGCGATACCGACGTTTTTCTCCGCGGCAACTCCGCCGCCACGCAGATTCCCGCACTTACCCAGCAGCTTCGCGAGCGCGCGCGTCTCTTCTTCGCCGCCCTCCCCATGCCCGCCGATGGCCGCCATCCCTTCACCAATCGCGAAGAATTCCTCGAATCCTCGGGTGACCTCTATCTTGCCGTTCGCTCTACGCTCTCTCTCATCGAATCCGAGCTCGACCGCATCGCCGATCTCGATGAAGCTCCCGGCCTCAAAAACCGCGCTGCCACCCTCCGCGCCGACCTCGAATTTATGCTCGAGTCCAAAGCCTCCAACATGGTCTTCTGGCTTGAGCGGCGCGCTACCCCCAGCGCAGCCGCTGTCCAAAATCCCGCGCCACGGAGTGGTGCCCGCAGTGGTGCTCGCAGTACCTTCCTTCAGGCAACGCCCATTGACGTCTCCGAGCTTCTTCGAGATCTCGTCTTCGACCAGATCCCCACTGTCGTCCTCACCTCCGCCACGCTCACCGTCCAGGGCGGCTTTGAGCATCTCCGCCGCCGTCTCGGCCTTGCCGACACACGCGAGCTCGTTGTCCCTTCTCACTTCCAATACGGTAAGCAGGCACTGCTTTATCTCCCGCCATCCATGCCCGACCCGCGCGACCCCGAATTCGTCGCCTCGGCCGCCACAACCATCGAACGTGTTCTCCGCATCACGCGCGGTCGTGCCTTCTGCCTCTTCACCAGCTACAACCAGATGCGCACCCTTCACGACCTGCTTTTTCCGGTCCTCGATTTCCCGCTTCTCCTCCACGGCACCGCCCCACGCAAAGCTCTCCTTGAGGAGTTCCGCTCCACTCCAAACTCTGTCCTCTTCGGCACTTCAAGTTTTTGGCAAGGCGTCGACGTCCAAGGCGAAGCGCTTAGCTGTGTAATCATCGACCGCCTTCCCTTCGCTGTTCCCTCCGACCCCGTCGTCCAGGCTCGCATGCGCGCCATCGAGGAATCCGGCGGCCGCCCCTTCTTCGACTACCAGGTCCCCGAAGCCGTTCTCACTCTCAAGCAGGGCTTCGGCCGCCTCATCCGCTCGCTTGAAGACCGCGGCGTCCTCGTCCTCCTCGATCCCCGCATTACTCGCCAGCGCTACGGCCAGATCTTCCTTCAATCCCTGCCTCCCTACCGCATCACCAACACCATCTCGGACGTCGAATCGTTCTTTGCACCTGAAGCGGCGCAACGGCGCGGGCCCTCGGCATAGATCTGGGGTCGAAAACCACACACGTTCCCCTAGCCCTCAAGGGTGCGCCAAAGACGAAATTCCAACGACTTGGTTTTTGGGATGTGCCTTATTTGTTTTCTGCTTCCTCAATCGAGGCGGCAATCGGTATCACGGCATCCATCTTTGTAATTCGGAAGACTTCGCGCACCTTTGGGCTCAATCCCGCGACAATCATTCTCAAGCCTTGTTTATGGCAGCGAATATAGTGAGTCGCGATGATTCCCAGGCCCGAGGAATCCATAAAAGGACAAGTGCTCAGGTCCAGAATATTTAACTTCGGCGGTTCCTCGCCCGGAGCCGGATCCAATCCGAGCAATCTGTTCAGCTCTCCCGGCGGCAGGGAACTGTATGCGTCGCGCACGGTAAACGGTCCGCAGAAACGCAGAATCACTGTGCCTTGCGATTTACCAGGTTTGCGTTCGATGCTGAAAGGGCCGCTATTCCACGTCTGC
>JBEKRG010000074.1:0-23815 GCA_049518955.1 Occallatibacter sp.
CCCGTCAACGATCCCGATTCGAGCTACGACTATCCGGAACAAGTGCGCCTGGAGCTGACGCAGGAGGACATTGCCTCCTATGAGCGGGCCGCCGATTTCCTCAACTTCAACAGCAACGATCTTGTCTGCCTGCAACATGAATACGGAATCTACGGCGGCGCCGCGGGCCGCTACATTCTGGCTTTGCTGCGCAGATTGAATATGCCGCTGGTCACTACACTGCACACGGTTCTGCGCGAGCCGGACCCAAATCAGCGCATCGTCCTCGAAGAAATCGCGCAGCTCTCCGATCGCCTGATTGTGATGAGCGACCTTGCGGCCAAACTGTTGCGCGAAGTGTATTCGGTTCCCGGTGGAAAGATCGATGTGATCCCGCACGGCGTGCCCGACATGCCCTTCATGGATCCCAACTATTTCAAGGATAAGTTCGGCACTGAAGGCAAGTCCGTCCTGCTTACCTTCGGCTTGCTCTCTCCGAACAAGGGAATTGAAAATGTGATTCGCGCGCTGCCCGCGATTCTGGCGCGGCATCCGAACGTGGTGTATATCGTCTCCGGCGTGACGCATCCACATATCCGAAAGCGTGATGGCGAGAGCTATCGCGAAGAGTTGCAGGCGCTCGCCGCCGAGCTTGGCGTATCTTCAAATTTGATTTTGAACAACCGCTTCGTAAGCACTGAAGAACTGATCGAGCATGTCGGCGCGGCGGATATCTACATCACGCCCTACCGGCAGGAGGCGCAGATTGTCTCCGGCACCCTGGCCATCGCGCTCGGAGCCGGCAAGGCGATTATCTCCACGCCTTACCTGCACGCCAAGGAATTGCTCGCGGACAAAAGAGGCGTAATTGTCCCGTTTGATGATCCGGGCGCCATCGCAGATTCGGTTGTCGCGCTGCTTGAGAACGACGCGGAGCGCCATGCGATGCGCAAGCGAGCCTATCTGCACTCGCGCGGAACAACGTGGCCGACCACCGCGCGAGCCTACATGGCGACCTTCCAGCGGGCGCGCTTCGAGCGCTCGTTGAAGCCCAGGGCCACCCATCCTGACGATGTCGCCGTGGGCCTGATTGACCCCACGGAACACCTGCCAGCCCTGAACACGAATCATCTGTTCACCATGACCGATGACACCGGCATGTTGCAGCACGCCATCTTCTCCGTGCCCAACACGCGCGAAGGCTATACCACCGACGACAACGCACGGGCGCTGATCGTCTCCACTCTTCTGAATGAGAGCGTCGGGTTCCCGCACGGGGAGGACCATCTCAATCTCTCTCGCCGCTACCTGGCTTTTCTCTGGCTTGCATTTCATTCAGATATCGGGCGCTTCAGAAATTTTCTCGGCTACGATCGCAAATGGCTTGAAGATGTTGGCTCGGAAGACAGCCATGGGCGCGCACTGTGGGCTCTCGGTTCGGTGCTCGGCCAATCGCAGAATGCGGGAATGCGGGGAGCAGCCGGAAGGCTCTTTGAAGCTGCCGTGCCCGCGGCTCTCAAGTTCAGCAGTCCGCGCGCGTGGGCATTCAGCGTTCTCGGATTGCAAGCCTATCTCGATTGGTTCCCGGGCGACAGAGCCATGCAAATCGCTCGCAACGCGCTGGCCAATCGCCTGCTGGATGTTTACGAGCGCAGCCGTTCCGACAAGTGGCATTGGTTCGAGACGAGTCTTGCGTACTCCAATGCGCGGCTGGCGCAGGCGCTCATCCTGGCCGGCGGCCGCAGCAAGAACAAGAAGATGTTCGCGGCGGGAATCGAGTCGCTGGAGTGGCTTGTCGCCGCGCAGCATTGCGGCGACCCGGAGATGTTTGTTCCCATCGGCTCCAGCGGCTGCTTTACCGAGGGCGGCGAAAAACCGCGATTCGATCAGCAGCCCGTCGAAGCCTGCGCCACAATCTCTGCTTGTCTTGAGGCATACAGGCTCACGCGCGATGAGCGCTGGGGCGAAGAAGCTCGTTGCGTCTTCAATTGGTTCCTGGGCAAGAACGATCTGCAGGCGCCCCTCTACGACGCAACCACGGGCGGATGCAAAGATGGACTTCATCCCGACCGCGTGAATGAAAATCAGGGAGCGGAGTCGACGCTTTCATTCCTGATGGCGCTCCTGGAAATGCAGCGAGCGAAGGTGACCCACGCAGAAACCACGTACCAGGAAATGAGCATCTCCCTTTGACTCCACTTATTCATCCGCCGGATTTGCCGGAGGTCCCTGCTTTAGAACAGCCGCAACCAGGAGCATGTACGGATCTTCCTTTGCTCACGCGCTACTCCGACAATCCAATTCTCAGCGGGCACGATTGGCCCTATGCCGTGAACAGCGTGTTCAACGCCGGAGCCGTGCGATTGCCCGACGGAGACACTCTGTTACTCTGCCGCGTTGAAGATCGCAGCGGCCTGTCGCACTTGTGCGCCGCGCGTTCTCAAAATGGAATCAACGGATGGCGTATCGACGCCAAGCCGACATTGATGGCCAATCCCGAGGAATACCCCGAGGAAATCTGGGGCATCGAAGATCCGCGCATCACCTACGTTCCTGAGCTCGAGCAATATGCCGTGGCCTATACCTCCTTTGCGCGCGGCGGCCCGGGAGTTTCTCTTGCGCTCACCAAAGACTTCAAAACCTTTGAGCGTTACGGCGTCATTATGTCTCCTGAAGATAAGGATGCCGCTCTGCTGCCGCGGAGAATCAACGGCTACTGGGCCTTGATCCATCGCCCCATGACCACTACCGGCGCTCATATGTGGATCTCATACTCCCCCGATTTGCGCCATTGGGGCAGTCACAAAATCATGCTGCAAGCTCGTCGCGGCGGATGGTGGGATGCAAACAAAATTGGCCTCTGCTCTCCGCCCATCGAAACCCCCAAAGGCTGGCTAGTCATCTATCACGGTGTGCGGGTTACCGCCTCGGGGAGCATCTATCGCCTCGGCCTCGCCCTGTTTGACCTCGATCAACCTGAGATCTGCCTGCAACGCGGCGACTCATGGATCTTCGGTCCCGAAGCCCCATATGAACGCGTTGGAGACGTACATGATGTCGTATTTCCCTGCGGCCAAACCATCGCCGCTGACGGAGACACCATCAACCTCTATTACGGAGCAGCCGATTCGAGCATTGCCCTCGCAACGGCAAGCATTCGCTGCCTCCTCGCATGGCTCGATGCGAATTCGAGCGCGGGGGCCGAGTCGGGTCTGTGAGATTCAAAATGGACGTCGTATGACAGGAGGTTCCAGATGAACGTAGAAACCATGACTTGGCCGAATTGGCTTCCGCGTGTTCTTTGGATGCGACGTTGCCCTCGCTGCAAATCCGTCCAGTTCAAGCCCGGCGAGTTGCGCCCTTACGATGCCCTGCTCGCCCTGTTTTTTCTCCGCCCCGTTCGCTGCAAGTTTTGCTGGCGCCGCTTCTACTGGGTTACCCTGAAGGGCGCGGAATGAGTATTCACCAACACGGCTCTAGCCCCACCTCGAACGACCTTCTCGAAAGCCTGATCGCGAAACATGCCCACGCACGATCGAACAATCCGAATAGTGCAGCATGCGCAGCATATGTCGAGATCACCGAAACCGCGCCGGCGGTCGAAGCGGGCGTGAGCCTACAGACCGCTGAATAGCCGCCTCGATTGCGGAGCTCCGCCCGATGTCGACGATCATCCCACGGACCCGCGGCTCACGATCCGCTGATCACTGTTTTTGACTGACAGCTGAAAGCTGAGAGCCGGCATCCGTCACTAGGCGACGGACGCCCTCAGCTCAACCTGCTTGGTCGCGATTTCGATTTTTGCCGGAGCGACGGTGCTGCCGCGGACCACGGTACTGGCTTCAATAGTGATCGTCCCCGGCGTTCTCGTCGATTGCACGATCGCCTGCGCGAGGCCGTTGTAGAGCGAGCGTCGCGGTTCCTTATCGCTCTCGTGGCAATTGGGATCACCGTTGCCCACGCCGATCAGCGCGCCTTCGCCGGTTACTTTGAAGCTGATCATGTTGTCGGCCGTGGGCAGTGCGCGTCCCGCGCTGTCGAGCGCGTCTACAGTGAGCACGACGACATCTTCACCGTCGGACCTAATCGCAGTGCGGTCGGCCGTGAGCCGCAGCGCCGCAATCGGCCCTGTCGTCTCGCGCCTTTCAGTGAGCACGAGTTTGCCGTCTTTCCATCCTCGCGCCTCGATCGCGCCCGCTTCGTAGCGAACTTTCCATTCAACATGCCCAAGCCGCGGAACCTTCTGCCGGCCCTGGCTCTTGCCATTTAGAAACAGCTCCACCTCGTCGAGGTTCGAGTGAACCCACACTGGAATCTCCTCGCCCTCCCTGCCCTCCCATGTCCAGTGCGGAAACAGATGCAGCACCGGCTCTTTCGTCCACCAGGCTTTGTAGTAGAAGAAGTTGTCTTTGGGAAATCCACACATGTCTACGATGCCGAAGTTCGAGTTGATCGACGGCCAACCGTAAGGCGTTGGCTCGCCGCGATAGTCAAAGCCGGTCCACGCAAATCCGCCCGCTTCCCACTCGCGCGTGGCATAAAACGTCCACCACTCCTCGGCAAGCTGGCTCCACACAGTGTGGTTCACGTCGTAGGCGCTCAGAGTGTTGCGCAGCGGATCGGTCTGATAGCAGCCGCGCTGGGAAATCGTGCTCGCCGTCTCCGATCCGTAGATGGGCCGCTTCGGATGCTCCTTGTGAAACACGTCCGGATACTTCAGCACGTAGTTGAATCCGACGATGTCAAGCGGATTGGAAACGCCCTTCTCGTTATCTCCGTTCACAGCCGCGCCCACGACGCGCGTGGGGTCGAGCTCGTGGCAGCGCTCCACCATTGTTGCCGCAATCTTCGCGCCCTCCTCGGCCTGTTCGCCCTGCAGGCGCCACTCCTCATTGCCGATCGACCAGATGATGATCGATGGCGAGTTGCGGTAGCGCTTGATCATGACTTCAAGCTGCGCCAGGCCTTCGGGGCTGGAGCTCATCTGCCGCGTCTCGCACATCATCATCATGCCCATGCGGTCGCATGCCTCAACCAGCTCTGGCGTGGGCATGTTATGCGAGGTGCGCACGGCATTGCAGCCCATCCCCTGCAGCACGCCGATGCGGAAGGCCTGCATGCGGTCGGGTAGCGCCGCGCCCACTCCCGCATGATCCTGGTGGTTGCATGTGCCCTGAATCTTGAGCGGCTGATCGTTGAGGAAGAAACCGTGATCCGCTTCGAAGCGGAGGAATCGCACTCCGAAGGTGACGCGTTCGGCATCGCGGGTCTCGTCAACGGTCTTAACGGTGACGATCGCCGTGTAAAGATTGGGTGTGTCGACCGACCACAGCGCCGGATCGCTCAGCTTAGCCGCCGCTGCAAAACTCACCTTCCCGTCGACGTCAATCACTTGCGCGGGGGCATCGGCCGCAGCCACCGTCTTGCCGGCCGCATCCAGAATCTCCCAACTCACCGCGGCCTTCTCGAAGTTCTTGCCCTCGTTGACGACGATGGTGGCAAGCTCGAGGTTCACCGCCTTGCCGTCAGTTGCCTTCGGGCGGACCGTGCTATCCCACTTCCCCAGGTGTAGCGCATCGGACTTCGTAAGCCACACGTGCCGATAAAGTCCCGCGCCCTCGTAGAACCAGCCGTCGCCAAAGCTTGCGTCCACGCGCACTACGATGCAGTTCTTCGCACCCACCGCAAGAAAGTCGGTAATGTCGAAGCGGAACGGCGCGTAGCCGTTATCATTGCGGCCGATGAAGCATCCGTTCACGAAGACGAGCACGTCGCGAAAGGCTCCGTCGAACTCCACCGCAATGCGACGACCGGCGTCACTGGCCGGAACATCAAACTCGCGCCGGTACCACCCCACGCTTGTCTCCGGGTAGCGCCGGCCCAGCGGTTTGAATCCATGCGGTGCCAGCGTGTCGTCCCAAACAAACGGCAGCTCCACCGCCCAGTCGTGGGGCAGGTTCAGCGAGCGCCATTTCGAGTCGTCGTACCCCACCCGCGCAAACTTGAAGTTGTCGGTCTTGCTGAAGTCTTCCTGAGTGTTTCCAAAGCCTAGATCCTTTGCCGGGTCGGTGCCGTTGCCGAACTGAAACTTCCAGCCATGGTCGAAAAGCAAGTGTTCACGCGGTCCAATCGTAGCTGGGCCGCCAGCATTCGCCTCGGTAGCCATAAAAGCCGCGGCGCGCGCCCAACCTGCACGGGCTAGCAGCGACGACGTTGAGAGAATTAATCCGGATGAGAGCAGGGTGCGGCGAGAGATGGGAGACATGACAGCCTCTTTCCGATGAATGCCCGGCGCTGATACGTCCTGATGAAGAAGCGGCGGACAACAAGGCACTATAAACCAGCCCGCGCAGGCCTGTATACGCTTTCAGGAAAATGCCGCAATGCCGTCTCTCACGGAGTCGAATCGACGTCAGGATCAGCACCGGCCAAAAGCTTTGAAGATGGTAAACTCAGACAGTCAGCCCGCATGATCGGAGAGATGGCCGAGTGGCTGAAGGCGCACGCTTGGAAAGCGTGTTTAGGGGAAACTCTAACCTGGGTTCGAATCCCAGTCTCTCCGCCACTAACCGGTGCACATTCTTCAGCTGGTTGCTAATCTACACATTACATTATATTTGCGCGTAATCACTGACGGCATATCCATCGCTTTAGCTCCCTCAAATATCCTCGATTCCGCGCTGGCGCTGTCTTGTGACGGGGCAATGTTCCAGTCCTCGGTTGAACGCTCTGTGCGATCATCGACCGGCTGGAAACCTCACTGCAACTCTTAAAAACACATCGCCGGTTCTCGCCGAACTGGTCGGGTCAAAAGGTTTGGATTCTGAAACAGCGTTATCAAGAGAAACAGGCTACTGTCTCGTCCTAGTTCTTCCCTGCGGCAAACGCGTCGGCCTCGTGGTTCAATTCGTCCGGCGTGACGGGGTGCGTGTAGAACACAAGCAAATAGCGGAACGTTATCGACTGTCCTTTCTTGAGCGTGTAGTCGAGCGGTGGCTGCTTCGGATCGAACATGTGGCGCCCCAGCGGATTCGCGGCAAACAGCCCATAGCCGCGCGCATGCCAGTAGGTTGGATAGCCAACATTCCCGGGGTGGTCGAAGATTGCGATGGTTGCCGCGTGCCCCAAATCGTCGTGGCCGGTGAGCGAGCACCAGCGGCCGCGTGTCGACCACGCCGCTTCTCCCTTCACTCCCTCACTCGTGAGGTACTCGCCGGTCGGCGGCGCCACACCCGCCAAGTCCGCCGCCGCAACCTTCGTGGCCACGCCATTCGCGTCGGTAAACGTGCCGCCCTTTTCTTCGGGCGATTCAAGCCATCGCGCCACGCGCAGCCCGAGCAAGCCGTCTTTATCGTCGTTGAAGACAACATCGTCCAGCGCCTTCAGCTTCACGATCAGGTCGATGCTGCGCGTCTCCCCGTCACGCGCGAAAACATAACGTGTAGTTTCCGCCAGAATAGGATGTTGATTCCCGTCGATCCACGTCGAATCAGTGATGAGTTCGCCGCGTGCCGCTCCGCTCTTTGCTAGGACGATTCGGTCGAACACAATCGTGCCCATCTTCGAGGCTCGCGCTGCCGGGATTGCATCGGAGTTATTCCAGAAATCAAACCCATTCACGTTCGAGTAATTGAACCACAGTCCATCGTGGTGCGGGTGGTCGGTTCGCTCACCGGGGCGCGGCTCAAGCGGCCAGCCTCGCGTGATGGTCACTCCGTCTGCATCCACGATCGGGAAAAGCACTGGCTTCTTGAGATTCGTGGGCCAAATGTACGACGTAAAGGGCTGCCCGTCGATCGTGATGTCGACGCGCCGCTTCGCTGCGTCGGGGACCACTTCCACGCCCTTCGGCGGTGCCGCAAAGGCAACAGTGGCCAGCCATGACGCAGATGCGGCCGCGGCAATCAGCACTCGGCTACGCATACACCTTGCCCCCGGCCAGCACCTGCTGTGTCTTGTCGTCGAAGGTCACCTTCATCCCAGTCTGGATTGCCGCCACGTTCATGCACAGCGCGATGGAATGGCTGTAGCCTGCCTCGATCGGCGCGTTCGGAGTCTTGCGCGAGCGCACGCACTCCATCCAGTTGCGCATATTCGCCGCCGTCTGCGGATCGCCGTGCGTGTTGGCATCCGTCTCAACGGTCTCTGTCTTTTCGACCAGCGAGAAACTAGGCAGCAGGTTGGCCTTCATGTTCATCTCGGCCGCAAATTTGGCATTAAGGCCACCCGTCGGCGTCACCGTCTGTTTATCCATGTCGATCATGCCGCCGTTCGAGTAGTAAAGCTCCTTCACGCCGCCGGCTGAGTTCGTGAAGCGCGATGTGTACTGCACCTGGAAGCCCTTAGTCGGGTCATCAAGCGGGCCGTAATCGAACACCGCGGTCATGGTGTCCCAATTGGTGCGTCCATCTTTCCATAGATAAATGCCGCCATTAGCCACGCAGGAGCGAGGATGCGGCAGCCCGGTGTACCAGTGCACCGTATCGATCTGGTGAACCAGCCACTGGTCAGGGATCCCTGACGAGAACGGCCAGAAGAGGCGAAACTCAAGATACTTCCTGGCGTCAAATGGCCCCATATTCCTACCCAGCGAATAGCGCTTCCAGTCGGTATCTTCCTCTTTCAGCAAAGGCACAACGTCGGGCCTGCGCCAGCGGCCGGGCTGGTTCACATTCCAGCTCATCTCAACCATCACGATGTCGCCGAATTGGCCTGACTTGATGTATTCCGCCGCCTTTTGATACGCAGGCGTGGAGCGGCGCTGCGTTCCCACCTGCACAATCCTGCCACTCTTCTTCACCGCGTCAAGAATCATGCGCGCGTCGGCCATGGTGTGCGCAATTGGTTTCTCCACGTAGGCATCGCGGCCCGCCTTTACGGCTTCGGTGCCGTGGCACGCGTGCTGGAAATCGGCTGTGGCGATAATGACTGCATCCACATCTTTACGGGCATACAATTCATCGTTGTTTCTAACGGTGTCGGGACGGTTTCCGCAGAGCTTTTCAATGAAAGCTGCGCCTTCATCGCGGCGACGGTTCCAGATATCGGAGACGGCCACAATCTGGAAATTAAGTTCCTGGGCATTCTGCTGGAAAGCGGGCAGATCGCCGCCTTTCATGCGGTCGCCACAGCCCACGATGCCGACGCGCACGCGATCGTTTGCGCCCGCGATCTGCGCATAGCTTTTGGCGTTCCATGAAACCGCGGTCGCCGCAAGCGCTGCGCCGCCGGCTTTCAAAAACTCCCTGCGATTGTTTTGATTCGATTCCATGATGGGTTCCTTTTGAGGTTGACTTTCCGGTGAAATTCAATGTGCATGCGGGAACTGAAACAGTGCAGCAAGTAATATAAAAGCCGTCGTGATAAGTCGGGCGCTTCAAGATCCCTTCGACAGGGATCCGAAGCGCCCGGCATTGCAGAATACTCGCGAACAAGCAAGGCTAGAAGTTGATTTTCATGCTGCCCTGGAAGACGCGGGCTTGATTGTATGTTGCCGAGACCTGGCCAAAGGACGATGACGTAAGAGTTGCCGCGCCGCCGGTATTGGCAGGAAGGGATCCGGTTGATGAGCTGGATGGAGGTTGGAAGTCAGGATGATTCAGCACGTTGAATGCCTCCAGCCGCAGCGTTGTCGTCAAGCTCTCATGGATCACAAAGATGCGCGAAATCTGCGCATCGAATTGCAGCGAACTCGGGCCCCGGAACGTGTTCTTGCCGATATTCCCGTACGTCCCCAGAGCTGGGCAGCCGGCGGCCGTGGCTGAAGCGCACCCGGCCGTTTGCCACACCTGCTGGAACGCGGCCGGATTCAAGAACTCGCGGTTGGCCTCGGTCGCAGCGGGGGCGCGGAAGTGAACCTCGGCATACGGATTCACGCCCGGAACCCTGTTGGGCCGGTCGTTGCCTACGTCGGTCAGTGAGTTGTCCTGTCCTGAAGTGACGGTGAACGGCGCGCCGCTCTGGATACGGAACAGCGGAGCCAATTCCCAGTTGTTGATGACCAGCTTTGCAAAGTTGTTCAGGTGCGCGTTAAAGCCGCTCTTGGCGATCAAAACGGCATTCTCGATATGGCGGAAGTCCGAACCGCATGGGCCGTAGTCCATCGAGAGCTTGTTGGGATTTTCGACCGTCGTGCTGGCCAGGTCGCCTTGGGCGTCTTCGATGTCCAGGCATTTCGACCATGTCCAGTTGGCCAGCAGGCTGAAAGTGTTCGACATGCGGTGCTGGATCGACGCCACCATGCCGTTGTAATTCGCCGTTGCCTCGTCGCTCACGATCACCGATCCGCTGCCGCTCCCCAGGTACATGTTGCCGCCGATCTGCCCCCCCGAACCGTTCAGGGAGTTCGGATTCTCGGTCGTCAGTAGGAACCGCGACGTCTGGTTTCCTGTGGTCGAGCAGTTCGTCCCCGCCGCGCCCGGCTTCACTGCCGCCGGTCCCGTGGTCACGATGCCCGCGCAGCCCGTTCCGCCCGCACCCCACTCGCCCGGAATAAAGACCGCCGGGTCAAACGGGTAACCTACAGGATCGTGGCGCGTCGAGTTGCCGATGTAATCCAGTTGCGCCTGCCAGTTGTTGCCGAATTCGCGCTGGATGCTGAAAGTCCATTGCACCGAGTAGGCCGCCTTGAAGTGCGCCGGCATCACGATGAATTGCGACTGCGGGAAGAAAAGTGCCTGCGTCGGATTCGGAAT
Source organism: Occallatibacter sp. (assembly GCA_049518955.1). Taxonomy (GTDB): domain Bacteria; phylum Acidobacteriota; class Terriglobia; order Terriglobales; family Acidobacteriaceae; genus Telmatobacter. Next base: position 10,674 of record JBEKRG010000074.1, read on the forward strand.
CTGCGGCTGCGGAAACGGACTTGTTGTAATCGTACCCACCGACCACGGAGCCGCGAAGGGAATCGGCGGCGACGACGAGGTCTGTGCATTGGTGACCGCCGTCGCAAACGGCGGGTTCTGCTGGTTGCGCTGCGCGGTAAAGAAGTTCGGGTTGTCGAACATCAGCGCCAGGCCGCCGCGAAACACCGTCTTGCCGTTGCCCGTCGGGTCGAACGATACCCCGAGGTTCGGCGAGAACTGCATCCACGAGTTCTGCGTGAACTGCTTTGTCACGCCCTTGTCGCCGTAGTAAAGCGCTCCGGCCGGCGCGTTCGGATACACGGTGCTCACGGTATTCGAAAGGAAGTTGGCCATGCTGAATTCAACCCCGCGGTTGAAGTAATCGTGCGGCATGACGTTCGGTCCATAGCGTACCCCGCCCACCAACGTCAGTTGATGCGTGGCGTGAAACGTGTCCTGAACGTAGAGGCTCGGAATCGGCCCGCGCAGTGCGTTCTGTTGTTGCTTGCTCTGCTGGAACGGGCTCGTCGAGCCCAGTGTTCCCATCAGGAAATCGAGAGTCTGGTCGCCGATCGTGCTGCCGCCCTTGGGTCCGCTGCCCGAGTATTCGCCGTTGAAGGTGAAGATGCCGTTGCCTTCATAGGCGTTTCCGATATTCAGCTCGTTCTGCACCCACTCGCCGCCGAACCCGATCTGGTGCCTGCCCCGAACCCAGGTCACGTCGTCGTCAATTGAGGCCGTGTTGTCGTTGAAATGCGCCACCGAGTTGGTGCCGCCGCCGATCGAGAACTTGCCCTCGCTCATCTGCAGTCCGTTGGGAACCACCTGGTACACGTTCACGCCCAACGTCGCTGCATTGATGTCGTTCGCTGCGTACCCGCGGTTATTCACACGCCGCAAAATCGAAATGTGCGCCGAGTTCACCACGTTCGGCGAAATCTGATAAATCTCGCCCAGCGTAAACGTCTGCACCCGCTCGATGTTGCCCGATTGCGTGGTGATCAGGATGTTGGTCGGCGAGAAGTACGCGGGAAACTGGTAGCCATCGATGAAATACCGTCCGAAGAGATTGTTCTTCGAGTTGATGGTAAAGTCCTCGCGAGTCACGAACTGGTTGTCGGTGACTTTGTACGGAATGGCGTAGGAAACAAACCCGCACCCGCTTGGGTCCACCGTCCCGCCCACGACGTCAGGCGGCAAATACTTTTGCAAGGCCAGCGCCGGCGCGCTGTAGGTTGGCTGCGTCGCGTATTTATTTCCCGCCAGCGCTACGCCGGTTAAAGGATCGACCAGCGGAATCGCGGCGTGAGTGGAATTGCAGGGATTGCTGCCGGTTACGCCGGGCACGCCGTCCGACACGGAAAAGTCGCCTGTCAGGTTCGCGGCCGTAGGCACCGTGGCCTGGGTATTCGACTGCGTTTGGTCCGCATCCCAGCGCTGGTAGGCCGCGAACGCGAACATCTTGTTGCGCTTGACCGGCCCGCCGAACACTCCGCCGAACTGATTCTGATGAAGAGTATCTTTCGGCGAACAAGTCGTCTTCGGAGCCACCGGAGTACAAGTGGAGAAGAAGTTCGTCGCGTCGATATAGTTGTTGCGAATAAACTCGAATCCCTCGCCGTGAAACTGGTTCGATCCCGACTTTGTCACGACGTTCACCATACCGCCTACGTGCCCGCCGTCCTGCGCCCCCAGGTCCGTCGATTCCACGCTGAACTCGCTCACCGCGTCAGGAAACGGATAGGGGAGGTTGCCATTGGCCATGTAGTCCTGGTTGTCGCCGCCGTCCAGGCGCCACAGCGTGGTGTTGCCGCCGCCACCGGCGATCGACACCGAAATTGTCTGGTAAGAATACTTGCTGCCGGTAAAATCGCCCGCGGGCGCCGGGCTCGAGCCGCCCGATGCCGTAATCAACGCGGTCATCTGCCGCCCGTTCAGCGGCATCTCAGTCACTTCACTCGAATCGATCGTCTGCTTGAATGTCGGGTCTTCGGTCTGCAGCGCCAGCCCTTCGGCCTGTACCTCGACTGTCTGTTCTCTGCCGCCCACTGTCAGCACTGGGTTCACCGTAATGCTGCTGCCCACTTCGAGCACAATCCCCTTTTGCTCGTAGGTCTTGAACCCGAGGGCGCTCACGCTTATGTCGTAGGTGCCGATGGGATCGTTGGGAAACAGATACACGCCGCTTCCGTCGGTCTGCGTGTCGCGCTTCACGTTTGTGGCTTCGTCGGTCAGCTCGACGTGCGCCGCGGCCACAACGGCCCCACTCGGGTCGGAGACCGTGCCCTGAATACTGCCTGTGCCTGCGATTTGCGCGCGAACCCCCGCCGGGGCGAGGGTGAAAGCGGTTACACAAAGTGCCAGAATCAGGCACATGGCCCACCGCCGTGGCCTCATTTCCTGCCGAACCTCTGGATTCACACCGACTTGTTGCATCGTTTCCTCCTCAAGTAGATCGATTGGTCCTGCGATGACCGATACCACCGCGCCGATTTTCGTTTGCTTCCGAATAATGGAACCAGCGCTCTTTCTTTCCGGGGACAGTGGTCAGACCACAACCGCTTCGCGGAACATGGTTACAAGCATCCTGAGCCGCTGTCAACATTTATTTCTATTTCGGGTCTCGAAAAAACTAGTCGGAGAGTTTCTGGAAGCGAGGATTTTGCCGTTTGGCCGTCGGGTTTCTCCTTGGGAGCAAACAGAATGGAAGCAAGTAAGCGATTTCTCAAGCTGTATCAAGCTGTGTGTTGATGAGCTGGATTCACCAGCGGTTTCGCCGCCTGAGCCGCACTCAGACGACGAGTTGGCATCGGGGCATAAGGTTCACTTCAATCGAGGTGAAAGACTTCTTCGAGCGGAAACATCGCGTCATCCGCGCTGTCGCCGTTAAGGGAGTCGAAGAGGGGCGCCATTTCGGTCTGCCAACGCTGATTTACCGGGTGATGCTTCATGGCCGCGCGGCATCGATCGAAGTCGTCGGTCTCGCAATAGCCGACCACAATGCCGTCAGGCCGCAGAAAAAGGGAGTAATTTCGCCAGCCGGTCTGGTGGAGCGCGGCAAGCATCTCCGGCCAAACCTGCGCATGGCGGGCCTTGTATTCTTCGATTTTTTCTGGGCGTATCTTGAGCAAAAAGCACGTGCGCATCGCGTTCCTTATCACATTGCCAAACGGTTTTGAATGATCCCGCAAAAAATGCTAACACCGGTTGCAAGCGGAAAGTGAAAGGAAAATCGGCTGACAACCCAGGCGAAGATCTGATTCGCTAGGGCGAGAGGGCTCGCGAAAGGGGAGAAATGCAAGGAGTTAGACGCAGATTTTGGCAGGGTTCCGCTCCCGTGCTGGCGGAGGCGGCTTCAGCCTCGTTCCGCGTTCTATTTCTCATTTTGTATCCCGCCAGATTACGATGGACCGCCGAGGGGGTTCCGTCGTGCGCTTCTCCTGGACTACGCTCTCTTTTTGTTTCTGCGCCCGCCTTTTCTTCGCCGCATTCCTGCTGGCTCTGCTTGCAGCATCGCCTGCGGCGTCTCAAGCATCGGGTCAAGCGGACTCCTTGGCGGCGGTTCGCGCCGGATTCGCTGCGCCGCCTGCCGACGCCCGGCCCATGATGCGCTGGTGGTGGTTCGGGCCCGCTGTGGAGAAGACCGAACTGGCCCGCGAATTACGCACGATGAAGGCGGGCGGAATCGGAGGCGCCGAAATCCAACCTGTGTATGCGCTCGAGCTCGACGATCCGGCCAGGAACTTCCGCGATCTGCCTTTTCTCTCCAAAGATTTTCTCGACAGGGTGGGTTTCGCTGCGCAGACGGCGCACGATCTTGGCATGCGCCTGAATCTGACGCTCGCCAGCGGTTGGCCATACGGTGGATCCTATGTCCCGGTCACCGACGCGGCAGGCCGCCTGCGCATCGTGATTAACGCTGTGCCAGCCGATGCCACTTCCCTTCCGGTTCCTTCGTTGAGCAATGGTGAGAAACTACTGGCCACGTTCCTCACCTCGGGAACTCCGAGCCAGTATGATGCCGAGCACGCGGAGTTGTTGCACGCAATCGGCGCCTTCAGGCTTACGCTGCCTGCCGGCCTCGCCGGCCCACATGTCGTAATGTTTTTCATTTCCAGCCGCACCGGGCAACAGGTGAAACGCGCAGCGGTCGGCGCGGAGGGATTTGTGCTCGACCATTTCAGCATGGAGGCGATTCAGAACCATTTGAAAACTGTCGCCGATCCACTCATCCAGGCCTGCGGGAAGAACATCCCCTACTCGGTCTTCAGCGACAGCCTGGAGGTGTATGAGTCCGACTGGACACCGGACTTCCTCGACGAATTTCGCACGCGCCGCGGTTACGACCTGACGCCGCACCTTCCGGAGCTCGTCGCCGGGACCACGGCTGAAGCCGCCGACTTGCGTTACGACTGGGGCCGCACATTGGCCGAGCTGATTGACGAGCACTATCTGACGCCTCTGAACACCTGGGCACGCGAGCATCACACACGGTTCCGCTCGCAAAGCTACGGAACTCCCGCTGTCACGCTCTCGAGCAACGCGCTCGTCGATCTGCCTGAAGGCGAGGGATCGCAATGGCACGGGCCGTTCTCGTATACACGATGGGCAACATCGGCAAGCCACCTGGATGGTCAGACCATCACATCGTCGGAGACCTGGACGTGGTTGCATTCGCCCCCGTTCCGCGCTACGCCGCTGGATATGAAAGCCGAGGCAGACACGTTTTTCCTGCAGGGAATCAATCAGCTCGTCGGCCACGGATGGCCCTATTCGCCGCCTTCGGACGGCGATCCCGGCTGGTCGTTCTACGCGGCTGCGGTCTTCAACGATCACAATCCCTGGTGGATGGTCATGCCGGATGTGATGAGTTACCTGACGCGCATGAGCTATCTGCTGCGCCAGGGCAAGCCAGCCAACGACATCGCTGTTTTGCTGCCTGAAGAAGACGCGCAGGCTCGCTTCCGTTCCGGCCACGTCTCCGTTACCGACGAGATGCCTCACCTGCTGGGGCCCGATCTGGTTCCTGCGATTCTCGATGCGGGCTACGACTTCGACTTCATTAACTCGGCGGCGATCGATCGCGAGGGCACTCGTTATCCGGTGCTGATTCTTCCGAACGTAGAGCGATTGCCTGTCGTGACGTACCGGCGCATCGAAAACTTCGCGCGACACGGCGGAGTGGTCATCGTAGTGAAGAACCTTCCCTCGCGAGCGCCGGGATTCCAGGAGGGGCCGCGGGATTCGGCGAAGGTGGAGGAGATTTCGCAGGAGCTTTCGAATCCCGCCATGAAAAATGTGAAAGTGGTGGCGAATGCTGCGGATGTGGGTGCAGCGATTCGAGCAATCGCACTAAAGCCAGACGTTGAGTTGAATCCTGCGACACCCGAGGTCGGGTTTGTGCGCCGGAGCTTGATGTGGGCAAACATTTATTTTTTGGCGAACGCCGATAACCGGCCGCATTCATTCGACGCGACCTTTCGCAGCGGAGCGGAAGGTGCAGAGATGTGGGATCCGTTCACGGGAAGAATCACAAATACTGAAAGCGGCAAAACAATCCACTTCGATTTGGGGCCGTACGAGTCGCGCGTGGTTGTCTTCTCCGAGCATGCGGCGCCAGCGGAGAAGCCCATTGATGCCGCGCAGTTTGCGCCCATCGACTTGACCCACGACTGGAAGGTAACGTTCGACAAAACGGGCGCGGCGGAAACCATGCAAAGCCTGCACTCGTGGACGGACGATGAAGCCCAGAAATATTACTCCGGCACGGCGACCTATGAACGCGCGGTTGAGATTCCCGATTCCGTGGCACACGCCGGCACCGTGCTTCTGGATTTCGGGGTGGGAACGCCGGTAGAGCGCACGGAGCTTCATCAGGCGGGAATGCGCGCGTGGTACGACCCACCGCTACGCGATGCGGCCGTGGTTTACCTAAACGGAAAGCGCGCGGGAGCCGTGTGGCATCCGCCCTTCAACGTGAACATTTCGCCCCTGCTGCATCCGGGGACGAACGAACTGAAGATTGTTGTGGCCAACACAGCTATCAACGAGCTCGCCGGGCGCGCCGCGCCAGATTACCGGCTGCTGAATCTTCGCTACGGCGAGAAGTTCACACCGCAGGACATGGATCATCTCGAGCCGCTTCCCTCAGGAATCCTGGGCCCCTTGCGTCTGATTTCCGAGCAGGATGCGGAACGTGAGGTGAATCCGCAATGACCATGGAATTCGCGGCGAATACCCTCGATTTTCGAGTTCTGTGCGGTTAGGCGGTGATACGGGAGCAACTTGACGCGGCGGGAGCCCCCGCGCCTACTGCTTGCGGAAGTGTGCGGCCAGGTTAGTCAGGACGCCCGAGAGGATGCTGACGTCGTTGCCGACGGCGGTAAAGTTGAAGCCCAGGTCGAACATGGCTTCCGCTTCATCTCGGTCCCCGGTGAGGAAGCCGGCGGATTTGCCCGCGGCGCGGATGCGCTTGACCGCATCTTTGATGGCGGCCTGCACTTCAGGCTGCTTGGGATCACCCAGATGGCCGAGCGATGCGGCAACATCGCTGGGACCTATGAAAATGCCGTCGACGCCTTCAACTGCAGCAACGGCCTCAATGTCGCTGAGCGCGGTCTTGGTTTCAAGCTGAACAAGGACGCAAGTGTCGAGGTGAGCGTTGCGGTGATAGTCCGCCGTGCGGCCGTAGTCGTTTGCGCGGATGGCGCGGGCGACGCCGCGAATGCCCAGCGGGGGATAGCGCGTAGAGGCAACGGCGCGGCGCGCTTCTTCGGCGTTCTGCACCCAGGGGATCAGGAGCGAACGCGCGCCCACGTCGAGCGCGCGCTTGATGATGACCGGTTCATTCCAGGGGATTCGAAAGACAGGCTCGGCTGTGCCGCCCTGCATGGCCTGCAACTGCGGCAGCAGCGTTGTGATGTCGTTGGGGCCGTGCTCGCCGTCCACGACGATCCAGTCGAATCCAGCGCCGGCGGCGATCTCGGTGGCAACAGGGCTGGCGAGGGAACACCAGAGGCCGACCTGGCGCTCGCCCCGCGCCAGCGCAAGCTTGAATCTGTTGGGTGGGAATTTGCCGGGCCGGTCAGCCATGAGTTGAGTCTCCTTTGGCGATTGTAAAGCGCTAAATCAGGCGGGCGGCGCGGCAAAGTCGAGGCGCTTGATTTCGCCGACGATAGGACCGTAGCTAACGATGGCGCAGAAGGCAATAAGTCCGACGAAGACGAGCGCGCCGTTATAAGAGTGAGTCTTCTGGACAATGTAGCCGATGACGAGCGGCGTAGTGATTCCGGCCATGTTGCCGCAGAGGTTGAAGAGGGCGCCGTTTATGCCCACCATGCCGCGCGGCGAGGTGTCGGAGATGACCGTCCAGCCGAGCGCGCCGAAACCCTTGCCGAAGAACGAAAGCGACATGAACAAAATCATGAGGATCTGCGACGACAAATAGTTGCAGGCGACGATGGAGATCGAAAGCGCCAGGCCGGCGATGATGGGAAGTTTGCGGCTGAAGGTGAGCGAGTGGCCACGAGAGAGAAGCCGATCGGAGATGACGCCGCCCAGGACTCCCCCGAAGCCTCCGCAAAGACCAGGCACGGCGGCTGCGAGGCCAACGTTGATGACGGACATGTGGCGGGCCTGCGAGAGGTAGAGCGGATACCACGTAACAAAGAACCAGGTGAGCGTGGCGATGCAGTACTGACCGATGTAGACGCCAACAAGCATGCGGTAGCTGAGGAGCATTTTGATCGTGGCCCAGGTGAGGGTGTTGCGGCGCGGACTCGCGGCCGAATCGGCGTCGACGAGGCCACCGCCGCGCTCAATGAATTCAATCTCGGCCTGCGAAATGCGCGGATGGTCTTTGACGCGGTAGATATTGGTGTACCAGACGAGAGTGAGAACGCAGCCGAGCGCGCCCAGGAACCAGAAGCAACTCTGCCAGCCGAACCCGTGGATCAACCACCCGAAGATAGGCGCAAAAATAGGAAGAGCGAAATACTGCGCGGAGTTGAAGATGGCTGAGGTGCGTCCGCGCTCGGTCGTGGGAAACCAGGACGCGACGATGCGGCCGTTGCCGGGGAATACGGGCGACTGGAAAAAACCGGAGAGCACTCTGAGGATGAAGATCGCGGTGAAGGCTGCGCTGGCGGCAAGGTACCCGGCAAAGGCGGTGAGAAAAGCGCCTATCGACCAGCCGATGATGGCGATGCCGTAGACGCGCTTCGATCCGAAGCGATCGAGCAAGCCGCCGGAGGGAAGCTGGCCGAGCGCGTAGGCCCAACCGAACGCGAAGAGTAGATAGCCCAACCTCGCCGCATTTAGATTCATTTCCCTGGGCATGGAGGAAGCGGCTTGGGAGAGAGCAGACCGGTCGGCAAAGCTGAAGCAGCTCACCACGAAGAGAATGGTGATGATGAGATAGCGAACGCGGGATTGTCGAGATTCAGGCATCGAGAGAGTTGGCCGGGCAGAACCTGGGATTCGATTCGATTCTCACGGTAGCATGCGGAACGAGGCTCAAGAACTGGGCTCAGGCTTCTTCGCTGACCGCCTGGAGGAGCGCGCGAATGTACCCGTAGCAAAAAGCGAACGACTGCAGGGAGTCGGGATCGGCATTGGCCATCGGAACGTGATCGGGCATGAGCATATAGGGGTAGCCGATCTCCTTGTAGACGCGGATAGCCTTGACGAAATTGACGTCGCCTTCGTCGGGATAAACCTCCATAAAGTCGTTGCGATGTCCGCGAATGTTGCGGAAGTGGACGTTGAAGATTTTCTTGCGCGTGCCAAAGTAGCGAATGACATCGAAGATTTCGACGCCGGGACTCTGGAGGTCTTCAGAGATGGTTCCCTGGCAAAAGTTGAGGCCGTGATACGGGCTTTCCTGAATGGTGATGAATTTCTTGAGTCCATCAATCGTGCCGAGCACACGGTTGACTCCCTGATAGCCCTCGGGCGGCACGCCGGGGTCCTGCGGATGACAGGCCATGCGGATTTTGTATTCGTTGGCGACCGGGATGATGCGATCGAGGAAGTATGTGATGCGTTCCCAGAAGACGTCGGCGTCGACTACGCCGGCTTTGGTGAGCGGCGTTTCGGGATGGGCTTCGGAAAGATTCCACTGGTGGTATAGCGCGTCTCCGCGGCCCGGGACCCAGCCACTCCGCAGGATGCCGAGGATGCTCATGTTGTATTTCACGCAAGGGATCCCGGCTTGTGCGCAGTTACGAATGAAGATTTGCAACTGCTCGATGTCGCGATAGCGCTCCGGGCTCTCGGCGAGCATGATGGCGGGATGCTTTTCGTGGTCGATATAGCTGGACTCGAGAAAGGGCGGCGCGGTGCAGTCAATACTGATGCCGTATTTGGCGGCCATGTCGACCATGCGCTTGAGCTCGTCAACCGTGGCGTAGAGACGATCGCCTTCGATTTCTGGATAGCCGCAAATGTTGCGCACTCCATAGCGAGCGAGGTATTTAAGATGAACGTCGTTCGTGGGAGCGGTCTGGTCGCCCAGTTTCATGAGAACGGGCTGTGACGACGGGGCTGCGATGGGCGGCTGCGAATCGATGCCGCTCGAAACGAGGACGCCTGCGGCTCCGGTTGATGCAAGGAATTGTCTGCGATTCATCTCTTCGACTCCGGTTGAGGCGCGGCTGAGTCTTCAGAGAGCAGGAGACGTAGCGCGCACCCCAATGAAATTATGAGAGCGGCTGTATGCCTGTAAAGGAGAATCGCAAGCTCGCAAGGTGAGGTTTATGATCGAGAAGCAGCGTGGCTGGGTTGGCGGTAGCCGGGCGGCGGTGAGCTTGCCGATGAATCCCCTATATCTTCGCGTGAACGAGCGCGACAATGTGGCCATTGTCGTGAACCAGGGTGGACTGCCGGCGGGGAGCCGCTTCGATTCAGGACTGGAGTTGCGCGAAGCCATTCCCGAAGCGCACAAGGTTGCGCTCACCGATCTCGCCAAAGGCGAAGCGATTGTGCGCTACGGTGTGACGATTGGCTACGCAAATCGGAATATTGCGCAGGGCAGCTGGGTGCATGAGGGGCTAATCATCGAGCCGGTGGCGCCGCTGCTAGCTGATTGTCCGCTGGCAACAGCAACACCGAAGCCATTACCTCCGCTCGATGGGTACACCTTCGAGGGCTATCGGAACCACGATGGCTCAGTGGGCACCAAGAACATTCTCGGTATCAGCACCACGGTGCAGTGCGTCGCCGCGACCGTTGACTACGCGGTGCGGCGCATCAAGACTGAAATCCTTCCGAAATATCCAAACGTGGACGATGTCGTAGCCATTACGCATCCTTACGGCTGCGGAGTAGCTCTGAGCGCGCCGGGGGCGGAGATCCCGGTGCGCACGCTCAGGAATCTGAGCCTGCATCCGAACTTCGGAGGCGAGTTGCTGTTGGTGAGCCTGGGTTGCGAGAAATTGCAGCCAGCGCTCTTGTTGTCGGGCGGCGGGCTCAACGTGCTCCAGGAAGAGCCTGCCGTGGCCGTGCTGCAGGACGCGCACGAGGGCTTTCGCGAGATTGTGGACACGATCATGAACCTGGCCGAGACGCGACTGAAGAAACTGGACGAGCGGCGGAGGGTGACTTGCCCGGCTTCCGATCTGGTCGTGGGTTTGCAATGCGGAGGGTCGGACGCGTTTTCCGGAGTGACCGCGAATCCGGCCGTCGGATTTGCTGCCGATCTATTGGTGCGCGCGGGCGCAACAGCCATTTTTTCCGAGGTGACGGAGGTGCGCGACGCGGCGCACTTGCTGACGGCACGCGCGGCCACGCCGGAAATTGCGCGTGACTTTTTGCGCGAGATGGCGTGGTACGACGACTATCTGCATCGCGGTGGCGCAGATCGGAATGCGAATCCATCGCCGGGCAACAAAAAGGGCGGCTTGGCAAATATCGTCGAGAAGACGATGGGATCGGTAGCCAAGGCGGGAAGTTCAGCTCTGATGGGTGTGACCGGACCTGGCGAGCGCGTGACGCAAAAGGGGCTTGTATTCGCGGCGACCCCGGCGGGCGACTTCATTTGCGGCACGCTGCAACTGGCAGCATCGATGAACGTGCACATCTTCACAACCGGACGCGGCACGCCCTACGGCCTGGCGATGGCGCCGGTGATCAAAGTGGCCTCAAACAGCGGGCTTGCCCAACGCTGGCATGACTTGATCGATGTAGACGCGGGACGAATTGCAACTGCGGAAGCGACGATTGAAGAAGTCGGGTGGGAGATCTTCTCCATGGTGTTGGAAGTGGCCAGCGGGCGCAAAAAGACGTGGGCCGACCACTGGGGCCTGCACAATGAGTTCACAATCTTCAATCCGAGCCCGTTGACATAGACCTCAGTTTGAGACCCAGACCTTGCCACTTGATGCGTGGCCCCACCGGCCAGGGGAACGCTCTTGTGCGCCTCGTTCCTCATACATTATGATTACTGAGTTGCAATTATTACGACAGTCGAAGAAAATCTTAGATAATGGGAATGATTGCACTTAGGCTCATGGCGGGCTTCGCAATCTGCGTTCTTTGAGCGGTGCGTTGACCGCCTCATCAAACGAGAAGAATTAGATTGGCAATTCGGGCAAGACGGATGGCGAGGGGGTCGCTCATTCAGGTCATGGGCTCGACAGGAATGCATCGATCACGATGGTGATCGGGAGGAAAAGTATGCGGTCGGAACAGTGGGAGACGTTTAAGCGAGCAGTGCGGCGCGAAAAAATCGACAAAATCCCGATGGCGCTGATCATCGATAGCCCGTGGATTCCCGGATACCTTGGCATCAAACACCTGGACTATTTTTTGGATCCAGAGGTGTGGTTTCAATCGAACTTGAAGATCATGCAGGAGTTTCCAGACATCATCTTCATCCCTTCATGGTGGATGGAGTACGGGATGGCCGCGGAACCTTCGATCCTGGGGGCCAAAATCAAGTTCTGGCAAGACAATACTCCCAGCGAATACCACACGCTCTATCGCCTGGAAGACATTGATAACTTCCCCGAATACGAGGTCGAGGCCGACGGATTTGCGGGCCTCACTCTTCATCGCATCGGCATGGCGCGTCAGCGGATTCTCGATGCCGGCTACATTCTTCCCATGGTCACCTCGCGCGGACCCATGTGTACCGCAGGATTCGTCCGCGGTACAACGGAGTTCATGATCGATCTGGTCGAAGATCCAAAGGGCGCGCATAAGCTGCTTGATCTCTGCACGCGCGTCATTATTGACTGGCTGAAGGCGCAACAAAAAGTCATGGGCGATACCGTTGAGAGCATTTTCATCCTTGACGACATCGTCGGGTTCGTGAACGAGGAGCATTATCTGGAATTTGCGCATCCTTATCTCAAGCGAATCTGCGACGCCTTTCCCAAGGATTGGGTGAAGCTCTATCACAACGACGCCGAAGTGGATGCCTGCCTCGACCATCTGCCTGACACGGGATTCAATGTACTCAACTGGGGCAAGCAGCGGCACATCACCGAAGTAAAACGGCGCATCGGCGACCGCATGTGCCTGATGGGCAATGTGAATCCGCTGGAGATCGCGGTTCGCGGTACCCCCGAAGAAGTGAAAGACGAAACTCTGGAAGTTCTGGAAGGTTCGGGCGGTGAGGGCATCATCCTCTCCGTCGGGGGCGGCTCCAGCCCGGGAATGCCGCGCGAAAATATTCTGGCCATGCTTGAGGCCCTTCAAGAATTCAATGCCAAACGCGCCGCCGGAGCGGTTGCAAGCGCTCGCTGAGGAAACCATTCGATGCCCGATTATGCCTTGATGAATCAACACCTGTACGAAGGAAATGCCGACCAGGTGGGCAAGCTGACCGAAGCTGCTCTGGCCGAAGGACGCTCCGCGCAGGAAGTGCTGACCGATGGTCTCATTGCCGGCATGAGCGTGGTCGGCGAGGACTTCAAGCACAACGTCCTTTATGTTCCGGAGGTTTTGATTGCCGCGCGAGCCATGAAGTCCGGCATGGCCGTGCTGAAGCCTTTGCTGACGTCGAAAGACAGCGGCTCCAAGCCCAAGGGTGTTCTGCTTATGGGCACGGTTCGCGGCGACTTGCATGATATTGGCAAGAATCTGGTCGGCATGATGGCCGAGGGCGCGGGCTTTGAGGTTCATGACATCGGCGTGGATCA
>JBEKRG010000075.1:0-23069 GCA_049518955.1 Occallatibacter sp.
CTTCGGGCCGCATTTCCCCAGTTCGATAGCTATTGCCGCAGCGTGCCCCGATTCATCCCGCGGCTTACACCCGCCAAGCCGCAGCGCGAGTTGAGCCTGCCCGCTGTTTCCAAGCCAGTTACCAAAGCAGCTACGGGTGGCTTCTCGTTCGCCCTTTACATCAAGCACCGCGAGTACAATTCTGCTTTAGGGGCCGCACTGCTGTACTTGAGCCTGCTCTACCTGCGACCGGTGCTGGAGATTCTTATGCACCGGACCTGGTGAGCGCTTTCCGTGTATGTGAAGTCCAAAGAGAAGCGGCTAGGTCAATCCAAGAGAAACCGGGCCACGAGGAGACGTGCCGAACATTGAAGACACGCGCCATCGCAGTCACCGTGTTGTCCGTGCTTATGCTAGCGGCCACATCGCTCGGCCAGGATCCCTCTATCCTGGTGCCGCCGCGCCCCGGCTTCAGCTTCCCGCAGAAAGAGACCCTGACCTACTCGGTCGATTGGCGTGTCTTTCCCGCCGGCACCGCCGTCGTCCACTTTGAGGCAGCCGGCGACCGCGAGCGCATCATTGCATCCGCGTATACGAGCGGCGCCATCAACCTCATTTTTCACGTTGTAGACAACTTCCAAGCCGACTTCGACCTTGCAAAGGGCTGCACGTACGACTTCGACAAGCAGACTGTTGAAGGCCGGCGCCAGTTCAACTCCACGCTCCACATTGATTACGCAGCGTCCAAATCTGTCCTCGACGAGAAGAATATGGTCACCGGCCAGGCCAAGCATGCGGAGTCTCCGGTGCACGGCTGTCTCACCGATCTGCTGACCGGCGTGTTCTACCCCGGCTCGCAACAATTGGTGGTGGGGAAGAGCTTCGTACTTCCCGTAGCCGACGCCCAGCGCACAGTGCTCGTGATGATGAAGGTGGAGGGACGCGAGGAGATCAAGACCACGTTGGGCACCTTCAAGACGATTCGAGTGCAACCCACTGCCGACGCGGGCGTGGTCAAGAACCGCGGCAATATCTGGATCTGGTACACCGACGACGACCGCCATTTGCCGGTTCAGATGCGCGCGCGCCTTTTCTGGGGAACCATCACCTTCCGCCTCACCGGCAATGAGAACAAGTAACGGCAGTGAAGCAGTAAACCAGTGAATGGAGTGAAACCGCTACCTCTTCACTTCTTCACTTTTTCACTCATTCACTTCTCGAGCTGATCTACCAGCGATAAATGCAGCGCTCCGGTGTACACTTTTTCTTCGCGCGGAGAAGTCGTTCGCGCCGCGCGGTGAGGAATTCTATGCGCAGATTCTCCCTTTTCTCGATGCTTGCTCTTGCCTTCATCCTTCCGGCACTTTCGCGCGCGCAAGTCGCACAATCCGCACCGCCCAAGCGGCCCATGACGTTTGAGGACATGATGCAGATGAAGCGGCTGGGCGATACGGCCGTTTCGCCTGACGGCAAGTGGCTGGCCTATGCAGTAACCACCGTAGATCTCGTCCAAAACCAGAAGAAAACGGAGTTGTGGTTGCAGGCGATTGCGGGTCCAGGCACCGACGAACCTGCCCCAATCAAGCTGGCGGTTGGGCAGGCGGGAGACAGCGGACTGCAGTTCGCTCCCGACGGGCACCACGTTCTCTTCCTTTCTGATCGAGACAACGGCCAGCAAATATGGACCGCGGACTTCGACCCTGCGACGGGCGCGACAAGCAACGCCAAGAAGCTGACGGCGATTGCGACCGAGGCCGACAACGCGAAGTGGGCTCCCGATGGCCACTCCGTGGTTTTCACTTCTGGTGTATATCCAGACTGTCCACCAATCACGACGGCGGACTTCGACACCGGGAACAAGTGCAATGCGGGCCGCGATGCGGTGCTGGCGGCGAGCAAGGTGAAGGCGCAGATCTGGACGCATCTGCTCTATCGCCACTGGGACCACTTCACCGGCGACAAGAGGTTCCACCTCTTTCAGGTTTTGGTTGATGGAAGTGGAATGCGCGACCTGACGCCGAATGATCCGCGCAGCGTTCCGCCCGACTATGCCTCGATCGAACAAGGCTGCGGGTGCGACATCTCGCCTGACTCGAAGGAACTGGCGTTTACGGAGAATTTCGATCCAGTGCCGGCGATTTCGACGCATGCGGACATCTTTACTCTCGATCTGACTGATCCCTCGTCCAAAGCCAGGAAAATATCGACGTCGGCCGGCGGCAATTTCAATCCTGCGTACTCGCCGGATGGAAAGTGGCTGGCTTGGAGATCGCAGGCGCGGAATGGATACGAGAGCGACAAGTTCCGGTTGGCACTTTATGACCGTGAGAAGAAGACGGTCACGGATTTGCTACCGAAGTTTGACAACTGGGTGGATGAAATCGCGTGGGAAAGTCCGGATTGGATTGCGTTCACAAGCCCGCATGCGGGAGAAGAGGACGTCTATTCCGCGAATGCGACCAGCGGCAATCTGGAGCTCCTGGCGTTCGGGGGCAGCTTCAGCGATCTTCATTTCGTCACTCGATCGCAAAAGCCGGGAACCATTGATCTGGCTCCCCATTCACTTGTCGCCGCATCGATGAAGGTGGATCGGCCAACTGAGGTGGTCTCCGTCATCATGTCTGACGGCATAAGCACCTGCAGCGACTGCGCCGATCACACCCCGACCAACGCGAATGCCGATCTTTCCAGTCCGATCACCCACCTCAACGATGCGCTGCTGGCGCAGCTCGATCTGCCGAAGATGGAATCATTCTGGTTCACAGTGGCGGACGGCACAAAACTTCAAGGCTTCCTCATCCGTCCGCCGGGGTTCGATGCGGCGAAGAAGTATCCGCTGAAGTTTCTCATTCACGGTGGGCCGCAGGACGCGTGGGGTGACGACTGGAGCTACCGCTGGAACGCAGAGCTCTTCGCCGCCAACGGCTACGTCGTCGTCATGATTAATCCGCGTGGGTCGACCGGTTATGGGCAGGCCATCGTAGAAAGTGTGAGCGGCGACTGGGGCGGCAAGCCTTTTACCGATCTGATGACCGGACTCGACTACGCGGAGCAACACTACAGCTTCATCGATAAGGACCGCGAGTGCGCGCTCGGCGCGAGTTACGGCGGATACATGGCCAACTGGGTGCTGGGGCACACGAACCGCTTCAAGTGCATCGTGACTCACGACGGAATGTTCAACGCCGAGTCGGCGTTTGGGACGACAGAAGAAGACTGGTTCAACATCTGGGAGTTCAAAGGGCATCCGTGGGACTACTACGGCAAACCCGACGATGAGAACCCGTTCCGCAAGTGGTCGCCGTCGCTCTATGCGAAGAACTTCAAGACGCCGACGCTGGTGGTTCACGGGCAGCTTGACTACCGGCTTGATTTGAGCGAGGGGCTGCAACTGTTTGACACTCTGCAACTGCTCGGCGTGCCGAGCAAGATGCTCTACTTTCCCGATGAAGGGCACTGGGTGCTGAAGCCGCAGAACTCCCAGCTCTGGTGGAAAACGGTGAACGACTGGGTGGATCAGTGGACGGGAAAGACAGCTATTAGCCATTAGCTTTTAGCTTTTAGCTGTTAGCTTGCCGATCGAACCAATAAGCTGAGGTTGCCCCATCCTTGCCGCGTTCTTTGCGGCAAGGGTGGGATAGCACGGAATTGAGCAAACCCATGCCGTTTGCCCGCAAATCCCGCAAGCCGCGTGAGCCGCTGAATGAGGCGGCACTGTACCAGTACGCGGTCAAGGCCCTGGGCCGGCAGATGCGCACCGAGGTCGAGCTGCGGCGGCTGATGGGCGCGCGTGCCGAGCAGGGCGAGCGCGGCGAGGCGGCGGTGAGGGCGGCGATTGCGCGGCTCAAGGAGCATGGGTATCTCGACGACCGCGCCTTTGCCGAGACCTACGCGCGGCTGCGGCAGGAGAACGAGAAGCTGGGCGCGCGGCGCGTGCAGCAAGACTTGCAGCGGAAGGGAATCCGCACCGATCTGATCAAGGAAACTGTCGATGCCCGTTACGGCGAGACGAATGAAGAGAAGCTGGCGCGCGAGTACCTCAGCCGAAAACGCATTCCAAAACCTGAGAGCCCGGAGGGCACGGCGCGCGTGATGCGGCGGCTGGTGGCGGCGGGTTTCTCCACGGGCACCATCTACAAGGTGCTGCGGAAGTGGGATGTGCCGGAGGAGGAGCTGGCGGCGTTGGACAACCTGGAAACCGAACCGCACGAGGAGTGACAACTTCACCCGCTCGTCCTCTCCTTCACCTCTTCAATTCTTCACTCCTTCAGTTGTCAAGAGCCTCGTTCGCCGGGGATTGCCGCAAATCGTTGATTTTACGGCGCAAATTCTGTGCGCCAAGTTTGCGGGTAATTCCCGCCTTTTGGCGCATACTCGATCTATGGTTGCTCAACCAGCCTGCGATTGCCGCGCCATTTTCGCGCCCGTCCTCGCGCGAACCAACGCGCATTTGCCGGCGTGAAAATTTTTCGAAAGTTGCCCAATTTTCGGTGCAATTTAGGGTCATCTTCAGCACTCGTTAAATAGAATAAACAAGTTAGCTATTTACCTATCGATAAACATCCAATTGACGAATCGGTAATGCAGTTTACGTAAAGGTAAACAACCTCTCTGATCGGCCCCGGCCGGAATCCATCGGATTTACGGAGTAGAAATTGGTGGCGAAGGTCCGGCGACGATCGCGTGGATCGGATTTCCCTTCGCCTTTGTGATTGCCTCTCGAACCGCGGCTAGCGGCGCCGAATCCGAAAACTCAACACCATTCGGAGTGGAGAGAACTCCGAGCTGGGTCCAGAGCGCGGGCAGATCGTACTCGACGGCCTTGTCTTTCCACTGAGCATAGAGGTCTGTGAGGACGTGCGTGCCGGTGGCGCGGTCGCCGACTGACAGGGACTGCGGAAGATCCCAATCATGATCGATGGTGCCGCCGGCGGCGACGATGGCGCGCAGCGCGTCCTGAAGGCCGAGGCGGTTGTGGGTCTGCTGGCGGATCTCGACGTCGGCGACGAGGCAGAACATCGCTCCGCCCCAATAGGTGCGCCCCCAGGTGTGTGTGTGGTCGAGGCCCTGATCGCCGGGCCCGGGCTCGCCCTGCGGCATGTCGCGCACCATGTCGTGCCAAATCTTTGGCGCGGTGAGATCGCCGATCATGACGCGCTCAACGGGCTCGATGTAGGTGGCAAGGCCTTCCTCAATCCAGTGCTGGGCTGACTGGTCCCGGTCGGAATCGGAGGGCATGTCAGGGAAGGCCATGTGGGTGAGCTCGTGGGTGATCATCCAATCGGCCGCAAGTTCGGCGGCGGTGGTGTGCTCGCCGATCCGGAGGCGCGTGAAGCCCGGTGAGCCGTGCATATCGCCCCATGTGGTGCCCTGGAGGATGCCGTGACGATCAGGAACGGGAATGACGAGGATACGCGCGGTCGAGAGTGGGAAACGCCCGTAGTAGGTGGCGACCGCGGAGGCGGCCGTGGCGATGCGGGCGAGGATCGCGGATTTTGGAAGATCGAACGAGCCCTCAGCGAAGTCGACCTGCAAGGTGGACGAGCCGACCTGGATGGAATCGGTTTCGGCGATCGGCAGGTGAGAGCCGGGCTGGGCGTGGACAAGCGGGGCGGAACCTGCGATTGAAAGCAGAAGGGCGAGAGAGGTCGCGTGGAGTCGAGAGGCCATCGTGTTAGTTGGACGAGTGAAACGACGGCGCGGACTCTTCGCAGCCCTCGGGGACATTAAACTGGGAGAGCTATGCAAATGCGCTCGGGAAATGAGATACGCGAGCTGTTTCTGCGCTTCTTTGAGACGAAGGGGCACCGGAGGGTGCATTCGTCTTCGCTGGTGCCGGCGAACGATCCCACGCTCCTGTTTACCAACGCCGGGATGAACCAGTTCAAAGACCTTTTTCTGGGCGCGGAGAAGCGCGACTATACGCGGGCAACGACCAGCCAGAAGTGCGTGCGTGCGGGCGGGAAGCACAACGACCTCGAAAATGTGGGTTTTACGCGGCGGCATCATACGTTTTTTGAGATGCTGGGGAACTTCTCGTTCGGAGACTACTTCAAGCGCGACGCGATCAGCTTTGCTTGGGAGCTGGTGACGAGCGAGGAGTGGTTCGGGATTCCCAAGGACCGCTTGTACGTGACGATCTTCGAGGGGACAGCGGACGTTCCGCGGGACGATGAGGCGGAGAAGTACTGGATGGAAGTGGGAGTGCCGAAGGAACGGATCGGCGAGTACGGGGTGAAGGATAACTTCTGGCAGATGGGCGAGACCGGGCCGTGCGGGCCCTGCTCGGAGATTTTCTACGACATGGGCATCGAAGCGGCGGAGACGCCGGGCGTGGACTTGCCTTTTGGTAAAGACGATGCACGTTACGTGGAGATCTGGAACCTCGTCTTCATGCAGTTTGACCGCTCGGCGGTTGTTGACGCGGCGGGCAAGACGACGGGGTACAAGCTGGCTCCGCTACCAAAACCTTCGATTGATACGGGGATGGGCCTCGAGCGCGTGGCGGCGGTACTCCAGCAGAAGGTGAGCAACTTTGAGACGGATTTGTTTACGCCGCTCATTGCTCGCGCGGAAGAGCTGACTGGCAAACGAGTAAGCGAATCGGCGATTGAGCAGGAGAGCAGAACGGCCGATGACGCAGCGGCCAGCCTGCGGATCATTGCAGACCATGCGCGCGCGGCGACGTTCCTGATTAACGATGGCGTGGTGCCGTCGAATGAGGGACGCGGGTATGTGCTGCGCAAGATCTTGCGGCGCGCGATTCGGCATGGTCGCCTGCTGGGGCAGGAGAAGCCGTTTCTGTTTGAGATGGTTTTTGCGGTGCGCGATCTGAAGAGGGGCGCTTATCCGGAGTTGGTGGATTCTGCGGCGCGCGTGGCGAAAGTAGTGGAGGCGGAGGAGAAACAGTTCGATCGGGTGCTGAAGATCGGGCTGACGCGGCTGGATGAAGAGATGAAGAGCGGCTTCACCGGCGACAAGGCGTTCCACCTGTACGAAACCTTTGGATTGCCACTGGACTTCATGGTTGATGCGGCGCGCGATGCGGGCATTACGTTTGACATGGAGGGATTCGAGCGCGCGAAGGAATCGGAGCAGGCCCGCGCTCGCGCTTCTTGGAAGGGCGGAAGCCAGAAGTCGGCCAGCCCTGCGTTCCGCGATTTGCCGAAGACGGTGTTCGAAGGCTATCAGTCCCTGACGTCGACGAACTGCGAGGTGCTGGCGATTGTGAAGGGTGGCCTTGGAGTTCCCGCAGCAAAGGCTGGCGACGAGGTTGAGGTGGTGCTCGACCACACGTGTTTCTTCGGCGACTCGGGCGGGCAAGTCGGCGACTTAGGTTCTTTCCTAACTTTGGACGGGAATTCAGTCGTCGCCGAGATAGTCGGCTGCGTGCTGCCGGTGCAGGGCGTGCGGGCGCACAAAGCGATTTTGAAGCAAGACCTGGCGGTGGGAGATCGCGTGAATACAGTGGTGGATGGAGTGCGGCGCGATGCGATCCGACGCAACCATACGGGGACACATTTGCTGCATGCGGCGCTGCGCCAGGTTCTGGGCACGCATGTGAAGCAGGCGGGTTCGGCGGTTCATCCCGATCGGCTGAGGTTCGATTTTTCCCATTTCTCTCAAGTCGCCGATGAGGAGTTGCGGGAGATTGAGGACATTGTGAATCGCGAGGTACTGGCCAACGCGAAGGTCGAAACGCTCGTGGATGTTCCGATTGACGTTGCGGTGAATGAGTACCACGCGATGGCGCTGTTCGGCGAGAAGTACGGCGACAAGGTGCGGGTGGTGAAGCTGTCGGACGGATTTTCGACGGAGCTGTGCGGCGGAACGCATACGGCAGCGACGGGCGAGATCGGACTGATGAAGCTGACGAGCGAGGAGTCGGTTTCTTCAGGAGTGAGACGCATTGAGGCGATCAGCGGGATGGGGTCGCTGGACACCTTCAGGAAGGATTTTGAGCTGGCAAAGGTCGCAGGCCAATATGTCCCATCGACAGAGAATTTGCCGGAGGGGTTGCGCGCAAAGTTTGCGGCGCAGGATGACGAGTTGAAAAAGCTGCGGCGCGAGATTGAAGAGATGCGGATGAAGTCGGCTGCCGGCGGGTTGGATGATGCGGTTTCAAGGGCTGTCGAAGTGAAGGGCGTGAAGGTGCTGACGCATCGTGCGGATGAGCTGGAGCGCGGACAGTTGCGGACGCTGGTGGACAACTTGAAACAGAAGCTCGGCGAGGGCGTGGTGGTGCTTGGATCGGCGCAGCCCGAAGGACGAGTCGCAATCATTGCAGGGGTGACGCCGGGGCTCGTGAAGCGCATTCAGGCGGGCAAGCTGGTGGGCGCAGTGGCGAAGATAGTGGGCGGAGCGGGCGGAGGGAAGCCGGATATTGCGGAGGCCGGCGGAAAAGATCAGACGCAGATTGACGCAGCGCTGAAGGCTGCGGCGGGGATTGTGGGAGAGATGCTCGGATAGTGGAAAGTGGTTAGAAAACAGAATCCGGGCCTGACGGCCCGGATTTTTTGTGGGAGTTCTCCGCCTGTTTAGTGAAGTTTGAAGTTATAGCCAATGCCGATAGACAGGATGGGATAGACCGTAAGGACGTTGAGGTCGTTGTTGTAGATGGCGATTTGCGCGTTCACGTCGCTTGTGAACTGGGGGAAGCTGTTCACGCTGGCGCAGTTGGTTTGCGCCTGGTCCGTGCACACGACGCCGTTGACGAAGTTCAGCTTGGCGGTGGGTGAGCCGACGAATGCAGCGCCGATCTCGAAGGGAACCGAGAAGTGTTCGCCCCTGCGCGAGATGAGGTTTCCCCAGCCGGTAGTCATGGTAAAGGCGGGATTGGTTTTGTTGAGAAAGACGCCACCAGTGCCGGTGACGGGGCTGGCCGTGGACGAGTAGAACTTGGTGTTGTCCATGGTGAACGAATTTCCGCCTGCCACGTTGACGGTAGCGGTGACGGCGTTCTGGTTGTAGAAGAGCGCGCCGGGGCTGAGTCTCCAGCCGTGATTGGGAAACGGATAGAAATCCACCGAGACGCCGCCGGTGGCGAAATTGAGTGTGCCAGTATCGTTGGTGCCGCTGATGGTCTTGGTGAGCGAGTAAGTAAAGTAGTTGCCGATGCCGCGAATATTGATGTAGCGGTTGGCCTCGACGGCAACCTGCATATTGATGCCGTTGGCGCCGACGCCGCCAGACAGGGCGAGGCAAGAGAAGGGAGCCGGTGACTCGCCTTTCTCGGCCCTGGACTGGGGCGGAGCGGGCTGGTCAGAGTTTTGGGCGAACAGGCCAGCGGGTGCGGCCAGAAGAGCGAGCGTCAAAAAGCAAGCAAAATGTTTCACGATGTCTCCGATCGATTCGCCAGCGGATCGTGCAAATGCATTGGCGACCCTTCAGCGTAGGTGAACCGCAGTTATCTGGCTCTTAAAATTGCCAGTCGGCAGGCGCACCCTTGCCAGAATGGGAATGTGGGTTCAATCTAGCAATCCACCGATGGCGGGGCAATACACATTTCTGGTCAGGGCAGCAGATTTGGCGAGGGCCGGCGCGGCTCGCGACTGCGACGCTGGACCGCGTAAATGCCGTAATCTGAGCGCATGGCAAGGGCTGACGAGGGACGGGAGAAGTTAAGAGCGGCGAGCGCGCGTTTACTGGAATGGTACGCGCGCAACAAACGCGACTTGCCGTGGCGGCGGAGCACGGATCCTTACGCGATTTGGGTGTCGGAGATCATGCTGCAACAGACACGCGTGTCGGTGGTAGTGGAGCGCTACCGGGAGTTTATGGGGTGGTTTCCGACGCTGGTATCCTTGGCGCTGGCGCCGGAGCAGGATGTGCTGGCGATGTGGAGCGGGCTGGGCTACTACCGGCGGGCGCGCATGCTGCACAAGGCGGCGGAGTTTGTGAGCGCGAATCTGGGCGGCAATTTGCCGGTGAAAGCGGAAGAGCTGCGCGTTCTGCCGGGGATTGGCGTGTACACGGCCGCGGCGATAGCGAGTATTGCGCATGGGGAGCCGGTGGCCGTGGTGGACGGAAACGTGGAGCGGGTGCTTTGCCGCTTTGCGGGCTGGGGGGCGGGCAGCCGAAAGGGCGCCGGCTCGGCGCTGCGGCGCAAGGTGGAGGAACTGGCGCGGAAGCTGCTGGACCGGGCGCGGCCGGGCGATTCAAACCAGGCGATGATGGAGCTGGGAGCAACCATTTGTACGCCGCGGAATCCGCAATGCCCGGCGTGCCCATTGACGACGGAATGCAAGACGCGCGGCGAGCACAAGACGCCGAAACGTGCCGCAATGACCAGCCGGATTGTGGCTTACGCGCTGTCTGTGCGGACAAGCACTGCGGCCGGCAAGCGGCGCGGGCCGGGCACGCGCGAAGTGCTGTTGGAACAGCGGCCCGCGCATGTGACGGTGATGCCGCAAATGTGGGAGCTTCCAACGCTGCGACATCCAGAGGTTCCCGAGAGCGAGCTGCGCATGACGGTGCGGCACGCCATCATGCAAGTGAATTACTACGTGCGCATTCGCACTGTATTTGAAGACGATGTGGCGGCGGCAACAGCGGCAGGCGGAGAGCGGCGATGGGTTCCGCTGAACGAAGCAGCGGGGATGCCGCTGACCGGGCTTACGCGCAAGGTTCTGGTGCGCGCGCGGCTGTTGGCCTTGCCGGCGGCGGATGCAATTGCGCAGCGGCGCAGTGAGGCCGTAGTCTGAAGAGTCTCAACCATGATTCGTTGGCGCGTTGCGCGCAACTCTTTGGCGGGTATTCGCGCGCTGAGTTGGTTTCGGAGGAAATCGCATGCATACGAGGTTTATCCCGGCTTTATTGACGGCGACTTTCTCGGCCGCAACTGTTTCAATGGCGCCGGCGCAACAACCGCCAGGGAATACCGTACCGGCGATTGCCGGTTTGCCCGCTGGGGCACGCGCCGCAGCGGCAGGGATTGACGGCGAAAAGATTCGCGCGCACGTGCGATTTTTGTCGCTCGACCTGCTGGAAGGCCGTGGACCGGGGACGCGCGGAGGCGAGCTGGCGGCGGAGTATATCGCGACGCAGTTTGCGCTTGCGGGCGTTGAGCCAGCCGGCGACAACGGCACGTACTTCCAGCGCGTTCCGCTTTACGCCGTCCACACGGTGGAGGACAAGACGAAGTTCAGCTTTGTGCCAGCCGATGGAGCGGCTCTGGATCTTGCCTATGGCGACGAGATTGTGGCCAAGGATCAGACGGGGCAGACGACGGCCGACATCGACGCGCCGATTGTGTTTGTGGGCTACGGCATCGATGCTCCGGAGTACCACTGGAACGATTACGCGGGCCCGGACGGGAAAGACTTCGACGTGAAGGGGAAAGTGTTGCTCGTGATTGTGAACGAGCCGCCCTCGAACGACGAGAAGTTTTTCAAGGGCAAAGCGCTCACGTACTACGGGCGCTGGACGTACAAGTATGAGGAAGCGGCACGGCGTGGAGCAGCGGGCGTGCTGATCATCCATCGCAAGGACCTTGCGAGCTACGGCTGGGAAGTTGTGCGCAACTCGCAGGCGGTAGAGAAGAGCTACCTGGAAGGCGACTCGAGTGCGACGCTGCGCGCGGCGGCGTGGATTCAGCATGATGTGGCGCAAAAGCTGTTCACCATGGCGGGGCTGGGCGATCTTGACAGGATGATCGACCGCGCGGGAGTGCCGGGAGCATTTCACGCGGTGGAATTGCCGGTGCGGCTCAGGGCGCACATCGAGAGCCGTGTGCGCCGCTACGTGAGCGCGAACGTGGTGGGGCGAGTGAAGGGCGCGGAAAGCGGCGGGAACGCGGTGCTGTATACGGCGCATTATGACCACCTAGGCATCGATCCCGACATGAAGGGCGACAACATTTTCAATGGCGCGGCGGACAACGGGACAGGATGCGGAATCGTGATGGAATTGGCGCGAGCGTTCGCGCAGTCGCCGGTGAAGCCACCGCACGACGTGTACTTTGCGTCGGTGACCGCGGAAGAGCAGGGGCTGCTCGGTTCGCAATTCCTGGGGATGCATCTGCCGGTTCCTGCCGGACAGATGGATCTGGATTTGAATTACGACATGCTGCTGCCGATCGGGATTCCGCGGTCAGTGAATCTAACCGGGGCGGAGAGGATAGACTTTTGGCCGACGGTGGAGCAAGTGGCAAAGTCGTTCGATCTGGAGCTGCTGCCGGATCCCTCGCCGATGGCGGGCCACTACTACCGTTCGGATCATTTTTCGCTGGCGCGCGTGGGGATTCCGGCGTTCTCCGTCGACCAGCGCGATTTGTTTGCGGGGCACGACCTGGCATGGGGTGAAGCGCAGATGGCGGACTACGTTGCGCATCACTATCACCAGCCTTCCGACGAATACAAGGCAGACTGGGACTTCCGCGGCAACGCCAAGCTGGCGCGGTTTGGATTTGTTTTGGGATGGCTGGCCAGCGACCAGACAAAGCCGATTGAGTGGCTGCCGGGCGACGAGTTTGAGGCGGCGCGGAAGGCGAGCGAGAAGTAGGGCAGGGACCAGGGACGAAGGGACTGAGGGACTACGGACGTAGGGACGCAGAGATTGCGGGATTGGGCGTTGTCAAAGAGTGAGGCAAATGTTCTCCATCGAGCTCGGCGAGGAAATCTCAAACATCACTTGCGATTGCTGCCTCAAGCCGTTCAAGAGCGTGCACGGATTCATAAAGAAGGACGATTCGGCGCACTCCATATACTTCGCAACATTGCAGACAGGGCACGAGCAGATTTCGATGGGATTAACGGTCAGCATCGGAAAATGGTGGGACGATTCGGAAGAATCGATTACGCAACGGCAGTGGATTTATTTGTCGGTCTGGCCATCCGTGGACGGGGAGGGTTTTGAGATGCGGACCGAAGATCCAGACTCCTCTCGGCATGCCACTGCGGCTTTTCTTGGCCAAAAGCTGGCACCAGAACAGGCAAGAAAAAGTCCGGTCCGTGACGACTTCTTCGCGGTTGCTGACTTCGTTCTTGAGAATGACCCAGCGGTGCATTCCTACATGTATGGGAAAGAGATCAATATTTCCGGAAGAGTCTGCAAGCATTGAGGAGCCGAAGCAGCGCGAGGCTGGAGCAACCGGGAAGCATCAGTAGTAGTCGGCGCAGCTGAGGTAGTAGCCGCAGTGGGTGCAGACCAGCTTGCAGTGGTGGCCGGTGAGGCGGTGGTTGCAGTTGGGGCAGACCTGGCAGTGGTGGTCGACGGGAAGAACGTCCTCAGCGGGGCAGAGCGCACCACTTTGTGAGATTTCCGCGGCGGAATCGGCTCGAGGGCCGGAATTCAGGGCATGGGGAAGCTGCGGCAACATGGCGGACAGATTAGCATGGAGGAGTGGCCGCCTGATCTCAAGAGTTTTCCGCAGGCGCCCGAGCGATCAACAGGAACGCGGCGCGACGGTCTTCCCCGAAGTGAAGCGCCCGAAAAATCCACCGACAACACAGAAACGATGCATCCCAAGGAGGGACTATGGCAAGCAAAGCGAGCGCGGTTTGGACTGGATCACTGAAGGAAGGCAAGGGCACGATTTCAACGGCGACGGGCGTGCTGAAGGACGCCAACTATTCGTTCGCAACGCGGTTTGAGGGAGCAGCCACCGGGACAACGCCCGAGGAGCTGATTGCGGCGGCACACGCGAGCTGTTTCTCGATGGCGCTCGGCGCGCAACTGGGCGGCGCGGGATTGACGCCAACGAAGATCGAGACTCAGGCAGCGGTGACGCTGGCCAAGGTGGACGCGGGCTTCGCGGTTACAAAGATCGCGCTGACCACGACGGCGAGCGTTCCGGGCGCGACCAGGGAAGTGTTCGACGAAGCCGCGGCCGACGCCAAGGCGGGCTGCCCGATTTCGAAGCTCTTCGCTAACAACACTGAGATCACGCTGGACGCGAAGCTGGTGTAGTCGATTTATCCGGCTCCCTCCGATCACCCCGTCCCATCCTCGCGCTGCACGACGAAACAAGCGCGCAGGATGGGATGTTTGTTTCGCTTTCCTGGATGCGCGGAGAGAACCGTGCGAGAGTCAACACGGTAGAAATCCTCGGGAGGCGCGTGCGGCCATGAAGAAATACAAATTCAAGGCGAAGATTATCGCTGGGATGGGTGGAGGTGCCGGCGTTCTCTTTCCCTACGATGTCGAGAACGAATTCGGCACAAAGGGAAGCGTGCCCGTGCAAGCAACGCTTGATAAGGTGGCCTATCGCGGCTCGCTGATGAACTGCGGCATGTCGCAGCACACACTTGGCGTGCTCAAAAGCGTCCGTGGGCAGATCGGCAAGGGACCGGGCGACACGATCGACGTCGTGGTGTGGAAGGACGAGGGCGAACGCACCGTGGCGATTCCGGCCGCATTCAAGGCGCTGCCGCAGAATGAAGGCCTCCTCGTCGGATTCGAGAAGCTGAGCTACTCGCACCGCAAGGAATATGTGAAGTGGATTGAGGAAGCCAAGAAGGAAGAGACGCGGCAGCGACGGGTGGAGAAGGCTCTGGCGATGTTGAAGAAAGGCGTGAAGACGCCAGGGTGAGCGGTGGTTGGAGCGGCGGCGGAATTTGACACCGCAGAGCGCATTTGCGAGACTCAGAGTTGCTGCCCGCTCGGCGGATCCCGCCTGAGCAGTCTCTCCCGTGCCGAAGTGGCGGAATTGGCAGACGCGCGTGGTTCAGGTCCACGTACTCGCAAGGGTGTGGGGGTTCGAGTCCCTTCTTCGGCACCAAAACAATCGTCACCTGTTCCGAGCACCAACAACGATCAGCCCGATTCCGGCGACCAGCGAAACTCCGCTCAAGATCGGCGAAATGGGTAGAGTATTTGTTTCCTTGTGTGAAAGCTGGATGGGACCGACATTCGCAACCTTCTTCTGGTGCGTAATACTGATGCCGCCCCAGGCAAAACCGATCACTCCAAGGACAATGAGAAGAATTCCGACAACGGTAGCTGCTTTCATAAGCCTGCTTTCCTTTGTGACCCCGCACTAAAATTGAACGAGATGGCTGCACCGCCTGATTGAAAGACAACCACCATCAGCAATTCAAAGTGTGGGTTGTCTGGCCTCAGCTTCGGCCGCGATCCGGGAATGACGACCTCTGTGGGTTGGATGCAGTTTATCGCCGCGAACGACGGTTCGATAAAAACTATCCAAAGTAACCCGCGCCTCTGCCCTTGCGCAGTTTCGCCTGGACTATGGCTGCCGCCTCTTCTTTGGTTACGTTGCCGTCTTTATCGGTATCGAGGCCGGAGTTTCGATCGTATTGAGCGCTCGGCTTGCCGAAGAGGACAAATGAGTTTGCCTTGCCGATTGCGGCCGGCCAAAGGATAGCCATGTAGACATCCTCGATGGTCTCGAGCCTGTTTTTGTACGGGTCGAAGTACTTCTCCACGTAGTCCATCTGGTCGACGGCTGACATGGCGGCCAGGTCATCGGTGGTAGTGCCGAGCTCGATCGCTGTGACGGGTGTGAATTGAATCAGGCCGGTGGCGCCGCTGGCGTTTTTGATCGATGGGCTGAAGGTCTCGCCTGTCTCGAATGCTATAGCTGAGATGAGAAAGTTGGGATCGACGCCGATGTTCCGGGCAATCTGAATCAGCTTCGCCTTGAACGCGGCACTGACCCTTGCTCCCCAGGCAATCGGCTGACTACCGAGATCGTCGACGCTGAGAGCTTCAGGCGCGATGTCGCGTGCGAGAAAGTCGAATGTGGAATCGTTCGGTTCAACCATTCCAGTCGGCCGCTTTATGAGTAGATGATGGCGCTGGATGGCTTCGATCACAGAAATCGTCGCCGGCCCGCAGAGTCCGTCGACGTCGATCGAGCGCTTCGGAGTCTTCAGGTTTATGAGCTGCTGGATGATTGTCACGTCACCGAAAAGGTTTGCGCCAGACCGTCCGACCGAGTTGAAGATACTGAGCTTGCCAGACATGGTTGGCGTCTTTCACCTTCCGATGACACATCCGAGGCATGGGCGAGTGTCGCTCACCCAGTCATTCTATGAGAGTAAATCACGATGAAATGATGCGTGACCTGCGTAAGCCCTTTGGAGAGCAGCCGAGCTGCTGGCAAAAGAAGATGAAGTGTATATTGATTGCAACGGAAGCCACAAAAAAGACTCGCGCGTCGAGGCGCTCGTGCAGAGCTGCCTGGGCGATGCGCAGGTTGAACGCGTGAAGGATTTTCAGGTTAAAGACGCGCGACAAGTGAAACCAGCCATCAAGAGCTTTATCGAGAGCCCCAATTCCTCGTCGCGCAACGGGGTGGACGTGGACATGATTGTGCTGCACTGCAGCACAGCGGCCACGGTCGAGGGTACGATTCATTGGTTCCTGAATCGCCAGTCGCGAGTATCCGCTCATTACGTCGTCGATAAGAACGGCGATATCTATCAAATGGTTCGCGACGACTGTTCCGCATGGCACGCGAAGACCGCTAATTCCCGATCGATTGGGATCGAGCATGTGGGCACGGCAGCCGACCGCTTGACGGATGCCCAGAGCACGGCGAGTGCAGAGCTGGTTCGCTGGCTTGCCACGGAATATGGAATCCCAGCCGCGAACGTGGTGGGACACAGATTCGCTCCGGGTAACGAAGGGACGACCGACTGCCCGAATCATCTGTTCGGCGAAGAGACGGCGGGCGCGGTTGCGAAATGGGTGACGGCGTATGTTGGGGATGGCGCAGGATCGATAGAGCCGCGTAAGAGGAGCCGGGTTGGGGCCGAGCCCGATCGGCGCAGGGCAATTGAGCTTCCAAAATGGGCCAGGCCCGCGACGTGGTTCGCCAGGCTAAGAGGCGATTTGCAGCGCATCGATCAGAATGTTAGAGCGATGCCGCAGAGGCGGGCACCCGAATTGACGGCTCTGGAACTGATGACCATCGCCCTGGAGGATAGAAGGTTTTTTCATCATCCCGGTGTCGACGCGCGATCAGTTTTGCGGGAGACTCTCAGGGTGCTTACAGGCCGCAAACATGGAGGGGCAAGCACCATCGATATGCAGTTTGTGCGCACCGTGACGGGATTCAGGGCGCCGACGGTGAAGCGAAAAGTTTATGAGGCATTCCTGGCTCTGGCTATCCAATTCCGCCACAAGAAACTTGAGATTCTGCGGTCTTATCTTGCTTGCGCTTATTTCGGGTCAGGGCTGATCGGCGCGGATGCGGCGGCGCAGAGAATCTTCGGTAAGAACGCCGATCGATTGGGGATCGATGAGGCCGCTCTTATCAGCGCGATGCTGGCGTATCCGCGACCCATGCAAGGATTGCCAAAGTGGGAGCAGCGAGCGCGACGCCGGGCCACTTATGCGGTGGCAGTGTTTGCTCGGCGCAAGCGCCTATTGGCGGGGCCCTACGAGATGGCCGCGATGGATGGCGAGGCGAGAGAAACAGAAGAATGCGCGCTACTGCCGCGCTAAGGGCGACACGCAAAAGCGTCAATTGTGCGGGTGCTTCAGCGCCTCTTCGATTCCCGCCTCGGCGAGCGGCGCCATGATGGCAAAGCCGGCGGAAATCGGGTGAACGCCGTCGTCACTGAGGACGGGCGGAAGGCCGCCATGCTCGTCCGTCATGGCCGAGTAATAATCCACGTAGATAAAGCCTTTTTCGGCCGCATATTTCTTAATCCACACATTTAACTCGACGATCCTTGGCGCGGGCTTCAGATCCGGCGACCAGGCGAATTCGGACGACGGCAGGACCGAGCACAGCACCACTTGAATGTTGTTGGCCGTGGCCAAGTCGGCCATGGAGGCAATATTCTCGCCGCTTTGCTCGGTCGTCATCGGGCCGGTGTTTTCCATGATGTCGTTGGTTCCGGCGAGAATGAGCACGACTTTCGGTTTCAAATCGATGACGTCCTGGCGGAAGCGCACTAGCATTTGCGGCGAGGTTTGGCCGCTGATGCCGCGGTTGATGTACGGCCTGCCGGGGAACGATCTTTCGAGGTGCCAGTCCTCCGTAATCGAGTCACCCATGAAGACGACGCGCTGCTCGCCAGGTTTGGGTGTGGGCAACGCAGCGTCTGCTTCCCTGAAGCGATCGAGGCCGCCGAAGTCGACCAGCATCTGCGCGTCATGCGCGTTCTTCCAAGCGTAGTATGCGGGCGGATGGGACCCGGTGTTCGAAGCCGTTGGCGGGGCTGCGGGCGAAACGGCAGGTTGTTGGGCGCGCAGAGATGCGGCGGAGATCACGGCCAGCGCGGCTCCAAGAAAGATCGCTTGACAGAGATTTTGTCGATTCACTGAAGTACTCCGTTCCGACTCGAACCTGAGTGAGCGGGCCGTCAACGGGGATGCCGCGCGACCCTGATTATAGGCAATGGTACCTGCGGCGAGTGAAAGACGTGCGGGACGAAGAAACGCGATTATGATGGCGTTACCTGCAATTCTCAGCATCGGTCGAAGCTCTGTTGGCGAGATTTGTTTGGGGGAGTGGCGTGGCGCAGATCTTTATCAGTCATTCGAGCGTGGATGGAACGGAAGCGGCAGAGCTGCTGGAGTGGCTGCGCTCCCAGGGATTCACCTCGACATTTCTGGATTTCGACGATGAGCGCGGCATCGCTCCGGGCGAGAAGTGGGAGAGCACGCTGTATCGCGAGATCTCGGCCTGCGATGCGGTGATCCTGATCCTGACTCCGAACTGGTTCCAGAGCAAGTGGTGCTTTGTGGAATTCGCGCAGGCGCGGGCGCTGGGCAAGGCGATTTTCCCGCTGGTGGAGACGCCGACCAAAGAGAAGTTCATCGGCGACGACATTCAACTGCTGGACTTGGTGAAGGACCGCGAAGGCGGGATGGACCGGCTGCGCTCGGAACTGACGCGCATCGCGTTGAATGCGCGCGGCGGGCTGCACTGGGACAACAAGCGGCTGCCCTATCCGGGATTGATGGCCTTCGAGGAGGCTGACGCCGCAATCTACTTCGGGCGCGACGACGACATCCGGGCCCTGATTCAACGGCTGGAAGCCAGGCGCGTGCAGGGCGGCGAGAAGCTGGTGGTGGTGCTGGGCGCGTCGGGATCGGGCAAGTCGTCGCTGCTGAGGGCGGGAGTTGCGCCACGGCTAAAACAGGACCAGCACAACTGGATCGTGCTGCCGCCGTTTCGTCCCCAGGGAGAACCTTTGGACGAGCTGGCGCTGTCGATCGCATCGGCGCTCGGCGACG
Organism: Occallatibacter sp.; assembly: GCA_049518955.1. GTDB lineage: Bacteria > Acidobacteriota > Terriglobia > Terriglobales > Acidobacteriaceae > Telmatobacter. Next base: position 19,132 of record JBEKRG010000075.1, read on the forward strand.
CGAAGAACTGGCGGCAATGGCGGACCGAGTTGGAAGGGGAGAATCCTACGCGCGCGCTGAAGGATCTGGCGCGAGACCTGCGCGCGGCGCACGGGCAGAACGAAGCGCACATTCTGATCACGATCGACCAGGGCGAGGAGCTGTTCAGCGGCACGGACACCGGACAGACGGAGCGGTTCTTCGCGGTGCTGAACGCGATGCTGAGCGCGCAACTGCCGTACCTGGCAACGATGACTTTGCGCTCGGACTACCTGGGCCATTTGCAGCAGGAGACGCGGCTGGCGGCGCCATTCGAGCAATTCGGGTTGAAACCGATGCCGCTGGAGCGGGTGCGCGACATCGTGCTGGGACCAGCCAAGCTGGCGGGCGTGACCGTGGACGACGCGCTGGTGACGGAAATGATGGCGGATGCGCGGACCGACGATGCGCTGCCGTTGCTGGCATTCGCGCTGCGTGAATTGTACGACCGGTCAGTTTTCGACAAGACGGGCGGCACAAAACATATGACGGTGGACGCCTATCGCGCGATGGGCGATGCTCAGGCGCAGCTTTCGCCGCTCGAGAATGCGGTCCGGCGCAAGGCGGATGAAGTGCTGGCCCAGGCGAATCCGACGGCGGAGGATTTGCAGGCGCTTAAGGAAGCGTTCATACCGGGCCTGGTGCGTGTAAACGCGGAGGGCGAGTACGTGCGGCGTGCGGCGGAGATGTCGAAAATCTCAAGCGGCGCCATGCCCTTGATCGAGCGGCTGGCCAAGGCCTACCTGTTGACGGTGCGCCACGAGCGCGGCGTGGCGCTGGTGGAAGTGACGCACGAAGCGTTGCTGCGCAAGTGGCCGCGGCTGAAAAACTGGCTAGATGAAGAGAAAGAGTTCTTGACCGGCAAAGAGCAATTGGACCAGGATCTGGCTGACTGGGAGGCCGCGCCGGAGAAGCAGAAAACGCAAGCGTTGCTGTGGGGTTTGAAACTGGCGCGGGCGCAGGCGTGGCAGACGGCAAAGCCACGGCAATTGAACGAAGCGGAACTGAGATTCATCGACGCATCAGTTGCGCACGCTGCGGCGCTAAGAAGGCGAGAGCTGATACGTACCGCGGGCGCGCTGGCGGTTGTGCTCTGCTTGATCTTCAGCTTCGTGGCCGCGTACCTGGTGAGCAAAAGGCACGATGCGCAGGCAGCGGCGACGAGCGCGCGCATGGCGGCGAGCGAAACGGACTCGGAGTTTGCGGCTACGGAGATGATGCGGGGCGAAGAGCCGGTGTCGCTGGCGTATCTGGCGGATGCATTGAATAAGAACCCCGGGAACCAGAAGGCAATTGCGCTGGCGGTATCAGAACTGCGCAACGCGGTGCTGCCTGTGGAGACGCTGCATTCTGGAGGCGGGGTCCAGGATGCAAGCTTTAGTCCCGACGGGACGAGGGTTGTGACCGCCTCAGAGGATGGAACCGCGCAGGTGTGGGACGCGGCGACGGGGCAGAAGATCGGTCAACCTATGAGGCACGCGAATTGGGTGCACACAGCGGAGTTCAGTCCGGACGGCACAAAAGTGGTGACCGGGTCCTGGGACGGGACCGCGCGGGTGTGGGATGCCAGGACCGGCGCGCAGATCGGCAGCGCCATGCAACACGACGTCTCCATTGAAGGCGGCAAAGTGAACTGCGCGCACTTCAGCGCAGACGGAACGGAGATCGTGACCGCGTCGTGGGATCACACCGCGCGAGTGTGGGATGCGATAAATCCCGCCCACCCGCAGTTAGGAAATGCGCTGGTGCATCTGCTGCCGAATGCGAAATCGGAGACGGTGTGGACAGCGGAGTTGAACCCCAAGGGCGCGCCGCAGGTGGTAGTGACGGCGTCGGCTGATCACGAGGCGCGGTTATGGGACTTGGCGACGCACACGGAGAAGGCACACAAGCTGCACAACGACGAGGTGAATGAAGCAGTGATCAGCCCCGACGGGCGATGGGTGGCCACGGCTGGCGATGACGGTACAGGGTACATTCTGGATGCGAAAACGTTTCAACCTGTGGGCCGGCCGCTGCAGCACGAGAGCGGCAAACCGATCAGCACAATCGCCTTCAGTCCGGACAGCAAGACCGTTGTGACGGCATCGTACGACAAAACGGCGCGCCTTTGGGAGGTGCCCTCGGGCAACCCGATCGGGCAACCGATGCCTCACGCGGATTGGGTGGAGGCGGCGACCTTCAGCGCCGACAGTAAACTGGTCGTGACGGCCTCATACGATCGGACAGCGCGGGTCTGGGACGGGCGCACCGGGCAACCCCTGAGCGAGCCGATGCGGCACAGCGGAGGCGTGTACATGGCGCGGTTTAGCCCGACCGATTCGTCGCTGGTGGTGACTGCATCGTTTGACCACACGGCCCGCATCTGGAAGTGGAATCGCGTTGCGGGGTTGCCGGAAATCGGCGGCACGGGCGCGCTGAAAACCGTTTGCCTGAACGCAGACGACGAGAGACTGGTGACCGTGACCGAGAGCGGCGCGCAAATCTGGAATGCGCGCACAGGACAAGCTGCGGGACAGATGACAGCGACGGGACCCGTGACCCTGGCATCGTGCAGTGCGGATGGAACGCTGATGTTTACGGTTTCAGGCAACCAGGGCCAGCTGCGCAACGCGATGACGGGCGCACCGGTGGGAGACGCAATTCCGCTGACGGAGAAACCTAACGCCGCGGTTTTCGATGCGTACAGCCGCCGGCTAGCCGTGTTGGCGCCGGACCAATTACGACTATTTGATGCGACGACAGGCCGGCAGCAGGGAGGCCCAATCCGGCTTGGCGGAGATGCGACCGGTGCGGTCTTCAGTAGCGATGGAGGCATGATTGCTGCCTGGTCGCATGGTGGAGCGGTGACCGTTTGGGATGTTGCGACGGGCGCTCAAATCGGCAAGCAGATGATGCACCAGGGGGAAGTGAAAAGTGCGAATTTCAGCCCGGATGGCCGCCTGCTGGTTGCCTCTTCGACGACTGGCCACGCGTCGAATATGTGGACAGTGCAAACGGGCGCGCCAGCGGGTGTTCTTGAGGAGGATGACTGGGTGCCTGACGCAGAGTTCAGTCCCGACGGACGCTGGGTCGCGACCTCCTCCGGCAACACCGCGCAGGTGTGGGATGCGGCAAGCACGAGCCGAGTGAGCCAACTGATGCAGGAGGGTGACACAGTCCTGATTTCAACCTTCAGCCCCAATAGCGAGTGGGTGCTTACCGCGTCGCAAGACGGAGTGGCGCAGGTGTGGGACGCGACGACCGGGGTAGAGGCGGGCGGGCCGATGAAGCGAACGGAGGCCGCAGCGCAAAGCTTGCCGGTTCGCGCGGCATTCACGAGCGATGGAAAGTGGATCCTGACGGCGTGGCAGAATTTCGACAAGAACGAAGCGCCGATGGGCTGGGAAGTGCATCTTGATGAAGCCCCGATCGTGACTGGCAGCGCGCCTGCGTGGCTCATTCAACTGGCGGAGATCGCAGGCGGCGAGCAACTGGATACGCACGGCGTGTTGCAGCCGACGCCTTCAGACAAAGACTCGACGCAACTTCGCCAGAGCTTGCTGCGGCTCGGCGTCAGCGACCCCGTGGATCAGTTTGGCAAGTGGCTGGCCTCCGATCCGCGCTCGCGGGCGATTTCGCCGCTGGAAGCGAGGTAGCGAAATGTTGAGGCAAGCGGCCGCTGTCGCATTGCTGGCTTTCGTTGTGGCGGGAACGGCGGCGGGCGCCAGCGCACAGTCATTGCACGAACCGCGCCTGGACACGAAGGAAGCGCCGTCCGAGAAGCAGCCGCTCGATGCGCATCCAGTCGTTTCAATCACATTCGACGATCTTCCGGCGGTGGGCACTCTGCCGTCTGATGAAGGCTATGTCGATGTGGCGAAAGCGTTGGTAAGCGAGTTGAAAGCCAACGGGCTGGAAGGCACGTATGGGTTTGTGAA
>JBEKRG010000076.1:0-22613 GCA_049518955.1 Occallatibacter sp.
GATCTCTGACGGCGAAGAGTTGAGCGTCATCATCAGAATTGATGAATCCGTGTCTGGCCAATTCCATAAAAACATGGGGATACTGAGACGCAACCGCTTTTCTCTCTTCGGCTAACAGGCCAGGGAAGCCGCGTAAAGATACCGCGATCTCTTTCCTCAACGCGACGACTTTCAAAGAAAGCGAATGGAACAATCCTTCATATCCGTTCCCAGCATCAACAAAATGGCAGAAACGAGATAAGGTTTGGTCCTGTACACCGCCGCGTATGACTGTACTGGTATTCAATTAAAACTCGCACCTCCGCTACAGAGATGTCGCCCATTTGTCGCGCATGGTGATGGTTGTCTCAAGCATAGAAATACATCTATGATGCGCATCACCAGCAAATTGGCCATGTGATTGCCATCACCTGTTTGGATGGAGAATCAGTTCACGATCACAAAAAGGAGTTCTCAGATAAGAAACTAACCGAACCATACCGCGGGTTGGCCGCAATCAAGCCTGGAGACAAAGATTGGGAGTATCCGTTGAATCGCGTGAGACGGTCGACCGAGCCTAGTAGGTCGGTTTGTTCCCCGCCATTGCCTCGAAGGCGATCCCAGATCACTCAATCTTGCAGTCGGCTTTTTGCAATCATTGCAAAACCCGGCCTTTGTCGTCCCTCGTTGAACGGGCAGACAGCACCTGCAGTCGGCTAGGAGTGATCGCAAATTCTCAGGCCATTTTGTCCATCAAGTGCAGCATTATGAACGACTTATGCGTCTAAACATATAGAACCACCCATCGAGAACATCATGTTAAGGGAACCGCGCTGGCTCATTCGTCTCAGATCAATCGACGATCACAACTGGTATTGCGTCTCTCCGGACGACCGGACATGCGACTGTCCCGACTTCCGATCGCGGCCGGGGCGACCGTGCAAACATCTCAACGCTCTTGGTTTCTTCAGCGAATCGAGACCGTTTGTGCCCAAGACCTATCCCACCTTTTCCCAGGCACTGTCTGCCTTGGTTAAGTCGATCCGCCTGCGAAGAGTGGAGGACGCCTTGTACTGGTTGGTCTACCTCGACACTTTTAAGGACAAAGCGAGTCGATTTCGGACTGCAAGACGGATTCTGATTGGTTCGGCAGAAGACGGCCATTCGGTAGCAGTGATGGAAAGAGTAGTAGATCAGTTCTCCGCACTTGCCCGATTAGAGACAGACGTTCTCCATCTTGCCGCAGAGGTGGTTCGAATATGCAAAATACCCAACTGGTGGCATCCAGATTCAGGTGGCCCCGATTACATCTTTCAGGGGATGCTAGGGGAGAGGGTGATGCAGCAGTGGAGTCCGAAGAATACGGAGCAGCTAAAGCAGGTGCTGATCGATGCCATCGACGACAAGGATAAAACCCGGGCGCTGGCAGCGGTGATGGGGTGGGAGGTCACGCGTTTTGGGAAAACAAATCAGGCATTGTTTTTGCAGCTGCTGGCGGTGGAAAGAAATCATGAGTTGGCGAAAAGGTTGACGGATGTGCATTTGAGGGCGAGGTCAGCTTTAAGCAGTGACAACAATTTTCTGTGTCAGGCGGCCTGGATGATGGCTGGAGGAAAAAGCCCCTTGGCTCTCAGCATTGAGCCCGTCCTGATCACTGAAGTCATGGAGATGCTCGACAGAATCAGAGAGAAGTGGAAAAAACCGCAGCCAATACCAGGATGGTGCTGTGACGGCCTCCACTCGGCGGGCCAGGATGAGCGGTTCATGGGCGCGTGGTTTCACATGTACGGGGTATGCAAGGCCTTCGAAAAGTACGGGAGGGCGGACCCTTCGGATCAATGGTTGCCCGAGTTCAACTGCTATGACGGGCTAGAGATCGAAGTCCTGTCTCCGGCAACGGCCCTTCCAAATTCTGCCGAGGGAAATCCATGAAGAAGAGATTCCAAAATACAACAAACTACCCATTCTGTTGCATTTAGCGAATCTCTCTATCGCAAAACAAACAACTTCACGAGCTAACCAGAACGCAGCATTTGAACATAATGTTGCATTTCAAGGGCAAACACAATGCAATCACCTCAAAATACTGGCAAACATTCCGGGATGTCGATGCCACACCTTGAACCGGCTGAAGTGCTCTCGGTGCTCAGGGTGGCAAAAGACAAGGGAATCCGCGAGTGGGCCATGATCCTGGTGGCGTACAAGCACGGAATGAGAGCCTCAGAAGTCTGCAACCTCCTGGTTCATGATCTTGATCTGAAGAACGGCAGCATCGTTGTTGAGCGGCTCAAGGGCTCACTCCGCACAACGCAGGCCGTGACCGAGCATCGCGGGGAGCCACTTTTGAATGAGCACCGGGCACTCCGGGAATGGCTGAGGGAACGCAAGGATGACGGTTCCGACTACCTGTTCACAAGCCAGAAGGGCGGGCGGCTTGATCGCACTCAATTCTTCAGGCTGTTCCGGGCGATTGCCGGTGAAGCCGGGTTGCCGGCAGGAAAGCAACATCCCCACGTCCTGAAGCACTCACTCGCCAGTCATCTCGTCTTCGCGAATGTCAATCTCGCCCTGGTGAAACAGCAGCTTGGGCACAAGTCGATTGGCTCCACCATGCGCTATGTGATGACCAGCGATCACCAGGCATCGAAGGCAACGGCCAGCGCATTGATGACGATCTTTTGAAGTCGGACGCTTTCGCAATCGGCTGCAACATCCCTAAACAGTCTTTCTTCCGGCCCTTCTAAAGGTCCGACACAGTCGCAACCCTGTCGATGGATTCAATTGGCATGTGCACATGAATCGAGAATCCCAGCTACACTTTGAGTAGGATGAAATGGAAGAGCCGACGTTAAGGTAGAGTGGCGCAGAGGACAAGACTATGACTCAGAATGACATATCTGAAATCGTGAAGAACTATGCTCAAGTTGTCGCGTGGGCCGCCGGAGCCACTTACTTCATAATGAAGATCATTCAGGGCTATTGGATTGTTGACATGTCTGTAAAGGTGTCTTTGACGAGACAACATTCCGACCTATCCGATGAGGATTACATTGGGGCGTCGGTCGAATTAGTTAAAGGCGAAATAAGCAGTGTCCAACTCCACGATGCAACTCTGGTAGTTCGGCAGGCAGGAAGAGATCAAAAGGTCACTTTACCCATTCAGCGATTTAGCTTTCGGACAGCGAATGGCTTGCGCAAAATCAATTTTGACAAGTTTTCTTCTAGTGTCCCAACTTTGAATCTTGCTGCGGGCGAAACAGCAACTATTGGTGCCTGGGTCAAGGTCAACCGCGGTCAGCCGTGCGTCATCGAGGCAGTCGTGATCGGAACTGGTTTTTCGAGTCACAAAGTTGGACAGTGGCGGGCGTCGGCGGTATCTCTCCCGCTCGCACAGTAAATTAGAGGTGTCTACCGACCTCGAAGCCAGAATTGGCCCCTATTTTTTCACAATTCTGCTCATCGACACTATTCAACTTCGCCGGAAATGAAGTGCCGGACAGGTTACCTGCAACCCAGGAGCGACATGAGCCTCGGGCACACTTGGGCTGCAGGTTCGGCACTTTGACCGACAGGATGAATCTAGAATTCAATTGCGCAGTTGGGAGGCAACGGGCACAATATTGAAGTGCGCCTACCGACCTACCTATAAGTGTCGACACTAGGACACGAGACTCTTCATTGAAGTGGAGATGAGCATCTCTGAATCGGTGGCGAGCTCCAAAGTGGGTTTTTTCCCTCCTCCTTGGAATGCGGGCACGGTCGAATCTGCGGATGAAGGCACGTTATGAAAAAGAGACGTCTGGACGGGCTGATTCTTGGACAAATCCTCCAGAAGATCGCGCCACAAATTGGCGCTTCGATCGTGATGGAGCCGCGGTGGAGAATAGTCGGACAGATCATTTTCAAAAATGGCCGCAAACGGTATTTTCGATATTCTACAGTCGATCTAAACCCTGTTGGTGCGTCCGATATTGCTAAGGACAAAGACTACGCAAATTTCTTCATGAGGCAAATGGGATATCCGACTATCCCAGGCAGAGCCTTCTTTTCAAAAGAATTCTGCAAGGCAATCCATTCCAAAAGAGACATCGAAGCCGCGTATCACTACGCGAAGAGTCTCGGATTTCCAGTTTTCGTTAAGCCAAACAGCGGAAGTCAAGGTGTTGATGTTGCCAAAGTCTACACAAAACTCGAGCTATTTCGTCATATGCGAAGGATATTTAAGCGCGATCGCGTGGCGCTTATCCAACGACCTGCATTTGGAGGAGACTATCGCATCGTCGTTCTTGACCGGAGAATTATTTCCGCCTACAAGAGGATACCGCTTAATGTTGTGGGCGACGGCATATCGACGATTCGACAATTGCTCGTCCTGAAGCAAAAGGAGTTTGCCGCAGCCGGCCGGGACACGATAATACGTTCAGAAGACGCTCGAATTAGGGACACGCTGGCACGTCAAAAGTTGTCGATGCGCTCCATTCCTTTCAAGGGAAATCGCATCTACCTCCTAGATAATGCAAACCTGTCAACAGGCGGCGACGCTGTCGACGTTTCAGATAGCCTCCATAAGGGCTTCAAGGACCTCGCGGTTCGTTTGACCTACGATATGGGGCTGCGCCTTTGCGGTGTCGATCTCGTCGTGAATGGGAACATTGCCGATGCGCCTGACGAGTTCTGGGTGCTCGAAGTGAACGCTGCCCCCGGGCTCGACCATTACGTAAAGAGCGGGAAAGCTCAACAACGAATCGTGGAAAGCATGTATCTCGAAGTACTTAAGGCTATGCAGTAATTGACACGCGTTATCGACATCTCGGAAACTTGCAGCTGACGGAGGAAACTCTCATGCGATTCATTCCAGTAACGACGAGGCCAGTATTGCCACCGAAAGATGATATCTACTCAGTGCTCAGTGAATCCCTGCCACGGCTAATCGAGGGAGATGTCCTCTTCATCACTTCAAAGGTGATCGCAATTCACCAGGGACGTTGCATAGCTATCGACTCCGGTGTTGCCAAGAGCCGCCTTGTTAAGAAGGAGGCAGACCGGTACGCGCTTAGTCATCTTCGATCTTGGAAAGATTTATACCTCACGATCAAAGGTCACACTCTCATCGCAAACGCTGGCATCGATGAAAGTAATGCCAATGGATACTACGTGCTTTGGCCTAAAAGGCCATCTCCTTTTGCAAAGGAGATTTGCAACTTCTTGAAACGACGCTACAACCTTGAAAAGTTCGCCGTAATCGTTACGGATAGTCATATCGTCCCGCTGCGTCAGGGAACCCTTGGCATTTCGATCGGATTCTTTGGTATGGAGCCGACATATGACTACCGTGGCACACCTGATATCTTTGGCCGATTGCTGAAGCACACGAAAAAGAACATCGTAGATGCCCTTTCGGCAATGGCGGTTCTCCTAATGGGAGAAGGCGATGAGAGAACGCCGATCCTGATCCTCCGCGATGCCAAATTCATCACGTTCACCACAAAGGAGACTTATCGAAAGTCTGTTGTTGCGCTGAAGAACGATCTGTATTCCCCATTCTGGAGGAACTTCAAATGATGCCTCACATTTGCGCCATCGCTGCTACGAGTATTGACGGGAGAATTGGGCGTGACTCGGCACACGTCACGGATTGGACGAGTCCCGAAGATAAGGCATCTTTATACTCCCACCTCGCTGCATGCGATGCCGTCGTCGTCGGGAATAATACCTACAAAATTACCCCGACACTATTCGCACAACGCACATCGATCGTCTTCACAAAGTCGGTTCAATACGCCGAGGCCGGCCCGGAGAACACCATCTTCTTCAATCCTGCGAATGGGTCGCTAGAAACTCTGCTTGGAACGCATAGAAAGGTGGCCGTCCTCGGCGGATCACAGACCTACAGCTACTTCTTTCAGTTAGGGCTTATCGACGAGCTTTACTTAACCATCGAACCAATACTGTTTGGGAAGGGCCTACCCCTCGTTGAGTATAACGGCGTTCTCGCGCGATTTGCATTTCAGTCCGTTACGCCGCTAAACAAAACTGGGACACTTCTTATTCATTACAAGAAAGCCGGCACCACGTTGTGAAACTTTGACGGGATGACTATACGAACGCTCTTAGTGATCGGATAGTAATGTGGGGACTGCACGATGTATGAATATCATTGGCTGCCTGGCAGCCTCGTAACACGAGAAATGGCGTCGGAGCTGGCGAGCCTCTATTCCGAGCATTACGGTACATGGGGGGAATTGGGACCCAAACCTGGGCACCCAGTGCGGCTTTCTGCGGACAGAATTCGCCAATTGTTGGTGGCAGATTCGCTCCTCGTATGGGTTACCGCGCTTGGGACACTTGTGGGATATGCCGTTGCGGTTCAAACGAGTCTTCGAGGGGGCGGCCTCGTCTCATGGGTCACACAATTAGTAGTACACGAAGACCACAGAAGGCAGGACGTGGGGAAAACGCTTCTCTTCAGCATCTGGCGGTTTACAAATCATTTTGCTTGGGGCCTGATCAGTGCAAACCCATATGCGATCCGAGCCCTTGAAAAAGCAACTAGGCGAAGAGCTCAACCGGGGCGTATTGCAAGGGACACGAGGTCACTCTTGCAGATCGGACAGAAAATGGCCCCTTACATAAACGAGACAACGAATGTTGTTGTGAACGGAATCGAGTCTCGTGCAAATACGCGCTTCTTTTTGGATCATTCGCATCTCATGGAGATGGTCTCGGCAGTTGTGAGTGACGAAAAGCCGTGGCTGTTAGGAACGCTTTCTGAAGGCTGGGAGTGGTTTGCATTTACATTTCACGATCAGGAGCAGATCGTTCTCAATAAGGATGAGATTCGGGAAATGCTCGCCGCGTCTGACGACATCACCAAGCTTGCTTATTCTCGAATGGCATTCGAGATGGGAAAACAAGACTGGGCAAAGCATACGAACGATGAAGTGGAATTCATCTGCCGGCACTGTTGCCTAGAACCTGGGAATTCAGTCATCGATTTCGGCTGTGGCCAAGGACGACATGCCATTGGGCTTGCCCGAAAGGGAATACGGGTCTTCGGCATAGACTATGTTGCTGAGTTCATCGATCTTGCTCGATTGGGAGCGGGAGGCTTGGGTGCGGAATTCGCAATTGACGATTGCCGCACAGTAGAAATCGACCGTGACTTTGATGTTGGCATCTGCTTGTACGATTTGATCGGCTCCTATGCCGAGGACCGTGAAAACCTGGCAATTATCAAGAATCTTGCAAAGCATATCAAGCCCGGTGGTTTTGTTCTATTGTCTGTCATGAATTTCCACCTTACACAACGAAGAGCACTGAACTGGTTCTCCATAGAGACAGAGCCTGACAAATTGTTAACGCTGAAGGCCAGCAGGACGATGGAAACGACGGGCGACGTTTTCGACCCGGAGTTCTATCTCGTCGATCACGACACTAAACTCGTCTACCGAAAAGAACAGTTCATGGGACCTGACAAGCTTCCCGAGGAATTGATCGTTCGAGATCGTCGGTACACGCAAGAGCAAATCCATCACCACTGTGAACAAGCGGGCTTTGAAGTGCTTTGGTCCCGTTTTGTTCGGGCTGGCAAATGGGACCAGGCTCTCGCTCCTGACGGTGATGGTGCAAAAGAGATTCTTGTGTTATGCAGGAAGAAAGAACTCAGTGGATACTCTCAGGCAAGCCTTTTTTGAATTGTTCAACTCATATTGGCGAAAATAGACCGCCCATTCCACGCTTATGCCAGGCCGTTCCACGCGACGAATATTGTAACGTCCGCTGCCACGCTCTTGCGAAAGTTTTACCCTGTCAATAAACTCAAGACAGAGTAGCGGTCGTGCAATCAATTGCACGAACTTCTGTGATCCTTTCTTCTCTTTTGGAGCCGGCCTGAATGTGTTCCGTACCGAGAACGGGCCGCTCCAGGAATGACGCACTCGGACAAACGCGGTAAACTATCTTTGGCTCTGGAGCACTATTGGGGAAAATTGATGGGCAGGTTTAAGCAAGGCGATTCTGTGAAGATCGAATTCAGAGACGAGACCAAGAACGAAAGTGAGTGGATGTGGCTTCTCGTGGTCAACTCCGATGACAAGCAACGTCTCGTGTTCGGCACGCTCGACAACGAGCCCGTTGTCAACACCGATATGCGGCTTGGAACGGAGTTGGCTATAAGCTATGACCTCGTCCGCGAATATCTCCCCGCAAGTTCGTTCAATCAGTAGCGTTCTAGTGCTCCTCCTTTCGAGCTCTCCTTTTTGATGCGTCTCGAGGAGTCCAGCCCACTCTTTCTCACGATTCTATTCTGCAATTCGATCCACTCTAAAACTGATCGGCACAAGTGACCAAGTAGAATCCGAACGAAACAATTCGCTGGCCGGATTCCTAATAATATTGGGAACATACTCCGACAACAAATACTTACTCATGTCCACTAGATAGATATGATACCGATCTCCCAATGTCCGAGCTGCCTCAAGCTCGCCTTCGGACAAATAGAAGTGTTGTGATCCGCAGAATGACTTTACTTCAATGAAACGATCTGGAACGAAAGAATCTAGTTCGTCGAAAGATTCTATGTCATATCCCGCTGATACACTTTGCATGGATATTCGCACAATAAGGTTCAGAAACGAGTGTCCATCCAACCTACGGCGCTCAAACTCCAAGACAAATTCCTCCGCAAGTGCGCCTTGCTGGGCCTGTGCTTGTTGCAAACGTGCCAGCTGCTCCGGAGTCATGGCCTTTGTCGCTCTCTTCCGGCCGATGCTTGACAATACGGTTGCCTTGACGATCGGCACGAGAAGACCGCTAATCCTCAGCAGTACTGGTGACTCATCTGAATCGTGGATTACCTCAAGATCTCTCATTAGCCGAACAGCGGGAAGTCCTTCATCGGGAATGCGCGAGAGGTGAAGATATACTTCTCCACTAGCCTTGCCGAAGCTTAGGGAGCCAGCAGGGAATACCGAATCAAGCTCCCCTGTAGACGATAAATACAAGATCAGGCGCCTGGCTACAACGTAACCTACATCATGCTCTTCAAGCTCAGACAGCACTCCATCATCAGCCCTCAACGCAGCGCCATCCGGGTGCAACGCTCCCATGCCCTGTAGTAGTTCCAGGGCTCCATCAAGGTGTGATCCGGATCTGTAAACGCTCGCGAGACAATACGACCGCACATCCTCCTTTAGGACTGCCTGCCCGGAGACAAATACCTCTCCGAACAATGTTTCATACAGTCTCTTATCGCCCAGAAGTCGAGTTTGTGACAGTACGCTTGACATAGTCGCGAATGATTGCCCTTACATCTTCTGCGTCCTCTTGAACTTCATCTGAATCCATGTTCAGGCTAATCAGAGGAATGTCCCTACTCTCCATGACTCTCATCATGCTGGCCTCCTTTTCAAGAAGGCGGTCGTGGATTACGTTATCTACTGTGCCTTGCGACTGTAAATAGTAGTAGGTCACGATTGCGTCCTCCGGAAGGCCGTACCGATGAATCCTATCCTTCGATTGTAGAAAGGCCGCTGCATTGAAGTTACGTTCAAGATAGATCGCATTTCGACAAGCCTTGTGGAGCGATATCGACTCTCCGACCGCGAAAGGATTGGCAATGATTACGCGAAATGACGAGTCCGGCCTGTGGAATTGTTCCACTATCTTCTCTCTTGTCTCTATGTCGTCTTCCATTTCGTCGGTCTCGGTAGGGGTTCCGCCGTAGAGTATCTTTGATGCAATGCCGTGTGCTTCAAAAAGATCGTGAAGCGCGAACAGATTAGCGACGAACACACACCACACGATCACCTTGCTGCCCGAGTCATTCCTTAGGATTGAGTCCACAAGGCTCAGTGCAGAAGTAAACTTAGTCGGCGTCTCAGAATTTGCATATCCCCGGATTTCAGAAATGATTGCGCTGTCGTCAATGAACAGTGCGGAGCTCCCTTCTCCGCCTTCACCGAGCATTGCAGAGTCTAAGGGGGCGCGTAACAGTCCCGGATTGGTAGCCGCCTGCATCAGGCGAATAAGCCTTGCCTTTGTGAGAGTATCCTTGGCCCACGAGTCGTTGCTCTTACTTTCCAAATATGATATGTACTTCTCCTCTATGAATCGATATATATGCTCCTGCTTTGGTCCCATCGGAATCATGAGAGGAGGCTTCTCGACAGGTTCTGGCAGATGGAGATCGGACTTCCGAATTCGAATGAAGAACGGTGAAATATTATCAGTCAAAGTCTCAATGCGGGGATCGAAAGGATTGTGACTCATATCCTTCAGATGCTGAATATGAAATTGCACAACATTGCGATCTGGCCAAATGAACCGGAATAGATTGAATAAGTCCTCGTATCCATTTGGGGCTGGCGTCCCTGTCAGGACGACACGCGACGAACACATCCTGGCCAATTGGAGGACCGACTCGGCCCAAATGCCTCCAGTTGAGTTTTTGATCTTGTGCGCTTCGTCAAGCACCACCATGACTTTGTTCCATGGTCTCGTAAGGAAGTGTTGAATATCCTCAAGATCATACGGAACAGACTGATAGCTTGCGAGTGTCAACTCTGCATCGCGATATTTGGCAAGCTCGGAATATAGAATGCGCTTCCGAGCGTCCGGTGGTACGCCCCCAGATAAGCGATTGCTTCTCGGATCGCGCAAGAAGCATTCACGAAATTCGGATTCCCATGGCCCAAAGGAACTGAGCGGCCCAATTACGAAGAGCTTATTAACGTATTTCGGATGGTCGCTTGGCAGGCTGTTCAAGAAAGCAAAAGCGCCGTAGACTATGGAAGTTTTGCCGGCCCCTGGAGCGGAAAAGTTTGCTGCATTCTGCGCAAACGCAAGATGGTACGCCGCGAGTAGTTGGAGATCGTAGAGCCGTCTCCCCGGAATGCATTGTGCGAGGACATCCGAGAAGTGCTGAAACTCTTGCAAGGGCACGTTATTGGCCCAAATCTCTTTGGCCCTCAGAGAGAACTCTTTGAACTGTTCTTCCGCACGCTGAAAGTCCGCTATTGATAACGACAATTCCGACGTGATCCCCTGCTCAAACCCTCCCTTGCGCAAAGATTCTTCAATCTTTCGTACTAAAGGACCGACCTGTTGTCCCTCAATAGGAATGATGATTCTTCCATCCTCATGTAGATTTGCCTTTAAGTAATCGCGAAGGTACAGAGATATTCTGCGGCTTTGCCAAACGGCCTTTGTTTCGCCGGTCAGGATAACGTCTGTCCCTTCCGGGCTTAGTCCTAGACTCAATGGGGGCATTCGGCTCAATTTCCTTTGTGCTTAAAGAGCTTCCTAAATTCATATGTCAATGTATTGATTTCAGAGACAACAGCTTCAACTTTCGGATCGCTCAAGAACGCTTCGACGGTCGGATCTATGGCGCTCAGTGTCGCCAGGGCGCGAGTGAGAAGCTCAAGGGGTGCGCTCTTGGCGTTATAGTCGTCTAGTCGGCGCTTCGAGCGACCAAAGTTCTCCTTAAGCTTCGGTAGAACCTCAGCTTCCCAGTCTTTGTCCCGTTGCTTTAGGAGCTCATCGAGGTTCCCGTCAGGGTTTTCCTTCCGAATCGCGTCTACGCTTCGCTCTTTAGCAGTGATAGGATCAATGCTGGCAAAGTGAAACTTTGAGAACTCGCGCCATACGGTCTCATTACAAAAGAAGCTATCCTTCTTGCTGGGCTTTCCGGCATCTCTGTATTGCTTTCCTTCTCCAGAGAATCGGGCACGTATCAAGTCAAAGAAGATCACCTTGAGATCAGAGACATCAGACTCTTCGTAAGCCCAGGTCACCAGGTCAGTGTGCTTGTTGTACCGTTGCAGGTATAATTCGAGGTCCACGAATGGACCTTCCGTGTCATCCAGCCTCGTATAAATCTCCGTATAGTTCAAAGATTCTAAATAAGAGTCCATGAGCTTCATAGTACGCAGCCACTTTTCGATGATGGCATCATCTTCGGACATCATCTGAGCAATTTCCTTTATCTTGAATCCCTGGTCAATAAGATCTTTGCACCGAAGGTACTTCTCTATCGCGTTGTATCCAAGCTTCTCGTCTTCACCCATCTGGTAGGTAGTTTCGAGGCGCATGATCTCTTTTGGATTTCCATTCAGAGTGTCATCAAGGATGACAGCCAAGAAATGGCCTGGCAATGATTGCTTTTTAGCTGCTATTTTTCCGAGCAAGAAAGCTCGGCGGTTACCATCAATGATTACCCCATCTCGGGTAACAATTCCATAGCGAAGTTGTTGATTGCGCTCTAAGTCTTCTTGAGTGTGTTTATTTCTGCTGGAGCTAGATTCCCAGAGAAACTTCTCAATTATCGCTTTGTCTTTGTCATCCGAGGCATCGAGTTGCCGATGCTGGCGCTCGAAAGATTTCACCATACTTGCAATGCGCCCGTTGTACTTGTTGTAGATCAAGAAGTTCAACGGTATTTCGTGAACTGGAAGCGTCTTCCGAGTGTCTTTGTAGGGAACCTCCATTGATGAATGCGGGTTTGTTTTCTTGATCTCATCCAATCGTTGAGTTCGAAGCGATTCATTCATCGGGTGCGTCCGCCTTCCGTCTTGCGATTGTGATAATATGGCAAACTGCAAAAAGTGCATAAAGCTGGCTTACAGGCACGGTATCGCGCAGAAATAGTCCTGGGGAAAGCGCCGCGCAAGTATCGTGATCCGTAAATTGATAGATCAGCTGCTTTGTCTCTTCCAGAAGTGCTTGAGGATTGAGAGTCGTTCCACGCGAAAATTCATTGGCTTCGTATAGTTGCTGAAGGACCTTCGCGGATGGAATCTTCTCGGAGAAGCCGTTCGTTACACGGTCAACAAATGCCCTCCCATTCGATGTGTGACGCTCAACAGCTATTTTGATTCGTTCGAGCTGGCTCAGTTTGATTGATTGCACTCTGTAGCCCTGAGAGATGCCATATGTGACGAAGCATCTCCAGCTCCCGTCCACATTGGCACCGCGCTTGGTTAGGTCATAATTGGCCAAGGCAACAGTCATGTTGCCAGCTTTTAAAGGATGACTTCGGAAGCGGGCCGAGGGCTTTCTCTTCGGAGGGCTGTCGTAAACCTTCGATGAAAACGTATTAAGGTTCGATATGGATTCGATCGCTCGGGGAAGATTCTTCCGACGCTTGCAGCGAAGGGGAACGTGAAGCGTTTTCAGCAGTTGAATAGCAAGGGATCTTGCCACGCGGGGACAGACCGCATTGCCTACGAGTTGCCATTTAGCGCCCTCACTACCGATGAACTGGTAGGTTATCGGGAAACTCATGAGGGTTGCAGCTTCTCTAACTGTTGGTCCGCGGTATTCTCCGTCTCCCTTGCGTCCCCATTCCGACTTGTAAAGAAGAGCCTCGCGTGAACGTGGAAATGGAGATGCCACGATGGTCCTGCTTGGTTTCCTCTCGTCCTCTGGAAATGCCATGCGCCCCATGTAGGGGTGACTGATCTTCAGGTGTTTACTTTCGCGCCAATGGATTTCATACGCTCCGGTCTCATAGAAATGGTCGGTGATATGTGCCAGAGGAAGGCGAACTTTCTTGTCGTTAGGATCGAGGATGGTGCGCTTCGACTTAACACTATTGGGAGGTGGGAGAAGAAGTCGTATTGAAGAGGCGGGAATGACCTTACTTCCCTTGGAAAGTGGCGCGATTCCGCCGACCTCAAAACGTCTGCGTCGAGCACAATCGAGGTTGAATTCCCAAAGAAATAGGCGTTTACGATTTTGTGCTACGCCAAAATCCGCGGAGTTCAGAATTGTGGCATTTTGGCGCACCCTTATTGCAGTCGAGTTCGGATGAAGGCCACGCTCCTTCGCCCAGGTCGAGAGTCCGAGGTTTGCAAAAGTGTAACTGGGCGGAAGCGACTTAAGTGCGTTTGAGACGTTCTCCATGTACCAAGCGAGGAGACGCGTGCCAACCTTGAACTTCTTCACCGCAACGATGGACAGGAAAACCTTGATCAATCGGAGCCCCTCTGTCTTGTCTGCATTCCCAAGTTTGTTTGAATAAGAAAAACTCACGCAAGGCGGGCTGCCAATGATGATGTCTGTGTCGGGTAGTGTTTCGATTAGTTTGGGATTGTTTTCGTACTGGAGAATATCGGTTGGTTTCCATTGGACGCCAAAATTAAAATTGAAGGATTCAACAGCTGGGCGCCAGTGGTCAACGCCCGCCATGATTCGGCAGCCGACAGACCTGAATCCTTCTGAAAAACCACCCGCTCCGCAAAAAAGGTCAAGGACACTAAGTCGCCTGTCGTGATGGAGATACGGCGATTTTGTGGTCACACGCGACGACTTCGCTTCACGCCTTTGCTTGATGTTCAATTCCCCTCAGAGTTCATTGATCGGCGACGCTCTCAGCGGGAGTTCGGCCTTGGCGATCTGATTGTAGATCATTCTCGCACAAACGCTGGGTCCCGGTAATCCTGATTTAGGTACCCCGACGAAGGGCGCGGCGAGAAACTCCAGGAATCAAGTTGCGCAAATGTCGCTGATGATCGACAGAGCGGTTCTCGTTACGACGGGCCGATTGCGGCTCTGACTGGGAATGGCCCGCCTACTTCAACGTTCGATAATCTTCAATAGCAATTCTTTAAGACTGCTAGGGCTGCACCTGCAGAGGCGGCACTCCCAAAGTGAATGAACCGACCAGCCTAGGCGGCGTAACTTGCGCTCATTCGACAGGTCGCGCTTCTGGTTTCGAAGAAGCTTTGGAATCCAATACTCGACGTTTGTATTCGGAACCTTTCCGTCCCGGCATGAATGGCTATGCCAAAAACAGCCTTTCACCTGGATGATCAGGCGGTATCTGCGTAAGACAATATCTGGCCAACCCGGTAGGGTACGCACATGAATTCGGAACCGAAATCCCAGACTATGCAGGGTCTGTCTGACAAGAATCTCCGGTTTGGTATCGGCCCCTCTGATGCGGGACATTAGGGCGGAGCGCGAAGGGGTAGTCACGAGTCTCGGATGTGACATGAGTGGATCAGAGTCCAAACGCAATCCGGCGCGTACTCGCCTCAGTGAAATTACGGGTCGCTCGGAGACTGCCTGAGAATCGATAATCCCATGCATGTCTACCGGGAAGTACCAACATCAATAGACCCGAACTGTCCGACATGGGCATTCTTTCAAATGTTGACACAGTTTTGACACAAACGAGAATCTGAATCTTACGCGTCCCAGCCTACCAGGGTCTGTACCCCGCATATTCACGAATTCTCGCGAACGAGGCCGGATCGCGTGGAACCACGTCCGTCTGCAACCTGAGTTCTGACGACAGAAAGCGACTTTGAAGACGGGACTCTGAAGCACTCCCGTCCTAGTCTTCAGCTTAGGGGCATTCGGCTTCAATCCATTGACACACTGCTTGGATTAGCACGCCGAATTCAGCACTTCCGACCGTTATGGTCGAATGCCCCTCGATTCCGTAGTACGCAGTCATCGCCATGGCTCCTTTTGTGAAACCGGTGCGCCTTGCAACTGCATTGAAACTATGCCGGTTCTCTTCCCAATAGGTGACGCGAGCGTGATAAAAGTTGTTACTCGTCGGAGTTCCGGGATAGATAGCCATTGCCTTCGGTGAATATGGGAAATATCGCTGGTGCCCAGACAGCAGTGTAAGGTCATAAAGCCGCGCGACGAAAGTGCGCATTTCATCGACAGAGCCCGCCAGTCCGACGTCTTTGCATTCGATGGCAACTCTTGGTCTGCCGAGTGGCGCTCCTCCCAACATTCGTAATGTATCTCCGACGGCAGCAGGAACCAAAGCTATATCGATCTCATGGTACGCGCCACTGCGACCAAGGAACTGAATTCCGTTCCAAAGTTCCCAACCGTCGCCATTCGGTTTCTTCAGGCCAATAACGCTCGCGTTGCCAGGCCCTTCCCATGCGGGAGGGACACTCGTCGGCGCTCCGCTTCGCTGAATGAATGTTCGGTCGGTGTCTGTTGGAAGTATGCGCGTTCCGTCGGATCGCTGGAGCCAAACTTCGAAGCCACGATTTTGCAGCTCTAGTGCGACACCGGTCATGACATATAACTCGAAGAGTCTTCCCGCACCGGTAGCATTGTTGAGCAGAGGCAAAGCCCCAAGAATGGAATTTAAAGCATTCTGCACTCTATTGATCATGTTTCATTGCTCATTCGAACGTATTGATTGCCCCCATTCCAACAGGACCTTTTTCAGTTCAGGCAGACGACTAATCGCCTCTTCGGCTTGGTATTGATTCCAGAAGATATCGGTACCCTCTAACCTGATGTTGATACTCGTCGAGCGTTCGGGGCTCGCTTCTTCCGCCTCTGAATTTGCGTTCAACTGAGAGGCGATGGCGATACGATTGAGTTGCTGCAGAGATGCGTTTTCCATTGCGATCGCCTCAGAGATTCGATCAATCACGTACCGGGCAGCGAAATCAATCTGCTCATCCCCGGCGAGAGGCTCCTCAGCAGTTTCTCTGATCTTGAGTTCCGGCGGCGGAGTTTCATTTCTTCGGAACGAACGCACCGCCTCGTACGCTTCTCTCACTTCCTCCTCCGAATGTTCCGCAGGTCTTCCAGACCGGACTCCATCGAGGATTTCGAACGCAAGCCAGTCGGCTCCTGAGCCAACCAACGTCTCGATAAGAGGAAGAAGTCGAAGGTCGATCTTCGGCATATTCAGTCTCCACTACTATCAGCATTCTTTCAGATATGGAACCAGCCGAGCGCACAGTCCTCTCCAGGATCATCCTTGCTGCCTGATGCCGTCCGCTCCAATGGATGTCAGAGACGGGGCAATGGCCTGCCGATGCGCGGTTCCATTGAAAGCCGCGGCGGAAGCTATGATTTTCATAGCCGCGGCTGCCAAGTTGTAACTCCAACGAAAATTGTATCCCTGCAATCAATTGCACGGATAGGCACCCGGAGCGGGCGCTCACATACCAGCGGTCTGTCAAGAAATCGCAAAATCACAGGCCAGTGCAGCCCATCCCAGACACTTTCCAGCTGCAATGTCGATCACTTGTCGGCAACGTGGAATCCTAAATGCCCTTGGCAGCTCTCGATCCGGATCAGTGCATCAGCAATTCTGCATCAACCAAGAATCCTGGACACTGCGGCGTTTATGGTTCTCATCTTTTCGTTGCTCTTCTAGGCGTTTTTGGCGTTCGTTTCTTAAGTCGACTAGGCGTCGCCTTGGTAGCCTTTCCCCCCTGTAAGGGCAAATGCGCGCGCATTAGTTCAATGACGGACTTTGTCAGGACTTCTATCGAAACGTTGATCCTCACGTACGCGACGAAAGCCGTGGTGACCTGTTCTTGTCCGATCTGAAAAACTCCGGGTATCCATGAGGCCTGATGAGTGAACTCGTATTGCGCAGCATTGGCCAAGAGCGATCCGCTCGACGTGACCAGCTTAGCCTTCTTCTTGGCGGCACCACTCGCAGCATCGATCGACGGTGAGAACTTGCGGACAGACGTCACGAAAGACAAAATGAGCGGCTGTCGGATGGCGTCGAAAAATGCCATCAGGTCTTTACTACCCTTTTTCAGTTGTCGATAGCCGATGCCAAACGGAATTGCGAGGCACGCGGCTAAGTAGTTTTGCGCGGCGAGGTTCATCTCTTCACTGAAATCCTTGCTGCTCCCCGGCTCCCAAATATTCGAGAGAGGGAATGAAGCTCGGAATCGGATGTATTCTGGAAGAAACTCGACCGCATCGAGGCACTGTTCCACGTTCAGTCCGAGGTCCTGAAGCGAGATACTGGCCTCAAAGTCGAACAGCGGCAAACATTCCTCCACGAGTTTCCAGGCTTTGGCCGCATTTCCTGCCGCGTTTTCGGCAAGCGCCAGTTGCTTTCGCGCCTCAAAATTCATCGGTTCGGCAGCCAACTCGCCCGTCCAGAAAGCATGAGCCTTTGAGGCCCAAACCGAATCTACGTCCCGAAGCTTGGTCAGGATGTTCGACTTAAGAAGACCTAGAGATCGGCTCCCCGGTTGATGGCTCAATCCTTCTTCAACCCATTTGAACGCTTGAGGAAAGTTGTTGGCTTGCACGCAACCTGTAACGAGCCAGTACCAGAACTTTGGCCATCGAGTGACGATGGCGGACCGAGACCGATAGGCCGCTTCCAGAAGAGAAATCGCTTCCTGAGGCTTGGACAGGTCGACGATGAAACTGACTGCCTTGGAAGCGAGCGCCTCCGGTAGAAGAGGATCGAGCTCCAAGGCCCTGTCGAGACATTTAATCTCCGACTCGTGGTCTCCAGATTCGTGATACGCGCTGCCCAGATTTTTCCAAATCTCAGGGCGGTTCTTTTCCTGCTTTAGTGCGAGCTTGTACTGCTGGATCGCATCTGGGAACTCTCTCAGAGCACTAAGGACGTTCCCCAGGTTGTAGTGGGCCATCCCCCCCTCGTCTCCGATCTTCGAGAGTCCTGCACGAAAGAGACTTTCAGCTAGGCGAAGTTCAGGCTTGCTCTGATCGCGGATGCCCTTTTCTGCAAGAATGCAAGCTCTAACCAACTCGAAGCGAGGTTCTTCGTGCACCTTGAGAGCACGGTTAATGTGTGAAAGAGCCTCATCGTAGCGTTTAAGGCAATACTCCGCCCAAGCTAACAACTGCCAAGCAACCGCAGATTCCGGGTGCGAGTCTAAAAATCCCAGTAGCAAATCGATAGTTCGATCAAATGCGCCTGATTCCATAGCGCGGAGGGCTGGTTCTAGCCATGTCTTCGCTCGTAATCTCGGACCGACTATCCAAGACGGTGTTTTAGGCTTCGCTTCGATTCGTATTCCTAGATATTTCTTACTCAGGTCCGGATTGGCTTCTTCCAACTGCAGACGAAGCCACTCTCTCGAGTAGACGATAAGGGTCCAGCCGTACTTCGACCGGAATTCGGCTCGGAGCTGGTCAATGTCGACACCCCGGACCTTCCGGCTCGTGACGAAGACAAGATAGGTGAATTGGGCTCCGCGACTGTGAAGCTTGATTGCGTCCTTTCGGATTTTTGCTTTCCAGCCTGCTTCGAGACTGAATTGAAAGAAAGAAGGGCAGCCGTCCCGATCACGTCCCTTTCGTGGTAATTCTTCTGCGTCTCTTCCGCCATCCTGGGGTTCGATTGGAACGATGTCTTTGTAGCCGTTTCGATAGAGCAGATCGACGCAAAGCCGCTCAAATTTCGCTCCCTCCAAATCGCTGTCGATTGCCCACAGAACCATGCTCTGCATTGTTGAGTGAAACTCCCTTTGGTCCATTTTCGGAGCGAAATGCCGTTAGCGGCAAGTGACATAATCTTCGATTCCAATTAGTACTGGGAAGCCGGCCAGTATCTCGCGCTCTACATCATCGAGTACCTGCCACAACATCATGCCAATTGTCCAGGTGTGCGGGATCAGGATAACCGAAACGGACACATTGCGGACACAACTATGATTCTAAGAGTCGCACGATCCATAACTTATTGATTTTATTGGCTGCCCCCCAGGGATTCGAACCCCGATATGCTGATCCAGAGTCAGCTGTCCTACCATTGAACGAGGGGGCAACAAGCGCGAGTGGCGGCGCATCTTGCAGCCGATTGGCCCGACTCCCTTGGCAGGGCGCGCAAAGCCAACCTCTTCATGGTACGGACATTCCCGCGCGCGGTCAATTTCGCTCTGCGGGACAATCCAACGGAAAAACGTCGTCGGATTCGCCGTCGTTTCCTATCCGAAGTTCCGGTCCAGGGCTCCTCTATTCCTCGCGGAGCACTTCGAGCGGCCGCAGCCCGAGAATGCGGTAACTTGCAATCCATCCGGTGGCTGTTGCGAGCGCAGCGGTTCCCACAAGCGCGGTGGCTGTTGCGCCCCATGCGATCTGAAAGCCTATATCGAGCCGATGCAGGAGCACGCGCGTGAGCAGGTTGGCAAAGACAACGCCGACTGCACCCGCCAGCAAGCCCAGAACGCTGAACTCAACACTGAAGGTGCGCACGATGCGCATCCGCGTGGCGCCCAGGGTCTTGAGGACAACGGCTTCCTGCATGCGGCGGAAACGCGTACTGGCGATGCTTGAGGCGAGAATTGTGAGCCCGGCAAGAATGGAGAACCCGGCAAGCAGGCGCACCACGAAGGTGATTTGATCGACGACATTCTCGATGCGTTCGAGCACGTCGGCGACGTTGATGATGGTAATGGTCGGATAGGCGGCAAAGAACGCGCGCTCCATGGCGGGCACCTGTTTCGGATCGATGTGCGCACCGCCGTACCACGTGGCCGGTTGATCGGAAATCAATCCTGAAGGCAGAACGAACGGCACCCTCGCGCCCAGGTGCTGCCCGTCGGCGCGATAGATGGCCGCGACTTTGAGCGTACGCGTCGTTCCGCCGGTCTCAAGCTCCACTGCAGAACCTACGCCGACATGCAGGCGTTGCGCGACGCCTACGTCGACTGCAATCTGCGCCGCGCTGCGGTTCGTCCACCAGGTTCCCGCAGTTACTTTGTCGCCCTCGGGCGGCGTATCGGCCCAGGTCAGTTCTGCGCTCTCCAGCATGCGAACCGGATAGTGCTGGCCTTTCATTTGATCCACTTGCTGGCCGTTGATGGAGACAAACCGGCCCATCACCACCGGCATCAGGCTCAGTTGCTGGCTGACGCCCGCTTGATGCGCGAAGAATGCTCTCACGCCATCGACCTCTGCGCTTCGCACGTCGACGAGAAATACATTGGGAAGCTTGGGTGACGCGGTTTCGCGCAGATCGAGCAACAAATCCTTCTGCATCAGGTACACCGCGAGGATGAGCATGACTCCCGTGCCCAGCGCCGCCAGCACTGCCGCGGATTGATTGCCGGGGCGGTAGAGATTGGCAAGACCCTGGCGCAAAAACGAAGGCAAGTGCAGACGTGTGCGGTTGAGCAGGAAGCGCAACGCAATGAGCGTGACGGCCGCAAGGATGAGCAGCACAAGCAGCGTAACGGTAAACAAGAATGCAAACCACGCGCCCACCTTGGGCGAATCGGAAAGCGCCCAGGCGATGCCTGCCAAGCCGGCAATCACTGCTACCGCGACGCCGATCTGCAACCGGCGCGTCCACCATCGCGCAAACCAGGCGGCAATACCAGACGGACCCTGCTCAACCATCCGGCGCAGCACCAACACCGGCCGAACGGCGCGCACATCAAGCAACGGCGGCAGGCAGAAGAGCAGAGTTGTGAGCAGGCCCGTTCCCAGTCCCGCCAGTGCGGACTGCCACGGAAACTGAAGAATCACATGCACAGGAAGCAACTGGCCAAAGGCCGCGGGCAGCGCGGCCATCACGGCCACGCCAGCAGCCACGCCGAGCAACCCGCCGGCAAGACCAAGGCCCAGCGTCTGCAAAAGAAAGATCCGCAGCAGGTCGGATGAATCCGCGCCGATCGCTTTCAGAATCGCCAGCATGTCCATGCGCTGTTCGAGATGTGCATGCATGGCCATGGCAACTCCAATCGCTCCCAGAACCATCGCCACAAGGCAAATGAGGCTCAGGATGGAAGTCGCATTGTCGAGGCCGCGCGTAAGCGCCGGGTTGCCTTCGCGATAGTCCATTACTTGCGCATCGGGCAGCGCAGCTTCGAGTTGCGTGCGAATCGCGGCAGTCTCCGCGTCCACTGTGACGCCCTTCGGCGGCTTATCAGGGAGCTTCACCAGCAAACGCCGGCTCGCGCGGCTACCCGGCGCAAGCAATCCGGTCTCAGCCAGAGCCGCTTCCGAAATCATGACCCGCGGCCCCAGGCCCATGCCTGCAGTGATGCGATCAGGCTCCTGCTTCAGGACCGCAGTGATGCGGAAGTCTCTTCCTCCTAGGCGCAATGTGTCACCCACGCGAGCGTTGAGGCGAACAAGAAACTCATCCGCCACAACCACCGAGTCGCCCTGCAAAGCTTGCCGCAGCGGCATCGCCGGATCCAGCTCCGCCGTTCCGTAGAAAGGATATTCAGCAGGATCCACAGCTTTGAGCGAGACGAGCAAAGGCACAGGATTCGTCGACACCGACGCCATCGATACCGTCTCGGTGACCCACGTGGATCGGATTGTGCCGCCACTCCGTGCCTCGATCGCCGCGATCTTGCTGAGCTCATCGGGTGTGGGCGCGCGAAACATTCGCGCGCTTAGATCGCCTGCCAGCAGTGAGCGCGCCTCGGAATTGAGCGTCATTCGAAAGCTGTCGCTTAGCCCGCGCACGCCAACCAGCGCAGCCACTCCAATGGCAACCGACAACACGACAAATCCAAATTTGCCGGGGGCCGACTTCAGATCGCGCCAGCCGATGGCTGCGGCGCGTTTCCAGCTCAAAGCGCGCTTAGCCATTGGTTTTCTCGCTTGGATTATTTGCTTGTTCTTGAGCGATGGATTCACCAGGACCAGGCAGGGTGTCTTCGACGATCAGACCATCTTTGAGCACGATTTTGCGGTCCGCGCGGCTGGCAACTTCAGGATCGTGCGTCACAAGCACCAATGTCGTTCTCGCTTTGCGATTCCTGTCCAGCAGCAGATCGAGTACCAGGCGGCCGTTCGTGGAGTCGAGATTGCCCGTGGGCTCGTCGGCCATCACAATGGGCGGCTCAACCACAAAGGCACGCGCCAGCGCCACACGTTGCTGCTCGCCACCGGAAAGCTGA
>JBEKRG010000077.1:0-22363 GCA_049518955.1 Occallatibacter sp.
CGCAATAAGCGCTCGCAGGCCGCCATCGAGCGTATCGGGGGAAAGTTCGAAGGCGTGCTTCGCGCGCACAGGATAGCCGCGGACTTCATCGCGCGCAATTCATGGCGCTATTCCATTCTTGAGTCGGAGTGGCCCGAGACGAAGCGTCGCCTCACGGAACGTCGGCTTCCGGCATAAGGCGAGGCAATTGGTTCTGGACAGTTGCCGGTTTCAACGGGAATTATCGTCCGGGCCGCGCGCCGAACGTCCGCTTGAACCATCCCGGCTTGCGTTCGCAATAGGGCGACCGCTGGCGTTTCGAGTGCATATGATAATCCCTGCACCGCTGGCAATCGCCGTGCATCGGACACTCCCGCTTGGGGCACGTGCAAACCGCCGGTTTCTCTGCGACGATGGTGAAAACCTGCACTTTGCTTTTCATTATGCTTCCACCATCGGCTTGCCGTTCTCGTCCATCTTGCCAAAGATCATTTTGCCGCTGGCGGTCTGCAGCACGCTGGTAACCGAGATCCCAACAGACCGCCCGATCAGCTTCCTGGCATGATCCACCACCACCATGGTGCCGTCATCCAGGTAGCCCACGCCCTGGTTGTATTCTTTGCCTTCTTTCAGAATCAGCACGTTCATGCGCTCGCCGGGCAACACCACAGGCTTCAGAGCATTGGCCAGATCGTTAATGTTCAACACTTCAACGTGGTGCAGGTGAGCCACTTTATTCAGGTTGAAGTCGTTGGTCACCACCTTCGCTTCCCATTTCTTCGCCAGTTCCAAAAGCTTCAGGTCCACTTCGCGAATGGAAGGGAAGTCGTCGGGTACAATCTGCGTCTGAATTTTGGCGTTGGACTGCATGCGCTGCAGCATATCCAGGCCGCGGCGACCGCGCTGCCGCTTTGAACCGTCGGTGGAGTCGGCCACAATTTGCAACTCGCGCAGGACGAACTCCGGCACCACCAGCGTGCCATCGATAAAGCCGGCCTCGGCGATGTCGGCGATGCGGCCGTCGATAATGACGCTGGTATCAAGAACCTTGGCGCTGCGGCGTGTCGGCTTGTCGCCCGAGAACACAGTGCCCAGCGCAGCGGGGTTCAGCAGGTCGCCCTTGCTGGCGCCCACCAGGAGCCCCACGTAAGTCATAAGGAAGAGTACGAAGATCTGCAGGACAGCGGAGTTGGAGCCGGAGAGCGGGGCCGAGCGCAGCACAAGGCAAAACAGTGCCGCACCGATGATGCCGAGCACGCTGCCTACAACGGCGCCGATCAGTCGCCGCAGCGTGAGAGCTCTGACGCGCATCTCGAAGACGATGACCGCGCAGGCCGCGACCGCACCTACGATTGCGCCCTCCCAACCCGTCGCGAGTCCGAAGGGGCGGAGGAAGTAACAAACCGCAGCAAGCAATAAGACAAAAAGAAGACGTAAAAGAACAAGGTCCATACGAACCTACTTTCACCGGAGGCACACATCGCCGGCGGCCTTCTGCCATAGATGGGGAGTATGAGCAAAGCCGAGCATCGTCGTCAAGTGGGAAGCGGGCAAGGGAGGGAACAGGGCCAAGGACTGGGGAATTCGGCGCGGGGAGTAGAACGGGTAGACATGGCTACCCGCTCGTTGAACCTCTGGAACTTGAGATCGCCGAAGGGGGTAAAGATCCGGGCCGCCAGCTTTGCAGTTTC
Source organism: Occallatibacter sp. (assembly GCA_049518955.1). Taxonomy (GTDB): domain Bacteria; phylum Acidobacteriota; class Terriglobia; order Terriglobales; family Acidobacteriaceae; genus Telmatobacter. The sequence continues at coordinate 1,671 of JBEKRG010000077.1, forward strand.
ATCGGGGATTGAAACATGCACCGCTGGCGTTTGTTCAGGCCGAACCACGATCCTAATCCCCGGTCCCTGTCTTTCTCACGACGCCGCGGCCAGGACATCGTCCTGGGCTACGCGGTGCGCACCCTTGCGCGGCCCGCGCTTGCGCGCGCTCATCACTTTCACGCGCTCCAGCAGTTCGAACGAAGTACAGTTCTTTCTGGCCATCACCGCATCGGCCACGTGCATTTCTCCACCCACGGCCTGGGCGTCGCCGAGTAGCAGCATGGGCACATGCGACCGCATGCGCTTCAGCCGTTCCGCGAGCTGGATTCCGCTCATCTGAGGCATGTTAGTGTCGGCCAGAACCAGGTCGATTTGCGGCGCCGTCGAAAAAACGGCGATCGCCTCCTGGCCGTTTGAAGCCGCGAGCACGCGATAGCCATTCGTTGCCAGCGTGAACTTGAGCACGGAAAGCTCTTGTTCGTTGTCGTCTACGCAGAGAATCACTTTCTTTGGACGCATGGTGAGGGGACTACTCCTAAGTGCAAATTCAAGGACTCGTTCAAGGCAACAGTTTGCTAACCGCCCGGCGTGCGGGTTCAAGTTGTTCCAGTGTTAGGCCCGGTACGCGGGGGGAAGACGTGCTCACATTCTTTGGATCGACGTGGCCGGTTCTCCCGCCGAGAGGTCTGCACCCCAAAAATGGGCGCAACTCCACACACAACTGGGGACCGGCACATGACCCGCCGTGGCTTAGTCTTGCTTCGCGGTAAAGTGCACAGCTATTGTGGCGCGTCTGACAAATTCCAGACGAAACGCGCCAGGGAATTGTCTGCTACGAATCGAAACAGTACGGGTACCGGAGAATCGTGAAAAGAGGGAAAACGAAGCGAAGATGCCAATGAAAATCCGATTGAAACAAGTGGAAAACTGCTACAACACACACACAATGTCACTTGCGAAGATGAATATCTGTTGAAAGCATGTGCATCACGGCAGGAAAAGCTGTCCTTTTGCTACAAGAACTGTGCTGCCTGCAACGCGCACATCGCGGACCCTCGCGTTTTCTTTTTGCGCGGAAAGAAAAAGATCGCTCGGCCTGCCCATCTCCACGCCCTGGCGCACATGAATACGCGTGCCCGAACGAACCGCGCCGCGAGCCACGAGGTGGGCGATGGCGCAGCCGGCCGCCGAACCCGTGGCCGGATCTTCCTCTCCATAAAACTGCATCCTTGCCCGCCAGCACTTCGTGCCGTGCTCGTCTTGGTCGAGAGAAGGTGCAACGACATAGAACCACCTTGCGCCGCGCTCTCGCAGCCATGCCGTCGCTTCTTCCTGATTTACTTTGAGCCGCGCCAGGGCTTCCTGAGATCGGAGGGCCACAATGGCAAAGGCCGTTCCCGTCGAAACCACTTGCGGCGGCAGACCAGCATCAAGGTCGCCCAGTTCCAGGCCTGCCAGCCGGGCGACAACTGTTCGATCGAGTTCTGCGCCAAACTCCGGATCGTGCTGCGTCATCTCGCCGAAGAGCCCAGCCGATCCGTCGGCGGCCTGGGAGCCTTCAGCGCCGGTATCGAAGCGCACCGGGATAGGTCCGACATTTTCTTTGAGAGTCACCGTGTCGTTCTGCACCGTCTGCGGTGCGAGCATCTTCAGAACGCTTGCCGTGCCCAGCGTCGGATGGCCGGCGAAATTGAGCTCTTCCTGCGCCGTGAAGATCCGCACGCGTACGCCCTCCGTCCGCTCAATCGCCTCTTCTCTGCGTTCGATGAACGTGGTTTCGGAAAGGTTGAATTCGCGCGCGATGGACTGCATCCCCTCGGTTGCCAGGCCGCACGTGTTCATCACCACCGCCAGCGGATTGCCGGCGAGCGGCTCGGTCGTGAAGACGTCTACGACGGAATAATCAAGGGTTGGCAAACCGTGTACACCTCCGTTGTGGACTGAGTCTACGATCAAACGGAAATTTGCGCGCCTGTGGAAAGACGCGGTCCTGTGGATTCAGCCGCTGAAGATTGATTGCGAAGAGTTTTTCTAGAGGTCGATCAGCGGGCGCGAGGGCCGTGTTCTGGCTCGATCGAGGAAGATCCTCATGCGCAGCGCTTCGGCACGTTCAACGGCCACAAGGCGCATCTGGCGGCGAATGTGGTCGATGTCGTTCAGCCGGTCCAGTTGCGCTTCATCGTGAGCCGCATCGTGCTCCAGGCGGGCAATTCGCTCCTCGAGGGTTTGACGGAATCGCGGACTGATTTCGAAGCCTTCCTGAACAGCGAACCGAATGGCCATGAACCTCACCTCGAAGCGAGAATGTCTGAGGCTGATATTCTTTTCCGCGGCGGCCTCAAGTTTTTCCTTACGCTGCCGATACTATCGAAGAGCCACTGTCTACGCCAGATTACGGAGTCGCGCAACTTCGGTAACCGGCTGTCCGAGAATCGGACAGTGGCCGGTAATCATTCACAGTTCGTAGTTCTTAGTTCGCAGTCCTCGTGGCATTTTTTTGCGGCTGCATCGTTCGGAAGGGCTTTAGCGAGAGCCCGGGAAACTGTGAACTGTGAACGAAGAACTACGAACTGTGAACTGTCTCTAGCGGTCCGCGACAACTCCCAGTTCAATTTGCGCTTCGCTATCGATGTGGATATTTTGCCGTGAGGCCAGCAGGACACCCGAAGAGGTGCTGTTTCCGGCGAGCTTCACACCGGGAATCCCCGTCGGACGCGGCAGGGCGCGGGCCGCGGCAACTCCGTGTGCATCGGTATTCGAACTCAAACCGCCGCTTCGCTGCGTCGCCGTGCTTCCGGTCGAGCCTGAGCTCGAGCCTTGACTCGAGCCTCGGTTGGCGTCCTCTCTGTTTCCCTCTGCAATGCCGGCATCGGAAACCCGGTCAACCTGGCTGGTTGCGTAACCGGGTGCTGTGCTGCCGGTGCCCGGTCCTCCCAACCTTGTACCGCTGGCCATGGTGCCAATGGGCACCGGCATTCCCATTCCGCCCTCGTCGTACGTTTGGGGCACGGTCATGGCGTTGGCGCTCAGGTTTACCGAACGAATCAGGGTGTGAACAGAAATACTCTGCCCGTTTTTCAGCTCCGCATGGTCGAACGCAATCGCAATGCGAGCGGGTCCATGCTGCTCGTTATAGGCCTGCACTTCAGTCACGTGGCCCACAAGGCGCGAGCCCCGGGGAATCACAGTGCCGTCGGAGGTTTGCACCTTGTCTGTCGTCTTCAGCACAACACGATCGCCCACCTTGGCGGTCTTTGAGTCCAGCTTGCCGTCGAGTTCGCACGTCACCCAGCTCATCTCATAGGCGTGCGAGTCCGCCAGATCGCCGAATCCACCCGCAGTCGGCGCATAGGTCACTTTTGCGGGGTCACCCGCCGGCGTCGTTTCTTCCGCCTGTTGTGCCGGGAGCGAGATGCTAAAGAGCGCCGTAGCAACTGCCGCAACCACGATGGCGAGGTTCATCTCGAGTTCCTTTTGAAAGCCCCATTCGGGTCCGGGCCGTCCGATCAAATGGCCGCGAAACTCAATGCGGTGGAACCGCTCTAGCTCCCCGGCGCCGGTGCGTAGTAGCCCTTGCGTACCTGCACTTTTAAATTGTCTCCGTTGTCGCCTTTGCACTCCAGCCCAATGTGGCGGAACGTTCCATCCTCTTTGGCATTGCTGGGTGTGTAACTGGCCACGTACTGGGTGCGCAGTTCAGCTTCAATCTCCTCAAATGCGGCTTGCAGCTTGGCGCCGTTGTTGCCCACGTCGATGATTCGACCGCCGCTCTCGTCAGAAATCTGCTTTGCGGGGGAGTAGCCGTAGTAGCCCTCGCCCTGGCTCCAGTACATTTCCCGGTCGGCAATCAGGATCACGTAAATGATCACGTTGTTCTTCTCCGCTGCGCCAATCGCTTCGCGGATCTTGTGATCGCTGCCTTCATCCTCACCATCCGTCAGGATGATCAGCGCCTTGCGTCCGGTTTCCTGGTTGAGTTTTTGGGTGGCAGACTCGTAAATGGCGTCATAAAGCACCGTGCCCTTGGGATTGCTGATCGGGACCGGGCCTCCGCCGAGGCCGGGAGGTCCCAGAGATCCGCCGCCGATGTTGATCTGCGCTTTGTCCATGGCGCGCGATAGCAGGTGGGGACTGTTCGTAAAGTCCTGCAGCAGGTCGACATTCACGTCGAACGACGCCAGATATGCCTCATCTTTCTGGCGCAAAACCTCTCTGAAGAATTCGCTGGCTGCCTGCTGCTCCAGCGGCAGCACTCGTTGCTGGCTGCCCGAAGTGTCCAGCAGAATTCCCAGGGTGAGCGGCTGGTCGGTTTCAGCCGTAAAGCTCTTGAATGTCTGCGGCACTTTGTCTTCGGTCACCTGGCACTCATTGCGCGTGAGATGCGGAATCAGGGTTCCGCTCTTATCCTTGACCGTGAAGAACAGGTCGACCAGGTTCACCTGCACCTTCAGACTTTCTGCTGGAGTCTCATCCGGCGGAGGAGCGGGCGCAGTGCTCACCGGCGGCGCGTCGGGCGAGGGCGCAAGCTGGGCCCATCCCATTGCCGGCAACACCGGCAAGCCGACCAGCAACGCGGCAACTCCGACCCTTCGGGCACACCCTGACCGCATGATGCTCCGTTAGACGAAAACTCAATCCCTTAGAGAGCATATCGCGCCTTTTCAAACGCATGTTCGCGCGCTTTCAGGCAACCTGCGAACGTCTGCCGCGTCTGATACTCTGACAGGTGTGGCATTACGCGTGTGCGCCAGCAATTTCAGCGCGCGCACGAAGCGCTTTTGGGAGGATGAATTCGCGGTGAAGAGCTGGAAAGCCATTGCGCCGGTGGGACTTCTGAGTATTGGACTGGTGCTGGCTTCAGGAATTCTGGCCCAGCAGCAACCGGCCCCGGTTCCCGACGCGCCTACGCCCCAAGCCCCTCCGCCACTCCCGGGCGTTGGCCATGGCATCACTCCCGGAGTCGGTGCCGGAGAAGCTCCCACAACTCCAGATTCGGGCTCAGGCCCCGGCGCGCAAACAGCTCCAGACCAGCCGCCTACGCCCCCCAGCCAGCAGCCTGCCGCCGAGCCGCAGCCTCAACCGCAGGCCACTCCCCCCGAGCAGGGCTCCGGCGCGGTCGCGAATTTCGTTGTGCAAGTTAACTTCGTCCAGGTTCCGGTCACGGTGAAGGACTCGAAAGGCAACCTGGTATCGGGGCTGACTTGGCGCGACTTTACTGTCTACGAGAACAGCACCCGCGAGCCATTGCGCGTATTCAGCGTGGATCCGGAGCCGCTCTCCGTCGCATTCGTCATTGACCAGACCCTGCCTTCAAATGTCATGGACCAGGTGAATCGCTCGATGGGTTCGATCGAGGGCGCGTTGACGCCGTATGACGAAGCCGCGGTCTTTACCTACACCAACGGCGCCAAGGAGTGGACGGGCTTTACCGGCGGCCAGAGCTCCCGGCTTCCGGCCGTACTCTCGTTAGCGCAATCCGCCGGCACGGATCCAATGGTGCCCGACCCAAGCTCGATGTTCTCTGCCTGTGCGATCTCCATCAACGGGAATTGCCCCGACCCCAACCTGCAGCCGGGGAAATCGACCCAGACTATTGGAGAGCTCCCCGTTCAAAAGGAGATTCACACGCTCAACGACGCAATCCTGGCTGCCGCCAAGGAGCTATCCACGCGTCCCAAGGAGCGCCGGCGTATTATCTTCGTCATCTCCGACGGCAAGGAGTACGGCAGCAAAGCCACGTCGAAAGAAGTGGTGCGTTACCTCCAAACCAACCACGTTGCGGTCTACGCCACGCTGGTGGGTGATTCGGCCCATTGGGGCGTGGAATGGCTTGACCGCATTCACGTCCCCCTTACGGGCGTCTATGACAACATCCTCTACAGGTACACCGTGGCCACGGGCGGCGATTACTACGCCGAGGGCAACGTAAACGGCATCGAGCGCAGCTACGCCAAAATCGCCGATCAGGCCCGCGACCAGTACACCCTTGGTTACCTGAGCCACGAGTCGATCTACGACGACAAGTACCGCAACATCGATGTGCGCGTCGACCGGCCGAACGTCACCGTGATCGCCCCGCTGGGCTACTGGCCTTCAGCGCAGGACTACAAGTAAGCCCGCATTCGCAGCTTCTGCTTCAAGAAAGACAAAAGCCTGTGCCGCGGCACAGGCTTTTTCGTTTTCTTGATTGCTGAGCGGGACACGGCGCGCCCGAGTCCGAATTCCTTAGGCCGCCGGCAGCGTTACCTTCGGCCTCTTTACTTCGGTTCAACCGGCGCGTTCGATGCCGGAGGCGGGGGCGGCGTTGTTTGCTGCTGAACCGGCGGTGCCGGCTGCTGCGGATCGGGCGTTCCTTTAATACCCTCCCGGAAACCCTTCAATCCCTCGCCCAGCCCTTTACCCAGTTCCGGCAGCCTCTTGGCCCCGAACAGCACAAACACGAGGATGGCCAGCACGATAATGTGCCAAGGCTGAAGTAGATCGCCCATCGATATTCCTCCACGCGCACCAGCTTAATCCGCGCGCTTCTCCACGCGTCTATTGTCGCACAAATGCGCCACAACATGCTCATTGCCGGCGGTTGTGGCAGACTGGAAGTAACTGAGGAGGTCTCCCCTATGAAGGCTCTCAAGCTCTTTGCCCTTGCTGGTTTACTGGCGCTCGCCTCCGGCACAGCCAACTCTGCCGGTCGGGACATCTATCCCGATCCCTCGCAGGCCAAAGCCGACCTCGCCGCCGCGCTCAAAACGGCCGCAGCCACGCACCGGCGCGTGCTTCTTGATTTTGGTGGCAACTGGTGCGGCGACTGCCAGGTGCTCGATCTCTATATGCACGACAATAGCAACCGGCCTCTTATCGAACAGAATTTTGTCGTCGTCCATATCAATATCGGCCACTTCGATGCCAATCTCGACATCGCCGAAAAGTACCAGGTCCCGCTCCACAAAGGCGTGCCCGCATTGGCCGTCCTTAGCGACCGCGGCGCGCTGCTCTACAGCCAGAAAAACGGCGAATTTGAAGCCATGCGGAGCATGGAGTCCTCATCGCTGACCAGTTTCCTCGTGCAATGGAGACCGGAGCGTCCCGGCTGCTCAGCCGTCGTGGTCAACTGCTAGCGGGGTGTAACGCCGGCTTCCAGCCGGCTGTCGTGCGGTCTACTGACCCGCACACGTCTTGTGTCGACGAGGAAGCTCAATGCTCGAGAAGGATCGGTACTCCGGGCTCAATGAAGGCCGCACCATCACCACCCTCACAAGCCACGAGATCTACCGCAACCGCTGGATGCGCGTGCGCGAGGACGAGATCCTGCGCTCCAACGGCCAAAAAGGCATCTACGGCGTCGTCGAAAAAGAAGATGGGGCCATCATTCTGCCTATCGAGGACGGGCGCATCTGGCTCGTGGAACAGTTCCGCTACACCATTCAGGAACGCGCACTTGAGCTGCCCCAGGGCACTTGGGACACGCCGATCGAAGACCCCGAAGAGCTAGCGCGCGGCGAATTGCAGGAAGAGCTTGGCCTCAATGCGGACCGGATGGTCCAGTTGGGCACCATGTGGATCGCCTACGGCTTCGCGCGTCAACGCGAACACATATTTCTCGCCACCGGCCTTACTCCCACCGAGAAGAAACCCGACCCCGAGGAGCACGATCTCGTTGTCCATTCCGTTTCCATCGCGGAATTCGAGCGCATGATGCTTGACGGAACAATCAGGGACGAATGCACGCTGGCGGCATGGGGTCTTTATCTGCTTTGGAAGGCGCGACAAGGTTGATGCGCTGTCGCAGGCTTCTCAGGATTCCGTTCGGCACTCGTATCATGGTGGGAGTGTCTTTCCAACACACACATCAGCAAAGCGACAACCACCGATGATGAGCACGATTGATGCCCCGGTAAGGCAGGTTCGGTATGTCGAGCTGGACTCGCTGCGCGGTTTGGCGGCGTTGATGGTTGTTCTGTTCCATGTTCTAAATCTGTGGCAGGCTGACGCTCAGCCTGCTTCCGTGATCATCAGGTATTTTCTGGGTCTCGAGTATCCCTTCGGGACCGATGCCATGCTCCTGTTTTTTGTGCTGAGCGGCTTTGTCCTGTCCCTTCCCGCGATCAATGGCAAACCCCAAACATATCCCACATTTCTGATACGCAGAGTTTTCTGCATCTACGTGCCCTATCTTCCGGCGCTCCTGGTCTCCGTCGCCGGAGCATTCTGGCTCCACGGCATCATCACCAGGAGCATTTGGTTTCACCCGTTCTGGTCCGAGCCAGTCAACTGGGGCCTGGTTGGCCAGCACGTGCTGTTCTTGAGCCTCTCTAACACTGACCAGTTTGACCCTCCCATTTGGTCGCTGGTCTATGAGATGCGCATCTCGCTCATCTTTCCCTTGCTATGCGGGCTTGTTCTGCGATTGAAGAGCAGGTGGTCGCTGGTGATTGCCGGCGGGCTTACAACGATCCCCATCCTGATCGAAAGGCTGCTCTACCACCTCGACGGTTCGGGGTTCAATTCGCCCCACTATGCGGGGCTTTTGTCCTCGGTAGTCTTCTTGCACGCGAGAGGAGCAGCCTCGGAGCGTGGTTTCGCTGTCGCCGCCGAATCGCAAGGATTCTGATTGGTGCAACCTTCGTATGGCTCTTTTTGTTCGCGGGTCAACTATTTGTTGGAGCTACTGCCCGCGCCCTCGATTTCCAACGTTCCTTGGCCTACATTTCGCAGTGGATCACAGCACTTGGTGCGGGCGGCCTGATGATCATCAGCATGAACTCGCCATCCTGCAAGCGTGTTCTTCATTGGCCGCCGATTCATTTCCTGGGTGAAGTTTCGTACAGCCTGTATCTCTGGGACTTCGTCGTGCTCTTGTATTGCGTTCACCTCCTGTACGGGAAGATTCCGTTGTGGGAGATTCTGTGCCTCGTCGTTGTCTTGAGCATCATCGTGTCATGGTTTTCCTATCGGTGGATTGAAGTCCCGTCGATGAACCTCGGGCGCACACTCAGCAACGCCTTCCAAAGCCCGTCCGGCGCGTGACTCGCATCACAAGCCAAAACCCGCAATTCCTGAATAATCAAGGCTGAACGAGGGAGCGCGGAGCAATCTGCGCGCCGACGCGTCCGTGTCGCATGGGCTCTGCCTCTGGCTGAATGCGCCTTGTGACAGGCCAATAAGGATCGACGCGAACAGCGAGACCAGCCATGTTCAGGATCGTGCAAGCCCGCACTGCCGGCCTCAACATCCGGCAATTTACCGTCGAGGCGCCGCGCATCGCGCGCAAGCAGCGGCCCGGGCAGTTTGTCATTCTCCGGCTTCACGATCAAGGCGAGCGCATTCCGCTCACCATCAAGAGCGCCGATCCGGCCGCCGGTACCATCACCATCGTGGTGCAGGCCGTCGGCAAAACCACGGCGCTGCTCAATTCGCTTGAGGCGGGCGACTCGATTCTCGATCTCGTCGGCCCCTTGGGCCGGCCCTCCGAGATCAGGAACTACGGAACTGCCGTCATTGTGGCTGGAAGCGTGGGAACGGCCATGGCACTGCCCACTGCCCACGCGCTTCGCGAGGCCGGGAATCACGTCATCTTCATTGAAGGCGCGCGCAGCAAAGAGATGGTGGTCTTTGAAGACGAAGTCCGTGCTGCAAGCCACGAGGCTCACATACTCACCGACGACGGCAGCTACGGCGAACAGGGTCTCGTCACAAAGAAGCTCAACGAACTGATTGCCGCTGGCCGCAAGCTCGATTTCGTCCTTGCTGTTGGCCCCGTGCCCATGATGCGTGCCGTGGCGGAAATTACCAGGCCATTGGGCATCAAGACCATGGTCAGCCTCAACTCCATCATGGTTGACGGCACCGGAATGTGCGGGGGCTGCCGCGTGCTGCTCGGTAACCAGAGCAAGTTTGCCTGTGTCGATGGTCCGGAGTTCGATGCCTCGCAGGTGAATTTTGAAGTGTTAACGCAGCGCAATGCGATGTATCGCGGTCAGGAGTGCCAGTCGCTGAAGGTGTTTGAGCTGCACAGGCAGGAGGAGCTGGCCCGCGTGCGCACGGCGCTGGCCACCAGGGAAAAGGAAGCAGCGCGACTGCGCGCAAGGCTCGAGGCGCAAGGGGAGGATCATCATGCCTGATTCCAACCCGATTCCCCTTAAGGAGCGCATGCAGATTCCGCGCGTGCTCATGCCGGAGCTTGACGCCGAAATCCGCGCGCATAACTTCGACGAAGTGAACCTTGGTCTCGCTGCCGCTGGCGCCGTCACTGAGGCCACGCGTTGCATCGCCTGCGCCAAGCCCGGCTGCCAATTGGATTGCCCGGTCGGCGTCAAGATCAAAGAGATCGTTGCGCTCATCTATACCGGCGATTTTCTAGGGGCGGCCAAAAAGATGCGCGAAGACAACGCGTTGCCCGCTATCACGGGTCGCGTTTGTCCGCAGGAGAGCCAGTGCGAAGGCGGCTGCGTCGTGGGCAAGAAAGGTGAGCCTGTTGCCATCGGCAACCTCGAACGGTTTATCGCCGACTTTGAGCGGCAGAGTGGCGAGCTCGGATTGCCGGCGATTGCTCCTCCCACGGGCAAGAGCGTTGCTGTCGTAGGCAGTGGCCCGGCGGGGCTTTCGGCCGCGGGCGACTTGATTCAAATGGGCCATCGCGTGTGTGTCTTTGAGGCGCTGCACGAGCTCGGTGGCGTTCTGGTCTACGGCATTCCCGAGTTCCGTCTTCCCAAGGCAATCGTGAAAGAGGAGGTCGACAATTTGCGCCGCATGAGCGTGGAATTCGAGACCAATGTCGTCGTTGGCAAGAGCGTCACGCTCGACGAGCTGATGCGCGTGGAAGGATACGACGCGGTCTTCGTGGCCACTGGCGCGGGTTTGCCCGTTTTTCTGGGCGTGCCCGGCGAGCACCTGAATGGCGTCTACTCGGCCAATGAATTCCTCACGCGCACAAACCTGATGCGCGCCTACAAATTTCCCGAATTCGATCAGCCGATCTACGACTGCAGCAATCGCGAGGTGATCGTTGTCGGCGGCGGCAATACCGCCATGGACGCGGTGCGCACCGCGCGTCGATTGGGCGCGAAGACGGCCACGCTGGTCTATCGGCGGTCGGAAGCTGAAATGCCTGCGCGTGCTGAGGAAGTAAAGCATGCTCGCGAAGAGGGAATCGAATTCCGCATGCTCACCAATCCTGTCGAGTTTCTCGGCGACAAAAAAGGGTGGCTTACCGGCGCGCGCTGCGTGCGCATGGAATTAGGCGAGCCGGATGCTGACGGCCGCCGTCGTCCCGTCGCAATTGCCGGATCGGAATTCGTATTACCGGCCCACGTCGCCATCATCGGCGTGGGGACGACCGCGAATCCGCTGATCCAAAGCACCACACCCGATCTCGCGACCAACAAACGCAACTATATTGTTGCGGACCCCGAAACCATGCGCACCTCGAAGCGCGGCGTCTTTGCCGGCGGCGACATTGTCACTGGCGGAGCCACCGTGATTCTCGCCATGGGCGCCGGCCGCAAAGCAGCGAAGGCAATCGACGAATATCTCAAATCGAGCGATTGGCGGTGACGGAACGAGTCCGTGCCCAAAAAAGAATGGGCGGCAAAGCTCTCGCCCTGCCGCCGCCCTGTCCCTGGGTTGTCTTGAAGATAATGCAGTCTTGCTAAAACCTGAATTGCCGAAGATCGCCGGGGTTGTTTTCTTAGTCCCTAGTCCCTACGTCCCTCAGTCCCTGCTTCACTGCAACAGCTTGGTCACTTCCTGCTGCACTTGATTAGCCTGCGCCAATGCCGCGATGCCGGTCTGGCTCAGAATCTCGTACTTCGACATATTCGAAGTCGCCGCAGCATAGTCAGTGGCCTGGATCGCGTTTTGCGCCGAAACCACATTCTCCTGCTGAGTGCTCATGACTTGGCTGAGCGAATCTAGAGTATTGATCTGAGCGCCGATGTGGCCATCCTGCGCGGCTACATCGCTAATCGCCACATTGAGCATGTTCAGTGCCTTTTCGGCATCCGCTTGGTTGGTCAGATCGGTCAGGTTCAGAGCCTCACCTGCGCCGTCCGTGTAGCTCATCGTCGCCACTCCGCCCGACCCACCGTTGCTTCCGGCAAAGCCCGCAGGCAGCGCGTTCGTTTGAACGGTGTGAGCGTCGGCAATGTCAAAATTGGACGCTACCGTTGAGTCGGTCATCCCGACCGTATAGTACCCAGTCGACGCTGTGAATAATGCGGCGTCACCGCCCGTTGTGGTCGCAACGTTTGCACCGTTGACAGTTACCGAAGAATCAGACGAAGTAAACACTAAACTGGTCCCGGACTGCGTCGCGGTGATCCCGTAGCCGCCATTGTTGATAGCGATCAGCAAGGTCGCTTGGTCGTAGCTCCCCCCGCCGTTTCCCGTGGCTAGATTAATCACGCTCGTGCTGCCGTCGGAACCCTTGATCGTAAGCGTGCCGGAGAGTGCATCCGTGGTAGCGGTTGCCGTGATTGTGCCCACCAGGCCCGGAGTCGTGCCATTTCCCACGCCTGCGCCCTCGCCCGTGATTTCGATGCCCGTATCGACACCTGCGGCGGAGTCTCCTGCCGCCTTTCCCGTCGCGAAACTAGCCGTCAAGCCGAGGCCCGAGCTGTTGATGGCGTTGATCAGTCCCTGGACCGTGTCATCTGCTGAAGGCTCGCCAACGCCAACACCGACGGTTGTGGGCGTCACCACGGTGCCGTTCGCTCCCTGCACCAGGTAGTTCACATCGATCTCCGACGTCGTATTGACAAGAGAATCGTTGGCCGTCGCCAGTGTGCCGGCATTCGAAAGATCGATGAAGACGTTATTCGATCCATTGCTGTATGCCATTGCGCCGCCGGTATCGCCCACGCTTGATTCCGAGAGCGAACGGATATTCAGATCGTCGATCGAAGAACCTTCCGCCGACGAGTCCCCCGTATAAATAGCCACAATATTCCCGTCAAACACCTGCTCCTGGTTGTACGTGGTCGTCGATCCAATGTTGTTGATCTCAGCCAGGATGGATTGGTATTCCTGGTTCGCCCTCCCTTTGCGTTGGATTCAGCGTACCGTTCGAGGCTTCGGTCGCCAGCGTTACGGCACGGTCGAGCAGCCTCGTCACCTGCGACAAAGCGCCGTCGGCCACCTGAAGCAGTCCCACGCCCTCCGTGGCGTTGGTCCCGGACTGCGTGAGTGCAACCGAATTCGCTTCCAGCCCGTTGACCGGCGAGAGCCCGGCGGCGTCATCCGCTCCGGAATTGATGCGCGACCCCGACGACAACTGTTCCAGCACCGTCTGCAAGCTGGCATTCGTGTTGTTGAGATTGTTCTCAGCGTAGATTGCCGACGGATTGTTCAAAACACCGAGGGCCATGGTATCAGCTCCTTCTCGGATGCCCTGCTGCCCTCAATCAAATCCGCTGGCGCCTCATTGATCCTGCCAAAGCCGCCGTCACTTCCGGATGGGCCTGTTCGCATCCACCCCCTTCATCGGTCTCTCCCAGAATAACTTTAGTCATCCTTTCCAAATTTCTTTTGGCCACGATTGTTTCGCCACGATTCAAGGTGTCGCGCGGACAGACAAACACTGTCGCAACACGCACCAGTCACTGTCCCGCGCCTGTCCACTTCTTTGTCTCGCTTTGAGGCAAAGTGTCCGCGGCGCTCCTCGCGAAGAAGCACTCTTCACCTCGTGATCCGCTCATCTCTGAACGCTTGATCACGACCCAAAAATCAAGCCCTCCGGCGCATGCCGAAGGGCTCGAGCAAATCGATTGGAAATGCGCCTATGCAGCTTCCTTGCGCGAGGGCTTGTGTCCCCACATTCCGTAGTAGGCCACGTAGAGATATCCGACGATCGGAATGATGAAGGCATACTGGATGCTCGTCTTGTCGGCCAGCATGCCAAACAATGGCGGAATCACCGCGCCGCCCACGTTCCCGATGGTCAGCACGCCCGAGCCTTTGCTTGTGAGCGGCCCCAGCTCTGCGACGCCCAGCGCGAAGATTGTCGGATACATGATGGAGTTGGCTAGTCCCGTCAACACCAAGCACGCGATGGCCACCGTTCCATGCGTCACCATCGCGGCGCCCAGCAGCGCCACGCCGCAGAGGCCCAGAAGGATAAGCAATTTGTCCGCCTTGATCCAGACCATAATGGCGCTGCCGAGCAGGCGGCCGATCATCATGCCCAGATAAAACAGGCTGACCATCAGGCTGGCGGTCTCGACCTTCGTCATGCCCTGCGCGAGACAGAATTGAATCGTGATCGAGGCCAGCGCGATCTCCAGCCCGACATAGAAAAAGATGCCCACCATGCCGAGCACCGTGTGCGAATGGCTCCAGATGCTGCGTTCAACTGCCAGGCCGTCCGCAGCGGGACTGGAATCGCTTGTCATCGTGACGGGCGGCAGATGCAGCATCGTTACCGTGACGCCCAGCAACAGCAGCGCAATGGCAATCGCGATGTAGGGACCGTGCAGCATGTGCGCGGTAGCTGCAGAAGTTAGCATCTTGCTCGGATCGCTGAGAATGAAGACGCCCGCGACCCATGGAGCAGCCAGCGAGCCGATGGAGTTGACTGCCTGCGCCAGGGTGAGCCGCGACGGCGCGCTGTGCTCGGGACCCAGGATCGAAACGTATGGATTGGCCGAGGTCTGAAGGCCGCACACGCCCGAAGCCAGGACGAAAATGGCGAAGAGCGTCATGGGAAAGCTAACCAGGTTGGCTGCGGGCAAAAACAATGCGGCTCCGCCAGCCATCACAAACAGAGAAATCACCATGGTGCGCTTGTAGCCCACGGCCTCAATCACTTTGGCTGCGGGAACTGAGAAGACCAGATAGGCAAAAAACCACGCCGCCGTAGCCAGCATTGCCGGCCCGTGGCTCAACTGAAAGATGTCTTCAAGCTTCTTTACCAGCACATTGTTCAGGCTGGTAAGGAAGCCAAAGATTCCAAACAGAATTGCAACTGTGATGAACGGTCCGGTATAGCTGGGTGCGGCTTTCGCAGCCGCCGGATTCGAGCTTGTAGCCATCGAGAGTCTTCCTTCGCCGGATGCAACAAAACGGCTGGATTGGTATCGAAAACACTCTACGCAGCGCGGCCGCGCCCGTCCAGTGGAAAATGAAAAGGTTTACAACTTCTTCGGCATGAACTGCCAGTCCGAAAGGCTGCTACATGCAATGCCAAAGGGCTGCCGCACGCAGTGCCATGCAATGCCCATTTACACTGAAGGAGCATGATTCCCACCCTCACCTGGACCCCAGAGGGCGTCCGCTTCATCGATCAGACCAAGCTTCCGCTTGAAGAGCGCTACGTGCTCGCCACAACCTACGAACAGGTGGCCGACGTGATCGTCACCATGGTTGTGCGCGGAGCTCCGGCCATCGGCGTTTCGGCTGCCTACGGCGTTGCCCTGGGTGCGAAAAACACCAAGGCCCGCACGGCTGCAGAGTTCGCACCGGAATTTGAGAAGATTTGCGCACGTCTCGCCGGCACTCGCCCCACGGCGGTGAATCTCTTCTGGGCCATCGACCGCATGAAGGCGCTGTTTGCGAAGCTGCTCGCGTCCGGCACGCCCCTCGCCCAAATCAAAGGGAAAATCCTGGCCGAGGCGAATGCCATGTACGACGAAGACATTGCCGCCTGCAAGGCGATGGGCGCATTCGGCGCAGAGCTGCTGCCCGATGAAGGCGGCGTTCTGACGCACTGCAACGCCGGCGCTCTCGCTACATGCGGGTACGGAACCGCATTGGGCGTGATCCGCGCGGCAGTGGAACGTGGCAAGCGCATTCATGTTTATGCCGATGAGACGCGTCCGTTTCTACAGGGTGCGCGGCTGACGGCGTGGGAGCTGATGGCCGACGGTATTCCAACGACAGTGATCTGCGACAACATGGCCGCCAGCCTCATGCGGCAGGGAAAAATTCAAGCCGTAGTCGTAGGCGCGGACCGCATCGCTGCCAACGGCGACACGGCGAACAAAATCGGCACGTACAACGTCGCCATCCTGGCGCGCGAGCACGGCATTCCGTTCTATGTTGCCGCGCCGTGGTCCACGATCGATCTCGCCACCGCGACCGGCGACGCAATCCCCATCGAAGAACGCCCTGCCCGCGAAGTCACGCACCACGCCGGTACGCAACTCACGCCAAACGGCGTAGGCATCTGCAATCCAGCCTTCGATGTCACTCCGGCCAAATACATCGCCGCCATCATCACTGAGCGCGGGGCGCTGCGCGCGCCGTACTCCGAATCGCTCAAAGAGATGGAGTTGCAGGAGATGGAGCCGGTTAGCGCCCGTCTTGGGTTCCTCGAGGGCAAGGGCGACGTCGGCCCGGAGTTCTTCGATCCCGCCCGCTAGTTTCGATTCACATCGCGGCAGAATGCTCGTGGCGTGCGCCTCTACGCCAGCGTTCGCACGTCGCTCGACGTCCCGCCCGCCGCCGGAATGTAACACCCTTGGGTGTAGTCCATCACCATTCGATCCGCATTGAAGCGCCAACCCAGCGTCCGGATCGTCCGCTTCATGCGCTGGATCCAGCCCCGCGGCAACCCGTCGCGATCTCGGCTGTAGTAGAGCGGAATCACCTCGTCCAGAAGCACGCGGTAAAGCGCCTCGCCATCGCGGCTGTCGTGCACATCCATATTGGAGTGCGTTCTTCCGTTTCCAATCGCGAAGCCATTCAGCCCGTCGTAAGCCTCGGCCCACCATCCATCCAAAACGGAGAGATTCAGGCCGCCATTCAGCACCACTTTCATCCCGCTCGTGCCTGAGGCCTCCAGCGGCCTTCGCGGATTGTTCAGCCACACGTCGACTCCCTGCACCAGATGCCGGCCCACGTTGATGTCGTAGTCCTCAATAAAAACGAACTTGTCGCCAAAGTCCGCGTGGCGCATCATCTGCGCAATCTGTTGCAGCACTTTCTTGCCCGGCTCGTCGTGCGGGTGCGCCTTGCCGGCAAAGACAAACTGCACGGGGCGTTTGGCGTCATTCACCATCGCGGCCAGCCGCTCCAGATCCCTCAGCAGCAGATTGGCGCGCTTGTAAGTTGCAAAGCGGCGAGCGAAGCCGATCGTCAACGCGTCGGGCGAGAGAACTTTGTCCAGCCGCTTCAATGCCTCGGCGGCCTCGCTGCGCCGCTCTGCCTGTTCGTGTGCACGGCGTCGCACAAAGTTGAAGAGTTGCCCCTTCAAGCTGAGATGCGTCTCCCACAACTCTCCGTCGTCCACGGTCTCGATGGCCGCCCAGGTATGCGCGGCTCCGCTCTGGCGCTGCCAGCCTACTCCGAGATGCCGTTCGTACAGCCGCCGCATTTGCGGCGCCAGCCACGAGGGCACGTGCACGCCGTTGGTCACATGGCCGATCGGGACCGCATCCTCCGGCCCATCGGGATACAGGCCACGCCACATGGCACGTGAAACTTCGCCGTGGAGCGAGCTCACCGCATTCACGCGCCGTGCCAGCTTCAGCCCCAGCACTGTCATGCAGAATGTTTCCTGATAATCGGTGGGATGCTCGCGGCCAAATCCCATCAGATTTTCGTGCGAGATGCCCAGTTGATCGCGCAGCGGCCCCAGGTGCTCCTCAATCAGGTCGGGACTGAAGCGGTCGTGCCCCGCCGGTACCGGCGTGTGCGTGGTAAAGATCACTTCGCGCGGAATCTGGCGGGCAGCCGAGTAGAAATCCAAGCCCTCTTCTTCCATGCGGCTGCGAATGGCTTCAAACACGGCGAATCCGCTGTGACCTTCGTTCAAGTGCAGAACGCCCGGCGTGATGCCCATGGCTTTCAGCGCGCGATAGCCGCCCACACCCAGCAGCAGCTCCTGCCGAATGCGCGTGCGCGCGTCCCCGCCATAGAGGCGCGACGTAGTTTCCAAATCTTCAGGCGCGTTGCCGGCCACATTCGAATCAAGCAGCAGCAGATCGCAGCGGCCCACCTTCACCCGCCACACCTTGGCGCGGATCGAGCTGCCTCGCGTGGCGATCTCCACCACCACCGGCTCGCCGTTCACGCCGATGGCCTGCTGCATCGGCAGTTGATTCACATCCGTCTCGAGATACTCCTCGCGCTGCCACCCCTCCTTGTCCAGCCGTTGCAGAAAGTAGCCTTGCCCGTAGAAAAGCCCCACTCCGATCAGCGGAATGTCCAGGTCGGAAGCGCTCTTGATGTGGTCGCCGGCCAGCACGCCCAGGCCGCCGGAGTAGATGGGCAGCGATTCATGCAGTCCAAACTCTGCAGAAAAATACGCCACGGGCCGCGTTCTTAGCACGCCTGCATGGCTCGCGCCCCACGTATGGTCGTCGCGCAGGTATTCCTGCTGGCGCCGGTAGGTGTAATTGATGCGGCTATGCAATACGTGCTCGGTGGCTCGCCGCTCAATCTCCGCCAGCGGGATCTCGTTCAAAAGCGCAATGGGATTTTGATTCAGTTGCCGCCAGCGCGTGGGATTCAGGTCGCGAAACAGGCTTACGCATTCGTTATCCCAACACCACCACACGTTGCGCGCCAATTCCCAAAGCTTTTCCTGTGCCGGGGCAATAAACCGGTCGAGCGTGCGCGCTTCGCTCACTACGGGCGCAACCTGCGCAGCGGCCTCCGCCAGCATGCGGATTTCATTTTCATGAAAGACCCGCGGCTCCTTGGTTTGCACAACGAGCACGCCTTGCAGCACGCCGCGATCGATCAGAGGCACGCCGAGGAAGGAGTGGTACTCCTCTTCGCCCGACTCTTTGAAGTATTTGTAGCGCGGATGCTCACGCGCGTCGGGCACGGCCACGGGAATCAACCGCTCCGCAACCAGCCCGGACAGGCCTTCGCTCAAGGGCATGCGCAATGTGCCGATTGATCGCGGGTGAAGGCCCAGCGTAGCGGCCAGCACCAGGTTCGATCGGTCCGGCTCCAGCAGGTAGGCCGAGCAGACGTCCGTCCGGAATCGCGTGGCAATCAGGGCCACCACGTTCATCAGCGTGTCGGCCGGCTTGCCCTCCTGTTCCGCCAGGTTCGTGATCTCTTCGAGCGTCAGAACCAGGTTGGCGTCAGCGGATTCGCCGATTGGGGTCATCGAATGGATACACCTCAAGCGTGAGATAGAAAGCTCGTATCCCGCGCGGCGCCCACAGTGAAAAGCAAAAAGCCATGGGACAAAGACACGCGGTTCAAAACCGAGGCAGCTTAATATTTGGACTTAGGGAAAACCCCGTGAATCGCTAATGCGGGATTGATTCGACAATACCACACGCGCCGGACGGTTTCGCCGCCGCTCAGACGGCCAGCCTGCGGCAAACTGGAGCCGAGCGAGCACACAAATCCCGGCCAGAACCGCGCGGCGCACCGCTCGGCGCGCCTGGTCAGTCCGATTCCCGCCTCAGCGGTGGAACTGGAGATAAAATCCCGTAATCGCGACGCCCGCACCCACAGGCATCAAGACCAGCCCCGCGTCCTTGGCCTCACTGCAGCCGTGGCTTGAGGGGCCACAGAGCCCAATGGATTGCTCGGTCGCAAAGAGGGCTACCCCGCTGACGAGTGCCGCGGTCCCGACGATCGCCAGCGCTACGCCCAGCCCATGGTGCGGCGGCTTGGTTTTGGTCGCTGCATGTGTCGAAGGCGCAGGCACACTCTGCGACGAGCTTTCAGACGAACTCTGGCTCCCGGCCTCAGTTGCCGCCAGCGCTGAGAACGGAATCGGCAGCGGGGCAGCCAGATCTGCCTCTTCCACTGTGGGAACTGGCGCAGAAAGCGATGTCCCAACGTTGAAAGAGGTCGCGGGCACGGCCTGTTCTGCGGCTACACTGTGTGGCGGAGCGTCAACATCGCGAGTCAATCGAGTCTGAGAAATCGCGTGCGCGGCGAATAGAAAGACAGCGAGACCGAAGATCAGCGCCGGAACAGTGGAACTGAGGCCTGCGTTTGCGTGATCGAACAAGGTTTTAAGCCTGAGTCGGTGCGATTGCACTTGGAGACCTCCTGCAAGAACTTCCGGGGAATATTCGGGAAACCTACAAGATAGTACTCCAGAACCGGCTGCAAGCCAGTTCAGGCAGCGCGATCTCGCACCGGGTTCGTTACGGTCGACGGCTGGCCACTCGCGCCGCCATCACTGCGAAAATTGGGAACGTCAAATACACCAGTCCGATCTCCGAATAGTAGGCCAGCGGCGTCATCTTCATCGGCCCGAACGCGAACATCGGGTAATCGCAGACCAGATTGATGGCAAGCCAGACCGCTCCCACCAGTGCGGCCTCGCCTTCCCGCACAACACGCTTGCGAAAGTACCAGACCAGCAGTAAGCCCGCGGTGACCAGAACGATCAGGTACATCAGCGTGCTGAAAAGCGGAGCATTGGACTTTTTCAACGGAAATGCAGCGAATGAGATAACGAACGGAATAAGCCAGCTGAGCAGTCCGAGCAGGATTGCGCGCGCCACGGCGCGTGTTTGGGCAGTCATAACTACCTCCAGAAGCTCTGGGATTTTATGGCCACAATGTTAAGCCACTTTTGGCCACTGGCATAGACCTGCCATGCTACATTTGGATTCCACGGGGGTCGCGATGGCACTGGACACTCAGCTTGCCTCGGACGGCGAAACGATCGAATTGCAGCAGCAGGTGTTCCGGCTCCAGGCTCTGCTTGAAGCCTCGCGCCAGGTGCACTCCACCATCCGCGAAGAGGAAGTGTTAGAGTCTGTCCTGCGCATCGTGGTGCGCGAGCTGGAGATGGC
>JBEKRG010000078.1:0-22066 GCA_049518955.1 Occallatibacter sp.
CGGCAGCGATGGCATGGCCTCGCTCACGATGACGATTCGGGGCGGAGCGCAGGGAGCGGAGCCGGAGAATGTATGGATTCTGGCGCGCAACGGATCTGACGCTGCGATGGTCACACCCTGGGGCTACAACTTTCAGATCAACGGAGCGCAATCGGAGCGTTCCTATCTCTACACCGACAGGCCCGTCTACCGGCCCGGCGATGCCGTACACATCAAGGGCATCCTGCGCCAGGAACAGAACGACACCCTTGTGCTTCCCGGACCGCAAACGGTCACGCTCACCGTGCGCGGCCCTGATAACAAGGAGGTCCTCCGAAAGCAACTGAACCTTTCGCCGCATGGAACGGTCGCGGTTGACTGCAACCTCGGATCTGATGCGGCGCTGGGTTACTACTATGTCGAGTTTGCCGAGCAAAGCATTGGCGGTGCCGGCAACTTCTACGTCGAGGACTACAAGAAGCCCGAATACCAGGTGACTGTGAAGCCAGCCGTGCCACGCGTGCTGCAAGGCAATTCGATTCAAGCTACGATTAACGCGCGCTACTTCTTCGGCGAGCCCGTTGCTGGCGCCAAGGTCACTTACGCCGTGCACACATCGACTCATTATTGGTGGGATCAAGACGAGGGCGACGATAACGGCGATAACGCAGACGCCGATTCAAATGACTCGGACAATTCCGACGACGCCGACGACACCTACGGCCAGACCGAACAACAGGAGCACCAGGGCATCCTCGACGCAAATGGTCAGTTGACGGTCACGCTGCCCACTCGAACCGACCCCAAGCACACCGACCAGGACTATCGCATCGAGGCGCGCGTAACGGACGCTGCGAATCGTGAAGTCGCCGGACACTCCACGGTGCTGGCCACCTACGGGTCTTTTCGACTGAGCGTGGAGCCCACAAACTATGTCGTACAGGCCGGTCAGCCCACGCGAGTCAAAGTAACGGCGCAGGACTATGACGGCAAACCGGTGCAGACTAAGGTCCACATCGCGGCGGCACTTGAGAAGTGGGATTCGGTCACTCACGAGCGCACCGACACTGATGCCGGTAGCAAAGATGCGGTCACCGGCTCCAACGGAACGACCTCGGTCGATCTGGCCCTTAGCGGCAGCGGCGACTTCGAAGTGAAAGCCACCGCCCAGACGCCGGAAAGCCGAACCGTCGAAGATTCCACCTACGTTTGGGTATGGAACGGCTCAGGCTCGTGGTATCAGACTAACGCCCAGGCGCAGATTGTCGCCGACAAGAAATCCTATAGCGTGGGAGACACAGCGCACCTGCTTCTCGTAACGGGCCTGCCCGAATCGTGGGCCGTGGTAACGACCGAGGGCGACAGCGTGCAGTCACGCCAACTCATCCATTTAACTGGCGCCAGCGCTCCATTCGATATTCCCATTACGCAGAAGGCTCAGCCTAACCTCGTCGTCACTGCTGTTGTCGTTCACGACGATCAGTTGATGACGGCGCAGAAGAGCCTCAAGGTTCCGCTCGTCGAGCGCACGCTCACCATCACGGCGACGCCCAACAAGAGCCAATACGAGCCGGAGGAGGCGGCCAGCTTCGACGTATTTGCAGTCGATTCTGCGGGCAAACCGGTCCAGACTGACCTGAGCTTCGGTGTCGTCGATGAGGCGCTCTATTCGGTGCGGCCCGATACGACACCCGATATCGTCGGGTCGTTCTATCCGGCGCGATATGTCTACCTCGATCCACAGACATCCTTCGATTTCTTCTTCTCCGGTCAGGCGGGCACCAAGAACCCGCTGCTGGTCGACTTGGCCAACGGACTTTACCATCCGCGCATGGCTCAGGTAAAACCGGGCTCCGATCTGGTGGTTCCAAAGATACGCAAGGCCTTTCCCGATACGGCGTACTGGAACCCCAGCGTGGAGACCGGCGCCGACGGCCACGCGCACGTCACTTTCAACTTCCCGGATGCACTCACCACGTGGCGCGCAACCATCCGAGCCATGACCGACGACGGAAAGGCGGGCGGCGTGGTCACGCGTGTGCTGGTGCGCAAAAACCTGATCGTGCGTTTGGCCGCGCCGCGATTCTTCAGGCAGGGCGACGAGACGGTGATTCGCGTTATCGCGCACAACTACCTTGCGACCGCCAAAGACGTGACCTTCGCTCTCGATGTCAGCGGAGTGGACGTGCTCAGCGGCCAGAGGCTGAAGATCACCATCTCCGCTAATGCCGAAAACTATGTGGATTGGCGAGTGAAGGCGCGAGTGATCGGCAACGCGACTCTTACTGCCAAAGCGCTCACCAATGAAGAATCGGACGCGCTCCAGATGACGCTGCCGGTTCTAGCGTTCGGCGTTAAGCAGAATGCAACCGGCGCGGGTGTGGTCTATTCGGGCACGGGGCAAAATCAGTGGGTGTTCAGCTATCCGGCCACGTCGGATCCGGGCTCTCGCGCGCTTACTGTCACCGTTTCCCCATCCGTCGCGGGAACCGTTTTCGATGCGCTCGACTACCTCACCAGCTATCCATGGGGCTGCACGGAGCAAACGATGTCGAGCTTCCTGCCCGACCTGATCGTGGCGCAGGCTGTTGACAAGCTTCATATCAAGTCGCCGATTGATCGAAAGACACTCAACGACGAAGTCAGTGCGGGGCTGGAGCGGCTCTACAGTTATCAGCACGACGATGGTGGTTGGGGCTGGTGGCAGGACGATCCCAGCCTCGTCTTCATGACCGCATACGTTGTGAGCGGTTTGGGACAGGCGAAACAGGCCGGCTATACCGTCGACGACGACCGGCTCAACAACGCGCGCAACTGGTTGACCTCGACGCTGGCCGCTCATCCTGACATGATTCCAGACTTGCGCGCCTACACGGTTTACGCTTTGGCCACAACGGGTGGCGCGCCAAAAGACGCGCTCGATCGAGCATGGAGCAGCCAGGACAAACTCAGTGACGAGGGGCTCGCACTCACGGGGCTGGCACTCGATGCGGCGGGCGATGCGCGCGCACACCAGGCTGCGGTCCTTCTCGAAAAGAAGGCCCACGCGACCGATGTCGATGCCTACTGGCAGGGCACGTACGACGGCATGATGGAATTCTCGGATGACACTTCGCCGGAGACAACCTCTTTCGCGCTCAAGCTTCTCATCCAGCAGGATCGTTCGAGTGGCCTGATGCCCAAGGCTGCGCGCTGGCTCGCTGAAAATCGCGATGGCGACTACTGGTTCTCCACAAAGCAGACGTCCATGGTGATCCAGGGCCTCACCGATTACCTCGCCCTCAGCGGCGAACTCGCGAACACCTCCGACGTCGAGGTTCTCGTGAACGGCACAAGCGTCGGTAAGCACCACTTCGGTTCCGACGATGTCTTCGCTGCGCCATGGCAGATCAAACTTCCCGCGGCTCAGGCTGCCAGTGGCGGAAAAGTCACAATCAGCAAAAGCGGCAATGGCATCACGTACTGGTCCGCCGCCAACAGTTGGTACTCCGCTGATCGCAAATCTTTCCAGCAGGGCCAGCTCGCGCTCAACATCACGCGCGACTATTACTTGCTGCAAAAGAAACAGGACAAGCCAACCGATCCCATCACCTACGACCTTGTTCCGCTCAAAGGCCCAGTCCATATTGGTGACATCGTTGCCGTCAAGCTGGCGCTCAACGGAACAAACTGGAAATACCTGCAGGCGCAGGACCCCATCCCCGCCGGCACGGAGTTCCTGGCAAATCCGGGGCTGTACACGCTGAACAATAAGCCCGATTGGTGGGCAGAATTGTTTACGCGCGAGGAGTTCCGCGACGACCGCGCCGCATTCTTCAACACAGATTTCGGGCGGCGCAGCGTCTACGTTTACCTGATTCAGGCCGATAATTCCGGCCTTTTCCAAATCAGTCCTGCACAGGCCGGACCGATGTACCAATCAAACATCCAGACCACCACCGATCCCGCAACGCTGGAGGTGCAGCCGTGAGTGATGTTGCCGCCGCCAACCCATTGAACGATCTGTTTCACCGCCTCCGCTCGAGCCTCGCGTGGGTCGCAGCTCAGTTTTGGGCCACGCTCCTCCTGATTCTCGCGGGCGTTGCGTGGACGCGCCTGCCCGATAGTTATGCGTGGCAAGTGGGGCTCACCTTGTTTATGCCACTCGTGCTGCTTGCCATAGCTTTGCTCCTTGAGGCGGGAACCGTGCGCAGGCTCTTCCATGATGAGCAGCGGCGCGTACCTTTGTGGCTGGGCGTAATCACTCTCTTGGTCTGGGCCGTGATCGCATGGGCCGCGTGGGCGCTTTTAGATTGGTGCCGCGACCAGATTCCCGAATGGGCCGGCTATCTGAATTCGCGCGCCTCAGCTCACTTGCGCGCCACACTCTTTACCTACGACCATATTCAAAGCTGGCTCACGTTTCTAGTATGGGTTTTTCGATGGATCGCGTTGCCGGCCAAGGTGATTCCCTGGGCAATGGCCTCTGCTCAATGGGGTTGGCGTCTGCCGTGGCGAAAGATCATTCGTCTCCTGTTGAATTGGCGCTGGTGGCTGGCGGTTATCGTTGCGGCTCTCGTAGCCGTCGAGTGGCCCAGCCATTTCTTCACCGGCGAGCCGCATGGGACCGTAACGCATCAGGTTTGGTCTGTCATGCTCAAGCTCGCGGGATCGTATTTGTTGGCGGTGGTTTGCTGGGTTCTTCTTCTTGCATGGTGCGTAGTGCTGTTGTGCCGAACCGTGCCCAACAAACTGCAGCTAGATGAAGACTCCCTCGTTCCTGCCTCAGTCGGCCCGACCCCGCTCAATGAGGATTCCGTCAAGCTACTTCCGCCCGAGGCCGGCGACGACTCCGGCGGGAACATCTGATTTGAGCCATTCGAGTACTTGCGTTCGCCCATAGTGTGCGAGTAGTTGCGCGGCGTACCACTCGGCAGCACGATGCGCGGCCTCCGATTCCGCTTCGGTTGTCGCATGTGCCAATGAGGCATCGGTCGCATTAACAGTCAGCTCAGGCGCGGGTAATTCTTGGTTGCTCGAATTTGCGTTGCCGCTCGGCTTGCTCCAAACCTCAACCAGCCCTTCGCGCAGCCAGAGTGGCGCGCGCGTTCCAGCCTGTTGCTCGACAAGCGCATGCAGAGACTCGTGACGCATTGTGTCCGCCAAAAGTCGCCGGCCAGCCAGCGTCCTCAGAGGCTGCGTTCCAATCCAATCCCCTTCAGTGAATGCTGCCACCCATCCGGGCGCGAGCGTAGCCTCGCGGAAAGCCGGCGTGCTCGAGAAAGCGCGCACCGTGAACGGTTTCGTCGCATGCAATTCCGATCGCTCAATCGCTTCCGCGCGCGCGCGATTCAAATCGGCCAGGTACGCCGCGTCGTTTGCTTCGAGCGACTCGAGAACAAATCCGTCGCCGGCAAACTTGCTCCATTCGCGCCCGGTCGCTTCGTCGGCTACCTGCGTCCCCGGAAAATATTGCTCCAGAATTTCTTGCATCGATCGACCCTGTCGTGCCATCGCCGCGGCGCCCTTCTGGCAAAGCCCGACGCCATGGCCCCATCCGCGCCCGTGAAATGCGTATCCATCGCCCTGTCGGCTCACCTCGAACCATGTGCTTGGAATTCGGTTCCATCCTAGTGACTCGCCTACGGCCAGCCGAAATTCGTCGGCGCCGATCTCAGCGCCATCGATCTTAATGATCACTGCACGGCCAGACTCGCCGCGACGCGCGACGCTGATGTTCTGCCATCCCGGCTTCGCGAGCCCATGCGCGGCCAGCGCGGCCGAAAGCTCAGCACGGGTAATCTCAGACGCCCATTCCCGGCCGCCATCCCCCGTGCAAAATCGGTCCGGTTGCGACGGCAGATAGGAAACCGCCCTGGCATGAGGCCAAATCTCCGTTGGTGAAGCCGTCCGTCCACCACAATCCTTTCCAAAGTAGGCGAGCGCCCGCTGACCGTGGAACCACAATGTCTCGCCCGCAGTTGACAGCGTAGCCGCGTGCGCTGCCGCCGCACGGCCGCCATTGCTGTTCCAATGCAAAAGCTGGCAGTGGGTCGAGTCGCACAGGTCGTAATCCGTATGGCCATGCGCCTCATGCAACGCAAAGCTGCGCACAACAATCGCCAGCGCCTTCATTGAATCGGCGCTATCCGCTGCGCCGCTTTCGCTCGCTACCACCCGCTCGACATAGCTTTCGACAGGCAGCGTCACCACGATGACCAGCGCACCCTTTCGCGCTGTGATCGCGACAAGATCATGGAGTGTCACGGTTTCGCCGTGCGCCGTAAGCGTCACCGGCTCCGCCAGCAAGATGCGCGGCGCTTTGCCCGTTTTGCCCGCCGCCGTCAGCGTCAATGCGTTTCGATCCGCGCGAACGATGGACTTTTTCGCGAATGTGCGCGTGGCGCATTCGGAGCAACCTCGCAAGGTGATTTTGTGATTAGGCTCGGTAGGCGTCAGCACCACTTCGCGATCGTGCCACAGAGTCCACATTCCAACGCGAAGCGTCCCGCGCGCGTCGGCCCGATCTTCTCGTGGTGCTGCAGCAGCGCTCACGGCAGCTTGTGGCGCTTGTTGCATACCGGTCCACGCAACGGCGGCGACGGCCAACAGGCTAAGGAGCGATCGCCTCATCCACTGTCGATTTGCGGCCGCTCGGGTCAAGGGCGCTCCAAAGGTGCGTTGGCCAAAATCTCTCCTGCGACATGCGCCGCGTCCGCGCCGCGGCCTGCTGGCAAATACACTGCAATCGCGACCTTTGGCTTTTTGGCGGGAGCAAGCCCGACAAACCACCCGTGCGTTCGGCTCGACTGGATGCCCTCTGCCGTGCCCGTTTTGCCCATCATCACGATGCCACCCAAGCTCGCCTGTCCGGCCATGCCGAAGCTGGCCGAATCCTCAAGCCCTTCGCGAACAACTTGTGCCGCATCGGAATTTGGGTGCGCGGCCAACTCCATCGCCAGCCAGCGATACGCTGTGGCCAGCTCCAGTGGGGTCACGCGAACGCCCTTCACTCCCAGCAGCGTCAACTGCTCCGCATCGCCGGAATCCGGTTCGCGAAACTCGGCCACTGCTTCATCGTGGGCAAGACCCGTCGAGCCGAGCAAGCCAGTCGGCCGCAGTAGCTGCCCCAACGCGCCCGGATGCAGCGTGCGTGCCACCGCGGCAAAGTAGGTGTTGCACGACCACGTCAACGCCTCGCGGGCATCGAAGGGCGGAGCGAGCGGATGCGCGCACGCCAGCCGATGGCCGGCTACGACGAGTTGCCGGTTGCATGCGACGCGGCTCGCAGGGTTCCACCGGCCTGCGCTCACGAGCCCATATAGAACCAGCGGCTTCAATGTCGATCCCGGCGCGGCCAGCGTTCGCGCCGCATCATCCAACCGGTGCGCGGCCAGCAAGCGTCCGCTGGCGAGATCCAGCACGACGATTCTCGCTTCGGGAGCCTCGCGGGCCGCGCGGTCAACCGCGCTTTGCCACGCAGGAGCGCCCGTTTGGCTAAAGGCGCTGACTGCGCCAAATGCCGCCGCGAAGGCAATGAACCGAACGATTCCATGCACACCAGAAGTATGCCCGATGCGCCTTCTAAATGAAGAATTTGCTATTCGATCACCGCTCTCGGCATTACAGGATCGTTGGTCGTTCAGAATATCGCGTCTTCGCACGTATTCTGTTTCTTCAATTCTTGCCGAAACTGATGCAGTTTTTGATTCAGAAGGTCCGGCAATTCGTAACGAGCTCCCTGACGTTCGCCTGAATCCTCGTCACCTATGAGCTTCCATATCCAAATCCATTGGCAAGCCTGCAATTCGGATTGATTCAGCGCAATTTACCAGCGTTTCGCGCGTTTTGTCACGCCTGGTTCGCCATTCGTCACCGATTCCAGAATGCAGTAGGCGTGCGCTGCTGCGGATACGTCAATTTTAAAAGTTGCGACCTTCAGTCGTCTGCTTTAAACGTTGCGGGAGCTTATTGCCCTCTATTGATCCCTGAATTCTGACCGCTCATCACATTGTCCCCGCGAATTGAGCGATAGGCACCATGCGTGCAAAGACAAAAAGCGTTTGGCCAGTGACGTCATTGCACTGTCGAAGTGAAAGCTCTCCAGGTTCCCCATAAGTGGTCAACATGAAAACGCAAGAATCGGCCCGGCACAAGCAGGGAAGCGAGGGCTCTTCACTTCGCAATCGGATGGAGCTTCATTTGTCGGCGCTCGAAGGCCGCATTTCGGCACAATTGTGGGCGCAATTCAGCAATCTAAGGAGCAGGCAACCGTGAAAATTGTGAACAGGATGGTTTTGGGCTTGGGAGTGGTCATTCTTGCCGCATCCGCTATGGGCCAGGGCATCACCACGGGCACCATCACTGGAACGGTTACCGACCCCTCCGGGGCCGTTGTTCCCGGCGCACAGATTCAAATCACTGATCTGGCGACTGGCGTCAAGCTCGACGTGAAGTCAGGCGGCGATGGCTCCTTCAAGTTTTTTACCGTTCCGATCGGAACCTATCGTGCACTCATCACTGCGGGCGGATTCGCCAATGAGGACGTCGATAACGTTCAGGTTGTGGCCGGAGCAACCACGAATCTGGTCGAAGTAAAGCTCCATGTGGCGGCCGGCCAGGCACAAGAGGTCGAGGTCAACGGCTCCGCCGCCGCCTTGCTTGAGACAACCGATTCGCAGGTGACGACGATTTTCGATACCAATACCGTGCAGAATCTGCCTCTGAACAATGGATTCGATACCATCGTGGAGCTCATTCCAGGTGTGACCGGTGTTGGCGATGACAGCTTTTCCAACTCCAATGGCGACGACTATTCGGTGAACGGCCAGAGCTCGCGCTACAACAACTACGAAATCGACGGCCAGTCGAACAACGACAATTCAGTCGGCGGAACGCTGGTTTTCTTTGGCAACCAGGATGCGATTGAGCAACTCCAGGTCATTACCAACCAATATGGCGCCCAGTATGGCCGCAACGCCGGCGCGGTAGAGAACTACATCACAAAGTCCGGAACCAACTCATTCCATGGCAGTGGCTTCGATCTTTATCAGAGCCAGTTCCTGAGTTCGCTGAGCAACGGCGAAAAGAACCCGCTCCTGATTGCAACCCCGGTACTTCCGCGCTACGTTGAGAATCGCCCCGGAGGAACAATTGGCGGTCCGGTTTTTAGGAATAAGCTCTTCTTCTTTTTCAGTACCTATTGGGACAGGGTGCGGACCGGTGTGGCGCCCTCCGAATCTTTCCCCTTTCTTACTCCCGTTCCCGGCGCCGCCGGCCTCGGCGCCATTCAATCGACATTTGCCAGCGACCCAGGCGCAGCCGCGATCGCGGGGTTCGGCCCATATTCCATCGCGGCCGGCAATCCGGAGCCCATTCCAGTTCCAGCTGCGTTTTGCCCCGCCGGAGACACCTATACGGGCGGTGGTGCTTGCCTGGAAAGTGTTACCGACGCCAATGGCGCCAGCGCCAACATTCAAGTAGCCGGCGTTACACGGTCCATTACCAGTCCCACCAACGACCAGGAGCAACTTGCTCGACTCGACTGGCAGCCCACCGAAAAGGATCGCTTCTTCTTACGATTCCTTTACCAGAAACAGCTTGCCTTAGGGCTGCCGGGCGCAGACGGGATTGGCGCCGGCGACTGGTACAACGAACCGTCCGAGACTTACGACATCGGAGCCGATTGGACTCATAGTTTCACTGCCAACTTCGTCGACCAGTTGCGCTATAGCTACCAGGATTCCAAAGTCGACTTCCAGGGTGGCCCATTTCCCAATTGCGTGGTCACGAATTTCGGCGTGTGCCCTGCGGAAGTGAACTTCAATGGAGGACTCGATGAATCGAATTTCGGTGGAGATGCCGACTTCCCGCAAGGCGGCACGGTGAAGGTCACCCAAGTGCAGAACAACGCCACCTGGACTCATGGCCACCAGACGCTCCTCTTTGGCGGCGAATTCGATTACCAGAACTCACCTGACACGGGCATCTTCTACTACAACGGCCAGCCCAACTACGGAACACTCAGCAACCTGTTGGGAGCGCCGGACGCGCAGCTGGAAGCGGAAACGGGCGTGTCAGGCGTGTCAAGCTATGCCTATCTGGCGAACGGCGATCTGACCGTCCCTTTTACCGAACCAGACGTTGCTGCCTACTTCCAGGACGACTGGAAGGCTCTCCCCACGTTGACTCTGCATCTCGGCATACGCTGGGAGTTTTTCAGCGATGTGATCGATAAGCTGCACTCGCAAACCGTGGCCCGCGAAAGCAACCCCGCCACGGCGTTTTGGGATCCTTCGCTGCCGCTCAGCGTTCGCACAGTGCCCTATGTCCCTCAGATTTATACGAATTTCGAGCCCCGCATCGGCTTGGCATGGAATCCGGACTTCGACAAAAAACTGGTCGTCAGCTCTGGCTATGCCATCAATGCGAACCCCGCGTACTATAACCTCGCTCTGCTCGTCGCCGATGGAGCGCCGGTGACCAACGACGGCGCTATCCTTTGTGGTTCCAATGCCTGCCTTCCTTCAAGCGGCTCAATCTTGAACGCGGATTTTCGCACGCTTAACTTGCCTTCTTTACCCATTGGCGGAGACCCTGGCCAGGATGTCGTAGACTCTTTCCCGACCAATTTCCGTACGCCGTATGTGCAAACCTGGACCCTCGGAATCCAGCATCAGATAGGCAATGCTGCTGTCGGGGAGGTGCGCTACGTCGGCTCCAAGACTACCGCCGATTTTCAATCGATCGACGCGAATCCGTACATGCTCCCTGTCGTCTCGGCCTTCCCCAAGCTCTATTCCGGCATGTCGCTTTGCTCCAACCCTTCAGCTGACGGATACGGTCGCCCGAATTGTAACTATGGGGACCTGATTCAGACCAGTAACGGCGGCTGGGCTAACTACAACGCGCTCGAGTTGAACCTGACCACGCAAAACTTCCACGGTCTCAATTCGACAGTTTCCTATACCTTTAACAAGGCCATGAACAACGCCACCGACGGATTCCGCAGCACCGGGGCCGGAGGCAGCACGAATGCTTTTGCTCAGAACCCTCTTGACCCCAGCGTTGCCGAGCGCGGGCTCAGCGGCAACGACTTCCCCAACACACTTGGCATTGGATTCACTTACAACGTGCCTAAATTCGTGAAAGGCGACACGCTCCTTGGCCGGTTCGCGAACGGCTTTCTGCTCAGTGGCATCTACCGCTATCGCAGCGGCCAGGTCTACACTCCCTATCAACCAATCGATCTCGATGCGAACACAGGCGACACCAGCTTCTGCGATGGGGCCTTCAACCAGGACGTAACTGGGATTGATAGCTGTCGGCTTGTGGTTTCGAACAAAAACGCTCCGATCAATACGGTTGCCTACCTGAATTCGTACACGGGGGGTCAGAACCCTACGCCGAGGCCGACCCAGGGAGCGCCGCTTCCGGGAACGCCGGAGTATGTGATCTATGGGAGCGACGGTTTCAATAGCGACACCTCGGTGTACCCCACCGGTGTCTATTCTCCCGGCACGCCCGTCGATCCCAAAACCACGCACTGGATCATCAACAACCAGGCCTACGCGCTTTCGGTGAACAATCCCTATCCGGGTTGGAGCAGAAGCTTGCTTCGCGGGCAGCCCTACAGCGATTTCGACGCAACCATTGTGAAAACCTTCCCCATCGCTGAGCACGTGAACCTGCAACTGTCCATGGCAGCCTACAACGTGTTGAACCAGCAGTTTCGCGGAGTCGGCAATGCCTTCGTGGGAGCAAGCAACTTCACGAGCAACGCTGAGAACACTTCGGGCAGCGTATCCGGCTCGGCCTCGGGCAATCGATTCGTGATTCTGGGGGGCAAAGTCGTCTTCTGATAGCTCGATGCGCAACCTTGCATTCAATCAACGGCGGCGTCTCCGCGCCGCCGCCGCCCAAAACTCGCTGAGAGCATCGCTGCTGCTTGACCTTGCGCCGCAGTTATTCACAATCCTGATTCCAATTGAATTTTTGTGACCAACGGCGCTCGCCCCGTGACCGACCGCCATGGAATGGATTTGTGACGGCTGATTCGCGGTGCGGGATGTTCCTGTAACTCATTCAAAGTAAATAACATTGGATCATAATCAAAGTCGAATGCGTATCAGCCGTATCTGATCGGCCATGTCACCGGCCGTCCCCGAATCACGATCTCACAACCGGAGAAGACCAATGATGCTCCTACAAAGCCGTCGTCGCCGCGCCTTTGCCATCAGCCTTGCGTCCTGCTGCGTCTTGTTCTCCGCACCGACGAAGATACTTGCCGACCCAGCTGCCGCCGACATTCCCTCCCCCACGGTTGCGCCCGAGCCTCGCAACGTTGACCAGCAAATCAAGCTCGCCAGCGATTACCTTGCTGGCCACGGCGTTGCGCAGAATTTGAAACTTGCAGCTTATTGGTACGAGAAGGCCGCAGGCGCCGGAGATCCGCGCGCGGAACTGCAGATCGGTTACTTCTATGAGGCTGGCATCGGCGTTCCCAAGGATCCGGCGCGCGCTGCACACTGGTATCAGCTCGCAGCCTCCGGAGGACTGGTTCGCGCAAAGGTGAATCTTGCCGTGGCCTACTTGTGGGGCACAGGAGTTCCGACCAACGAAAAGCTGGCTCTAAAACTATTGAATGAAGCTGCCGGCGCAGGCAGCGGACTGGCAGCTTGCTATCTCGGAGATTTCTATGCCTTCGGAATCGGTGTGCCTGTGGACCAGGCTGCCGCCGAGCGTTGGTATCGGAGGGGTGCAGGTCTACACGATCCTTTGGCGGAATTCGATCTGGGCACGCTCCTGTTCAACGGCCCAAATCACACACGCGACCTGAGCGCTGCCGCGTCCTTCTTCCGCGAATCGGCGGCGTCAGGCTATGTTCCCGCAATGCACAGCCTGGGACTGCTTCTGGTTCGCAATCCCGCGCTTGCCCGATCCCCTGGCGAGGCAACAGAACTTCTCAACCAGGCGGCAAATGCAGGCAATTGGAGGTCGTCAATGCTGCTCGGCGTCCTGGCGCGCGACGGCAACGGAGTTCCCAAGGATAGCAAGGCCGCGTACTATCATTTCCGCGTTTCTTGTCTGCAAGGCGGGGACGAGGCGAAGAAGCTCCTTGCGACCGACCTGCAGCTCCTTTCGGCCAGGCTGGGTTCCTTTCAGTCCCAGACCATCGGTTCCGAAGCTGAGCAATGGTTTTCACAGCACCATTTCGCGCTTGCGTTCGTCGATAGAGAGGGAGAGACTCGGGACGGGTTCCCCGTGCTTGCCTTGGGAGATCCTGGAGACGGTGAGCACGCGGCGCAATTGCTGACATCGCCCGACAATTAGCGGCGGCACGGTGCCGCTGCGCTGCGAACTTGATGGGGCGGCCCCGTTTTCTCTCAAGGTTTCACTACACTGGCGGTTTTGCGCCACGACCCTGCTTTTTTAGCGGAATTGCTGCGATTGATCGACAAATCGGTGACAATGCAATCAACGCCAATCTTTCTGGTACGGAGGCAGGTTCGTGTCAACACCCAGGACTTCTTGGGCACATTCCCGGCGCAGCATCGCAGCGGCTGATTCTCCGGTCCGATCGGTGCTGACGCATCCGGTCGTTTTTGTTGCAGCGTTCACGCTCATCGGAGTCCTGTTCGCCGCGCAGGAGTGGCTCCATCTTTTCCAGTCCGGCTATCGCATCAGCGCCGCCCTTGTCTTCGGGTCCTGGGGGTCGCAGTATTTCATTTGGGGAATCATCTCGTGGGTGCTTTGGCGCCTGTACCGGCCCTTCATCCAGAAGGCAAGCGCCCTCCAGATTTTGACTATCGTATTCCCGGTTAGCCTGGTTACGTGCTGGATCCAGGAGATGATTTGGGTCATCTTTATCCGCACAGTACCCGTCGACCGGCCGCCCATGCCCTATTGGCAAAGGGTTTCATTCAACTTCAAAGGTGACCTGGTGGAGAGCATGGTCATCTTCTGGGGGGCGTTCTTCTTCTTTCGCGGCTTCGGCTACTATCAGCAGTTTCGTGAAAAGGAGACTTTCGCCGCCCGGCTTGAAGCGCAATTGGCCAACGCGCAAATTGCGGCGTTGCGGATGCAGCTGAATCCGCACTTCCTCTTCAACACCATGAACAGCATCTCCAGCCTGATGCGGAGCGACATTGACGCCGCCGACTCCATGTTGGAACAAATGAGCAGCCTGCTCCGTATGACATTGGAACGAAGAGACGTTCAGCTCATTCCCCTGCACGATGAAATCGAATTCATTGAGACCTACCTCGCTATGCAAGACAGGCGCTACACAGGGCGAATCACTCGGACACTCTCCGTCGATCCAGAATTGCATGACGCATTGGTTCCAGCCATGATTCTGCAACCGATTGTCGAGAACGCTTTTGTCCATGGATTGTCGAAACTGAATAGGGGCGGCGAATTGACGGTTGAGGTCTCCAGGCACGGCGACCACATAAGAACCTGTGTCACGAACAGCGGTATCGGCCTCTCGATTGACACGAATGGTTCCGGCGCCGGCCATGGCGTTGGATTATCCAACGTGAAAAACCGGCTGCGCCTGCATTACGGAGATGATGGTTCTTTCCTGATCAGCGAAGTAGATCCAGCCCGTGTGCAGGTTTCCATTGAATTTCCGCTCCAGCTCTCACAGCCCGCTCTCGAAACTGTCACAAGGTTCGGTGTGTGATGATCCACGCAGTCATCGCAGATGACGAAGTCCTGGCGCGCCAGAAACTGCGCCAATTGCTTCGCGACGAAAACGACATCGAAATCGTTGGCGAGTCTGCTACCTCCCTTGAGACCATCGAGTTGGTGCGCGCCGCTAATCCCGAGCTCTTGTTCCTCGACATCCATATGCCCGGCATGGATGGATTTGATGTCGTGGGAGCGCTCAGCGACCAGCCGGCAAATCCGGTCCCCCGCGTCATCTTCACCACGGCGTACGACCAGTACGCGGTTCGCGCATTTGAGGTGAATGCCGTCGACTATCTCTTGAAGCCATTTACGCGCGAACGGCTTTGCGCCGCGATTCAGCGTGTCCGCGAGCAGTTCGCTCTGCCGCAACAAAATGCCGCCTCGGGCAGTGGCTCCGCCTCGGCTCTCAACCTGTACACCAATCGCATTGTCTTTAAGTCTCGCGGGCGCATTCTCTTCCTCCCCGTCTCCGATATTCGCTGGATCGGCGCCGAGGGCAACTACGTCCGCCTTTGCACGGCTACTGAAACACATCTCCTGCGCGAGACCATGGCGCACTTGCAGGATCGTTTAGACCCTCGAGGATTCCTCCGCGTTCATCGTTCTTTCATCGTGAATCTGAAGTATGTAAAGGAAGTGCGCAGGGAAACGAACGGCGACTCCGTGGTCATCCTCGACAACGGCCAAAGAGTCGCAATGGGCCGCAGCTACCGTTCGTCCCTCGGGGATCGCCTCCATCGCTCCTGATCTTTCCGTTTCTTGAAGAGCCTGTCCTGTTTCTACGGGTGATTCATTCGCTCGATCTGCATTCTGGCGAATGTTCCTGGCCGTTCGTCACGCCAGCTCGGCGATCCAACCCTAAATCCCTCTATTGGAAGGCGAGGCTCGCGAATCTACTGAATGGAAGAAGCCGGGAGCTTGCATCAGTTCGCCGGTCTTCATCCATATACGCGGCTCCTCCCGGCTGGCTGCGATTCGTCCCGTCGGAGATTGTATTCGTCACTCCGCAGGACCATGCGCACGCTTTGGACTGCAGCGTGCACGTTTTAAGAAGTGAGGTCATTGTCGTGTTAGAAACCCTGGAAGCTCCCCCGGAGCAGCCGGCGCAGAGGCTTCGCCTATGCGTCCTTCCCGTATCTCGGCCAGTCCCGGCGATTGCCTTATCGGTCGCGGTAGACGCGGATGCGCGCCGCATCTCACAGGCTTTGACCGAACCGGAATACCTCGAAGCATGGATCTCGTTGCCCAATCACTCGAAAGATTCGCGAATCATCGCCTCGAAGAGCGCGGATGGCTACCGCCTCGACCAGATCCGTGCCGGCTGCTCCATCGCCAGCTTCGTCGGCTCATTCCTCTTTTGTCATCAGCGCAAGATACGCCTGTCATGGCGCGACGTAGCTGACCCCGGGATGACAGAAACCCTGGTCGATTTCCGCATTCGCGGCAACTTCGCGAGCAGCATTCTCGAACTGCGCCACACAGCTCTCCCATCCGATAGAGAATTCTTCTGGTATCAGCAGCTTTGGGGCGTCTCGCTCGCCAGGCTCGCAACGATCTTGCGCTCTGCATAGTCGCGGCAAAGTACTCGCGCAACGTTCACCGCAAATTCGACACCCACGAATTGTTGTTGGCAAGCGGGCTGTGCAGCGCCCGCTTATCGAACTGAAGCGCTGCTGAATGACGCTAAAGTTTCTTCTGGTTGGCAAAGGTAACCGGTTCCAAGGTCACCGAAGCCACATTGCCGGCGGAATTGCCGCTAAATGACGCAAAAGTTTCATTGAGTCGGAAAAGGTAACTGGCCTCAACGTCACCGTAGCAACGTTGACAGCGACCTTATTACAATCCACGATTCATAGTACGTTTCCTGAATTTAAGGCCGCGTCATTAGCTTATCCGTAAATCTCAACTACGAGAGGGATCAAATATGAATAACCTAGCTCTGAGGCTGTATATCAAAGTCCAGAATCTGGCAACCAACGAACACGGCCAGGATTTGGTCGAATATGCGTTGGTTGTCGCGTTTATTTCACTGGCTGTCATCACCAGCGTCAAGGGCGTTGCTACCGCCGTAAACACTGTGTTCAGCAACGTCAGCAACTCGCTGTAGTAGTGCCGGCTCAACTATCGGCCATAAATTGCTGAAGGGGTTCGGGGGCTGACCCCCGGGCCCAGCAGCGCGGTCACATATCAGCGTATCCGCACAACAGCCACATGATCCGCGCGCACCGTTGTCTTTTGCGCATCACGAATTGATGTTCATATTTCTTCACGTTGGCTCTGCCTTTTCCGGAGGGTCTTGATTATGCGAAGGCGGTATGCCAACCATTGATCAGAGTGGTCTGCATTTGTCGTCGCGTTTTCCGAATCAGAATGCTATTTGGAGAGGCCAACGCGCCGCATCAGATTGTCGAAGTGCGGATCGGAACGCTCTCACTCCACGAACATCTCTTTTCACCAGCGCGCGTGTGTCCGCAGTTTGAAGTGGACAGTCTCCTCGATGAGTGGATTATCGCCATTCACACGGCGACTGAAATCTGGGCTCCATGGATCTCTCATGCTTGGGAGTTCCGAGCGGATCACTGGCTACCCGGGCGTTACTGGTCGGAAACGGAAGGATATCCAGATCAAAGGGGCGTCACGGCAAGTTTCGTCGAATGCGGCTATCATCCCATTCGCGACAACGCAAGACTTCACAATGTTTTACTCACGCTCTACTACCTTTAAGAACATCGTACGGGATGCGAGCTGAAGTTCCCTCGCTTTTTGGCAGAAACAAGGTTTTCCGACCTTTAGATAATGCGAGTCTCACTGAGTTACAAGCAGAATCGGCGCCCGCCAGAAAGCCGCCTTTTGCGTCGATGGATCGAGGACCGTGACCTGGCAGTCGTATTGGCCGCGCGGAAGATTGTCCACACCTAGATCGAAAATCAGCGTCATCGTCCCGAGTCGGTTTGCCGGGTCCGGAGCGATCGTCTTCGGCGGTGTTTCGTACAGCTTCCTTCCTCCCTGGTAGAGGCTGACGAATGCGAAGAGAGGCTGAGGCATCGGAGCTGGAGCTGGGGTTGAGGTCTGGTTCTGCTTATAAGCCTGGAAGTAGACATAGATCCGCCGGCCGGCGCCAAACACGCGCGTCACGCTTGGGATCAGCTTCTTTCCATCCTGAACGAGCGGATTGACTGCCTCATCCTTCGCCCTGTCTTTTGCTTTCGCAGCATCGTAGATGGCTTCCTTCAAATCCACGCGCTGGCTGCTGAGAACGACGGCGCTGAGCGGGACGCGCTTTTCTTCCTTGTTGAGATTGGGAATGACGAACGTCGTCTGAAAAGTTCCTATGCGGCCCGTCTCATCGTCGCGCGCCAGAAACTTGATTGAATATTTGCCGGGCAGCAGCGTAAAGCCGATGTCGTATTCGATTGGCCGCTTAGCGAGCTCGGCTGCCGTAGCGTCAGAAAGTTTGATATTCACATTGTCGCGAACGTTGGAGACGGTTGTGCCGCCGACAAGATCCTTGATCTCACCTACAAAATCGATCAGCGTATGCTCGGCGCCGCCGCGCTTTGCCAAGGCTAACTCACGCCCCGGGATTTTCACGACGATAGGAACGAAATATTCAGCTCGGTTGAGCTGAAAGTAGTCGATTTCCATGGCGATGGTTAGATCGGTGATGGGATCGTCCAGCATGAGCGCGTCTTCAAGCTGGCGCTCGCGGTCAATGTCAGTAAACTTACTGAATTCCTTGCCGGCATAGTAGCCCTGGCGATAGTCGAGTTTCGCATCCTGATTTTGCGCCAGAGTGATCCTGATACGCCGGAATTTGCCGTTTTGATCACCATTGGTGGTGTAATACGCGAGGATGTAGTAGTCCGAAATGGCTTGTTGTGCCTGCACAATGCCGCGTGTCAGGTCGTTGTTGTCAAGGAAAGCTTTGCCGCCTGTGTCGCCGGCGAGCGCGTAAAGCGTGTCTTGCGATTGCTGAAAGTTGCTGGTGACCGCCTGCGCTGCCGCACCGGTGTAGACACCCTGGTTGCCTGGCGAACCCTGGGTCGCGTCGCCCAGCGGCGCCTGCGCCACCAGGCCGCGTGCGTCGACAGTCCAAATGGAAACCCCGGCTTTAATCGCCGCATCCGCTGTGGCATGCATCTGCGCCTGGTTGTCGATCCCTTGCAACCGAAGGCCGCTGGCAAAGTAAATGAGCGTTTTCTTTTCGTTTACTTGTCCCAGCATCCGGGCTGCTGTCTGCAGCGCGGAGAGTTGCCGGTCGGTGTTAAAAACGTTGAACTCGCTGTCATCCTGCCCGAATGCCGCGCCAGTATCGGCGCTGCTGGCATCGTCAACGGTGTCCGCGGAACCCTGTCCTTCCCCGACAACCATGGTCTCGAGGATGCTGAGCAGCCTGTTGCGGTCGGCCGTGAAGTCCTGGAGGATGTCCACCGACCCGCCCTGGTAGCGCAGGATGGCGACCATATCCACAGTCGTCATTTGCGTGCGGACGAACTGCTGCGCAGCGGACAGCGCGCGCATTTCATCCGACGGCGGCAACGCCGTCATGTCGAAGTAGAGAGCCATGAGCCGGCGGTTCTTGTAGCGTTCGTTTTCGATCGATTCGGGAGCGATCTGCTCGTGCGCCAGGCGATTGTAGATCGTGACATCTTCGTTCGCCGTCGTCTCTGCGGGCAGCGGTTGGGCAGTCGCGGCCAAATCCTCATGCTCACAATAGCGGATCGTCTGCGGCGCGCCATCTTCGGTCAGCACAAAGTCTTTCGCGGTTAATCCATGAATGAAGTTGCCTTGCTTATCTTTCACCTCCACGGCTTCCACGACCAAATTGGATTGCACGGTCAGCGTAAAACTCTGGGTTTCACCCGCGACCTTGTTCTGGCCTATCTGTTGCGGACGCGAGCCCGATGCCGCCAGGAGGAAGAGGAGCAAAACGCCGGGAATTCGCATCATTGGAATCTCAAATGCACAGTTGTTTCAAGGCTGCGCATCGCGCCGGGAGAAACCGGCAAGCCGAACTGCGTGCTGGTTATGAGGTTATTCCAACTGGAAAAGGCGGCGTGATTGAGTGTATTTGTCGAAGTGATGGAGAAATCAAGATACAGTTTTCGGTGCGGGCGGAACGTGCGCGCCAGCGAGCTGTTCAGCGTGAGCTGGTCTGGCCCGATAATCGAGTCTCTGCCCGCAGTTCCCCATTGCCCAGTTGCCGGCGCGGAATAAGCCCCTGCGTTCAGATGCGCGAGCCCGCCCGTGTTGTAGATGGATGCGCCAGTAAGATCAGGCCGGATGATGTTCGTAAATCCCGTGCCCGGAACGGCAGCCGGATATAGAGGTGTCTCTGGCAGCCCCGATCCCCAGGTGAAGGTGCTCAGCACCGTCCATTCCTTCAGCATCCTGCCACGCCAGCCGCCCAGCAATGTGCCGCCCTCAAGGCCCTGCCCGCTGGTGTATTGTCCCTGCACGTCGAGCAGGTGGCGTTGATCGAATGTGGAGAGCGAGCGCTCGGCCCGCGGATCGAGCCAGTTTTGCGCCACAACTGCCGACGGTGAGGACAAAGCAGCCGATTGCGCCTGGCCCCCGCTGCTCGCCGTGATGTGCCCCTGACCGCCCAGGTACGCGTCGTCATCGATTGACTTTGAATAGGTATACCCAAGCGACGCCGTAAATCCGCCGCGCAGCCGCCGCCTCAATTGGATCTGCCCTGCGTTTCGAATTGAGTTTCCGTTTGAATTCTCGTACACAAATCCCGAAGGACAGCCTGGGCACGGATTCGGCGCACCGAGCGGATAGCTATTCGGCAAGATCTCCTGCGGGCCGTGCGTTCCCTTCGTTCCCTGGTAGGTCGCTGTCATCTGCAATGCAAAAGGCAGATCGCGCTGAACCGACAATTGCCACGCTTGCGCGTAGCCGATGCGGAAGTTCGGATCGATGCCAAACGTATTCACAGAGGGGCAACTGAACCCGTTGGCCAGCGTCAACGGGCATGTAGTGCTGTTCTGAACACTCAGACTCTTCGAGAGCGGATACTGCTGCGCCATCTGCATCACAATGCCCTGATACACCGAAGTATCGGGATAGATTCCGTATCCTGCTCGGATCACCACTGTTGAGGCGGGAATTGGCCGCCAGGAGATTCCAATCCGCGGTTCGATCATGCTGCGCTCAGGCCGGATCAACGAAGCCGGATAATGACCACCCGTGACTGATCCCACCGGATCGCTGCCCAGCACCGGCGCTGCGGCGGTGAATCCGCTCGCAACATCGAGATTGACCAGCCGCCCAAACAGTTCCGTGATTGGCGCGCCGTAGTCCCACCGCATTCCCGCATTGATGGTAAGAATGGGCATTACGCGCCAGTCGTCGGTGAAATACGCGGAGTATAGCGGCTCGCGAAAGTACTTGTCCGCATTGCCGAAGGCGATGGCGCTGGTGTCGGGCACGCCGATAAGAAAGTCCGCAAGATCGGAGCCGCTTGCCGATCCGCCTGCCGGGCCTTCGGTCGCCGCGCCTGTAAAACCAAATGCTCCGCGCGGATTCTGCTCGAAGAAGTCGTTGTACTGCTGCTTGTGGAATTCGCCTCCAATCGTAATGTTGTGCTTGCCGGTGTAAATCAACGTGGAGGCTGAAACTGAGTTGGTCACATTGCGGTTGAATGCGCTGTTGGCATCGCTCAATCCGGCAAATCCGCTGGAGAAGCCGAGCGACGGCGGACCCCAGTCGGCGGCGTCCTGGTCGCTGCCGTTGATGCCGGCCGCGCCCGAGATGTTGACACGATCCTCAAAATTGGGCGTCACCTCGGTGCGGAGGCGGCTGAACGTGTAACCGGTGAACAGAAATATGCGAGGCTTTAACCGGTGCGCCCAGTGGATGTTGCCGTTGACGCCGAGTGTGCCGGTTTGATCCACGAAACCGAAAATATTCACGTTGCTTGACCGCGTGCTCTGAAAGTTGAACGCTCCATAAAGCTGGTCTTTGCGACCCAGCGTCTTGTCCAGATGCGACTGCAGCGAGTCCTGATGCGTGTTGTCGAGAACTGGCGCCTGATAGTTGTAGTTCGACACATCCGCAATGTTGGGAAGCGGGTAAAGCTGCATCAGCGCCTTTGCTTGTGGGCTCACGGGAACCTGGTTATTGGAATATGGGGTGCCCGTCGCCGGATTGTAGACCGTCACCGGTTGGCCCAGCGCATTTACCAGGCCAGCCAGGTTGCCTGCCTGCTCGGCTTCTGTGGGCACCAGACCGGCATTGATTACAGAGCTGCCGTTGCGCGTCCACTGGTATGAGACAAAGAAGTTCGGTCCGCGCGGCAGCCACTGGCCAATCTTGATTGGACCCTGCAGTGTGGCCACTCCATTGAAGTCGTTGAACGCGGGCTTTGGCGCCTCAATGCCGCTCTGCGAATAGGGACGCGCATTCA
>JBEKRG010000079.1:0-22041 GCA_049518955.1 Occallatibacter sp.
CGCGAGCATCTCGCGCCCGGCATCAAGGAGCACACCGGAGCCGGCGTCTATTACGGCGCCGCCACCACTGAGGCCGCCGCTTTTCGCGATCGTCATGTGACGGTCGTTGGTGGCGGAAACTCGGCCGGCCAGGGCGCAATCTATCTCGCTCGCTACGCGGCGGAAGTCGATATCGTTATTCGCCGCGACAGCCTGCGTGACACCATGTCGCAATATCTCATCGAGCAGATCGAGAAAACTCCCAACATCCACCTGCGTCCTCAAACTGAGATTGAAAAGGTCGAAGGCGAAGGTCACGTCGAGAGCGTTGTCTTCAAATCCCTCATTGACGGATCAACCGCTTCGCATCCGGCCGACGCGCTCTTCATCTTCATCGGCACGCGTCCGCGCAACGACTGTCTTCCGCCCGAAGTTCTCTGTGATGAGAAAGGTTTTGTGCTCACGGGCCGCGACCTGATGGCCGCTGAAGGCTACGCGCGC
Organism: Occallatibacter sp.; assembly: GCA_049518955.1. Taxonomy (GTDB): domain Bacteria; phylum Acidobacteriota; class Terriglobia; order Terriglobales; family Acidobacteriaceae; genus Telmatobacter. The sequence continues at coordinate 481 of JBEKRG010000079.1, forward strand.
ACTTGGAAGGAGCAGCGCGAACCGCTCATTCTCGAAACTAGCGTTCCCGGAGTCTTCGCCGCCGGGGACCTCCGAGCGAACGCGATGAACCGCGTTGCTTCAGCGGTCGGCGAGGGATCCATGGTAGTGCGCCTTGTGCACGAATACCTCGCGCTCACATAAGCGCACTTAGTCGCACACCAGTGCGCCATCAGGAAATACCTGCTCTTCGATTTCCTCCAGCTCGGCCGTATCGCCAGCCGCAATCATCGGCACAAAGAATCGCTCCACTTCGCCGAGCACATCAGGCCCCGTCCGCGCGTGGTAAATCGCCGAGCGCAATTTCGCTCCGCCGGGCACGCCGTGAGTAAACCAGGTCGCAAACTGCTTCATCTTGCCCTCCGGGTCGCCCAACCTCGCATCGCGCGGTAGGTCCTTGGTCGCCTCGGTCTCGGCCAGCAGCATTTCAAAGTACGCGCGGATCATTCTGTAACGATCCTCGTTCGTTGCCCGGTCGTAGCTGCCCGTCGTCGTGTACTGCGCAATCTGCCGGAAGATCCACGGATTCGCCGGCGCCGCCCGCCCGATCATCACCGCGTCGCATCCCGTCTCGGCAACCATCGCCGCCGCGTCCTCCGGCGTGCGCACGTCGCCGTTGCCCATCACCGGAATCTTCACCGCCTGCTTCACTGCCGCGATCCATTGCCACTGCGCCTGCCCGCTGTAGCCTTGCTCGCGTGTCCGCGCATGCAACGCAAGTCCGTTCAGGCCCTCGGCCTCGGCCATCTTCGCGAGTTCGACACACACAATTTGCGAGTCGTTCCAGCCCATGCGGAACTTCACGGTGAAGGGAATCGTCACCGCCTTGCGAATCGCTCGGAAGATTTCGCCGATCTTCGGCAGATCGCGCAACAGCCCCGACCCTCCATTGCATCCCACAACGCGCTTGGCAGGGCAGCCGAGATTCAAGTCGACCGTATCGAAGCCGGTCTTCTCGACGATGCGCGCGGCTTCCGCGAGTGTTTCCGCGTTCGATCCGAACAGTTGCGCTCCGATCGGATGCTCATCATCGTAGAAAGTCAGGTACCGCCGCCGCTTCGTCTCGCGCATCCGCGCCAGCCCATCCGCTGACGTGAATTCGGTCATAATCAGCCCGCACCCCGACTCCACATTCGAAATCGTCGTCTCGACTGTCTCTGTCGCAGGCTCTTGACACCTGACACCTGCCGCGGCCCCCTGCGAGCGATTTTTGTTCGCTGGTGTGGCTGAAACCTGATCCCTTGAAAATAAGCTCGCATGCCGTATGAATCTCCGGAACACCGTGTCGGTCACGCCAGCCATCGGCGCCAGAACCGTCGCCGGCCGCACCACGACCGCGCCTAGCCGCACCTCCGCCGGAACCCGCGCCTCTGCGGGCATCGCGTGCTCTACTGGATTGTCCCAGTCCTTGTTTACCGTGAATCCGCGGCCTGACATCTCACTCCTGATCAGCTTGGAAACTCTGCTACTTGGTACACAAACGGCTTACCCCTCGAACTCGGGTCCCAGCCCGCCGCCATAGCCTCGCGGATATGAGACTCAACTTTTTTGGCGGTAACTTTTACCCTACGTGGATCAATGCGTGACCAGCCGTCCTTCTGAGTTCGTATCGGTGGATACTCAAGAAAAAGTTCGCGGCGTACAGCTCCCGTGACTTGCACATGAACTGCCACACCCTTCCACCGATCCTCGCCACACCACTGCTGTTCGCGGTGCAAGTTCCAAAGCAGCGGGATACCATCGATTTTTATCTCTGACACGATCGAACGCTTTGGTCGTGGCATAGCTTTTGTCTCCGTGGCACAAACAGCTAGAAGGTGGAAGCTTCTTTTTCCCCCAGACAAACGTGAGCCCCCGCCGTGGCGGAGGCCCACTGGTCCAACTCCTGCCTCGGCTTACTTCGCCGCCGCAATCGCCTTGTCGCTCTTCGCGTACTTCCGCCGGAACCGCTCTACGCGTCCCGCCGTGTCGACTAACCTCTGCTTGCCGGTGAAGAACGGGTGGCAAACCGAGCAGATTTCCACGTGAATGTCGCCCTTGTGGGTCGACCGTGTCTCAAAGTTGCTTCCGCAGGCGCACATAACCCGCACCGCGGCGTAATTGGGATGAATCTTTTCCTTCGGCATCGCTCGAAATACTCGCCTTTCCTTCAATTCGTCTCTCTCCGTATTGTAGGGGGATTCGCCCGCTTTCGCAATTCCGGGCCAGGGAACTGCAAAAGCAGCTATTAGCACTTAGCCGTTAGCTTTTAGCTCTGTCCACAGTGACTTACGGCGTCTTAACCGCGATTGCCCACTCAGCATGAACAAGCTAAGAGCTAATGGCTAAAGGCTAATAGCTGTTTCAATGGAAATCCCTCGACCTCACTTCGACCTTCGTGACCTCCAGCGGCACAATCCGCTGCGCCTTCACATGAATCACGCCCTCCTGGTTCTGCACCGGCCCTTCGATGCGCAAAAACCGGTTCCGCGTCACCACCAGCCGGTCGCGCTCGAAAACATCCGGCGTCAGAATCACATTCGCAATTCCCGTCTCGTCCTCCACCGACAAAAATACAAATCCCTTCGCCGTGCCCGGCCGCTGTCGAGCAATTACGCATCCGGCAATCGCCACCCGCCTGCCGCTCTTCAACGCCTCAAGTTCCCGCGCCGAAAAAACTCCTTCTGCCCGCAACTCCTCGCGGTGATACGCCATCGGATGCCGTCCCGTCGTCAGCCCTGTTCCCGCATAATCCGCCGCCAGCCGTTCCTCCGTCGTCATCTGCTTGAGCGGCATCGCCGTCGCGCGATCCGCAGCGGATCCTCCGTCGAAATTTTTCTCGCTCCGCTCCCCTGCCGCGCCCCGCAATTCTGCCGTTGCCCCATCCTTCGCGCAGCGAAGGGTGGGATTCGCCTCCGCCTCGCGCAGCAGCGGCCCAACCGGCCTTCCCGCCCACTCCACCTGCCACAGCGCATCGCGCCGGTGCTCCACTTCACCCAGCGAATTCAATGCGCCAATCTGCGCCAGCGCCACCAGCTCTTTGCGGTTCAGCTCCGGCACGCGCCGCGTCAAATCGTCCACGCTCTTGAAACCCGCCGTGCCGCGTGCCGCAATCAGCGCCTCCGCCGACGTCTGTCGCAATCCCTTCGCGTAATTCATCCCCATCCGCAATGAGACCGATCCATCCTCTTCCTTTTCCAAACTGCACAGCCACTCCGATCGCTGCACGTCGATCGGCCTCACCCGCAGCCCATGCCGCTGTGCATCTTTCACCAGCACCGCCGGAGAATAAAACCCCATTGGCTGGTTATTCAGCAATCCGCATGTGAACGCCGCCAGGAAATGCACCTTCAAATACGCCGATGCATACGCAATCAGCGCGAAGCTCGCCGCGTGGCTCTCGGGAAATCCATACATCGCAAACGACGAAATCCCCTGCACAATATTTTCCTGCGCCTCCGCGCCGATCCCGTTGCGCGTCATCCCCGAGCGCAGCCGTCCCTCTAGGTCCTTCATCCGCTGCATCGACCGCCGCATGCCCACCGCGCGCCGCAGCTCCTCGGCCTCCGCGCCCGTAAAGCTCGCCACCACCATCGCCATGCGCAGCAGTTGTTCCTGAAACAGCGGCACGCCCAGAGTCCGCTTCAGCACAGGCTCCAGCAGTGGGTGCGGATACGTCACCTCCTCCTTGCCCTGCCTGCGCCGCATATATGGATGCATCATCTTGCCCACAATCGGCCCCGGCCGGATGATCGCCACCTGCACTACCAGGTCGTAAAAACGCACCGGCGCGTTGTGCGGAATCGACGCCATCTGTGCGCGGCTCTCCACCTGGAACATGCCCACCGTGTCCGCCTTGCAAAGCGTCTCGTACACCACCGGGTCTTCCGGCAATAGCGCCAGATCCACCTGCTTGCCGTAGTGCCGCGGAATCAGCTCGATCGACTCCTTCAGCGCCGCCATCATCCCGAGGCCGAGCAAATCCACCTTGATCAACCCCATGTCCGCGCAGTCTTCCTTGTCCCACTGGATCACCGTCCGTCCCGGCATCGACGCGCGCTCAATCGGCACCACGCGATTCAGCATCCCCGCGCAAATCACCATGCCGCCCGAGTGCTGTCCCAAATGCCGCGGCAGATCCTTCATGCGCAGGCACAAATCCAGATACCGCGCAATCCGCGGATGCCGCACGTCGAAGCCTGCCTGCAGGAAATGTTTCTCCATCGTGTCGTTCGGACCACGCCACTCCCAGTGCCCCATCAACCCCGATAGCCGCGCCGACTGCTCCTCCTCGAATCCCAGCGCCTTGCCCACCTCGCGCGCTGCCGACCGCCCGCGATATGTGATTACGTTCGCCGTCATCGCCGAGCCCAGCGCGCCGTAGCGCTCATACACGTACTGGATCACCTGCTCGCGCTCGTCGCCCGACGCCAGATCCAGATCGATGTCCGGCCACTCGCCGCGGTTCTCGCTCAGGAACCGTTCGAACAAAAGCTCCATCCCCACCGGATCAACCGCCGTCAGCTCCAGCGCATAGCACACCGCCGAATTCGCCGCCGATCCGCGCCCCTGCACCAGAAATCCCCTCCACTGGCAGTAGCGAATAATGTCCCACACGATCAGGAAGTACCCGGCAAATCCCAGCTTCGCAATCAGCGCCAGTTCGTGCTTCACCTGCGCCCGCGCCTTCTGGAGCAAATGCCGCTTTGCAGGCGATCCGTAACGCTTACGCACGCCCTCCTCCACGCGCTTGGCCAGAAAACTGTCCATCGTCTCGCCCTCCGGCATCGGGTAATGCGGAAATTCGTAGCCCAGATCTTTGAGTGTGAACTCCAGCCTGTTGCTCACAATGCGCGTATTCGCAATCGCCTCGGGAATGTCGTGAAACAGCGCCGCCATCTTGCGCGCCGTGCGCAAGTGTCGCGCGTTATTGCGCGCGAGCAGCCGCCCTGCGCGGTCGAGCGTCGTATGATGCCGGATCGCCGTGAACACGTCGAGCATCTCGCGGTCTTTCTCTTCCGCATAGCGCACGCCGTTGGTCGCAATCACCGGCAGGCCCAGGCTCTCCGCCACACTGAGCAGCGACTGGTTGCGGCACTCCTCTTCGCGCTCCTGGTGCCGCTGCAGTTCGAAATACAAATTGCCATGCCCGTAAATCGTCGCCAGCCGCTCGGCAATTTTCCTAACATCGCTCTCGCCGCCGCGCGCGAGCGCCGCCGCCAGCGGCCCCTCCTCGCCGCCCGTCAGGCAAATCAGTCCGGCCGAAAATTCTTCCAGGTCTTCAACTGTCGCCGCGCCCTCTGCCTTCGTCGCCTCGCGCATCTTGAAGCGCGTAATTAGTTGGCACAGATTCTGGTAGCCGGTCTGCGACGCGCATAGCAGCACCACTCGCGCCGGCTCCTCGGGAAACTGGCGCGGCAGCCAACTTGCCGGTGTCGCGCGGTTGCCCAGCGAAGACACTGCAATCTCTGCGCCAATGTGCGCCTTCACCCTGCACGGTTGCGCCGCCGTGTGAAAGCGCGCCGCGCCGTACACGCCATTCCGGTCGGCCAGCGCGATCGCCGGCATCTCCAGCTCCACTGCGCGCTGGATCAACTGTTCCGGCAGGGTCGCCCCGGCCAGAAAGCTGAATGCGCTCGTCGCGTGCAGTTCAATGTATTCGCCGTCTCTCGCAATCGCCGCAGCTTGCGTCGTCTGTACGCCAGCGCGCGCTTTCACCGCCGGCCTGTACGCATCGTTCGGATGGCAAACCGGCGTCCCCGGCGAGCGTGCATTCGGCACCCGGTGCGTATTCGGAATGTCGATGCGTTGCTCAGTCGTAAAATGCCTCCAGCCGCCACACATTCCGCTTGCGATCGCAGCTCAGCAGGCATGCAACAGATCGCCCACCGCTCATCGCCGCCAGCACATCCCACTCCTCCGCGTCCCACGCCTCCAACGTCCACCAGCACCCGCTCGTCCTCCACGGTCCATACGCCGCCGCAATCTCGTACAAATTTTCCTGGTCGCGAAAAACTGTCGGCTTCGCCGCGCGCACCGTCACCCGCACCGAGCGCGCCGGCCGCACCCGTCGCAGCGCCATTCGCGGCGTCGCCTCCATCTCTGCTTCTTTTCCACAGTTCGCGGTGAACCCCTCGATCCGGAATCCGTCCGCGCGATGCGTATCCTCGAGCACCGGCGAACCCACGCGCTCATCGCCCACCATCGCGCGCAATCGCGCCAGCGTCACATCCAGCCGCGAGGGCTCCGGTGTCTGCGGCGCAAACAATCCCAGCTGCACCTTGCTCTGCGCTCCCGCCTCCGCGCGCAGCGTGAGCCGAACCACCGCTGCCTGCGGCGGATGCGCTCCAATCTCCAGTTGCAGCAGCTTCAGCAGAAATTTCCGGTCGATCGTCGGCACCGCCGGCCGGATCGCGCCGCAATGCGTCCCTCCGCCTTCCAGCCCCATCTCGGCCGTCAGCGAGCGCAATGCCAGTGCACGCCCAGCCACCCGCGTCGCCAGGCAATCGATCATCCGCGCGCCCACAAAGAGCAGGGAATCGATCTGCTCCACGGGCGTCTCGAACTCGCAAAACTCCTCCAGTGCAAACTCCGCTCCAATTGGCTCAAACGTGTGCTCTGCCTCGCCGCGCCCGAGCGCACGCCACATTCGTGCCTTCGGCCCCATCCGCGCCACCAGTTCTGCCTCCGGCAGCGCCGCCAACTCGCCCAGCGTGCCAATGCCCCACAGCGCAAAGGTCGCCGCGTACTCTTCATCCAGCCCCAGCGCCGCAATCGGCAGCTTCTCCAGCGCCTCCGCCTCCGCGCCTTCGGCAATCACGGCGACTCCACGCATGCTCGCCGCCTTCATCCGCGCAGTGTCGAAATTCGCGCTCACCGCAACAGCCGCGCGGAATCCCGCCGCCGCTAGCTCCTCTTTCAGCCGTTCCGCCAACTGCGCCGGCGGCCCAAACAGCCGCTCCGTTCCTGCAATGTCCAGCACAAACGCGCACGCTGTTCCGCCGCCCGCCCCAGGCGTGCCCGCCTCATTCAATCCCGCGCCACACACCTCTTCAATCCGCGGAGAAAACTTCGCAGCGCACTCGAGCATTACCGCCCGCGCTGCCGCCTCGCTCTCCGCCGAGCGCTTCAGCAGCCGCAGCCCTTGTATGCTCTCCGCTTCGAGCCGCGTCATTCCTGCCGCCGCGCCTCTCCTCTCGGCCAGGCGGTTCAGCGAGCAGACCCACTCCTCGGGCGCGCGCCCATCCAGCACCACCACAGGCTCCGTCTGCCAATCTGTCCGCAGCCGCAGCAATGCCTGTGCGGGAAACTCCGCCGCCCATGCGCATGCAAAGAGGCTCATGCGCGCTTCTCCTGGTCCCACGCTGCATTTGCCTGCCAAGTCGCGGCCGGCGGCTTCCTTGTCGTGATTTCAATCGGAGCCTGCCGCTCTCTCTCGCGTCGCACCGCAAACTCAAAACTACACAGCACCGTCCCGCCCGCCGGCTCCGCGTTCCGCGCCGAGCACTCCAGCAACACCGCCGCAGCCGACTGCGCATACCCCCGCGTGCCCACAACCACAAGCGAGCACTGCGTCCTCTCCGCCGCCTGCCTGTATCGGAACCACGTCGCCAGCGGAATACGGCTCGCCTGCTCCGGCGCCATATCGCCCAAATCGAGCACGATCGCTGCAAATCCCCCGGCCTGCAGCAGCAGATCCGTCGCCCGTAGCCCCTGGTCCAATCGCGTCCACAACGGCTTCGCCCGCCACCGACCCGCAGTTTTTCCTGCATCTTCACGGCACCGCATCCACAGCAATTGCTTCAGCCGCACCCCGTTCGCTGCGGCCGACTCGGGATCGAACGCGTCCGACACGTCGACCCACGCGCACACTCTTGCTTCCGCCGTCCGCTGCGCCACAAACTGGAGCGCCAGGCTCGTCCGCCCCGACGACGTCGCTCCTGTCAGCTCGCTGATCGCCCCCACCGGCAGCCCGCCATGCAACAGCTCGTCGACTGCCCGAATTCCCGTCGCCGCAACCTCGTAGATCGCGCGTGGCGCGGGTGTCAGCGCCGCGGGAAACTTCCGTTCCAGCGCGTGTTCGATCTCCAAACGAAGTGCGGCGGCGGTTGGCATAGGATTCGAGGCGCTTCTAGTTTTTCGTCTTTTGTTCGCCTAATGTACCGCCAAAATACCCCGCCTGTCAAAGCCAAAATCCACAGGTTTTCCTTTGATTTTTGCGCCCAGCACACCCCGAAACCAACCTGATGCGCTCTTCGCATCGCGTGAACGACGGGTGCCCCGGGTCCCGCTTTTGGGACCCGGGATAGCACGATCTTCGACTACTGCCAGTTCCCCCGCCCCCTGCATTTAGTGACCGGAGGAATGCAAACTCGTCCCAACTCCGCTAACCCCGCTGCCTTTTTCCTACCAGCTCCGCCCTCGCCGCCAGCCCCATCGCCATGGCCATCACCCGGTCATCATGCGTCCCAGCCAACGCCCCGCTGCTCCCATTCGCCATCCGCACAAAGCTCCGGCACTCCCCCAGCAGCCTGCGGCTCTGGAACCGATCCGGCTCCTCCACCAGCGCCGCATTCAGTTGTCCCAGCATCGCCGGCCGGCTCACGCTCGTCGTCAGCCAACCCGCCTGCGCGCTCTGCCTGTAAATTCGTCCGTACTTGCACGCCGTCTCCGCCAGCGCCAGCACGCCCGAGCCGTGGTTGTTCCGCTCCACCACCAGCCAAGCACCGTTGTACTCTCTCGCCATATCGGTCACAAACTGCGCCAGCTCCAACCCACCCATGTGCCCGGCAAACTCCGCGCACTGCAGGCCCGTTTCCATCTCCAACACCTGCGCAGCGGAGTAGTCGCCCTCGCTCCCGCCCCCCGCCGGATCTACCGCCACCACATACTGCTTGCCCTTCACTGGCGGCAGCCAGATCTCCAGCTCGCCATTCTTCCTTCGCTCCACCGGCTCCGGAGCCGTCTTCATCCGCGCCTCCACCGCCGCCAGCTCAAACACGCTCTCGCCGCTCGTCAAAAAGCAGCTCTCTGCATCCTCCGCATACTCCTGCCGCACCAGCCCGCGAAAATTCGCGCGAATCTGTCTCCGGTACCCGATCTGTTTTAGATCGAGCTTGTGCTCTTGGATCAGCCCGCGGTTCTTCTCGAATTCCATTTGCACCGCGTTTGCTCTCAGCTTCTCCGGCCTCCCATTGCGCGACCGGACCACCAGCAGCTCTCCCGCGATCGCTATCGCCGCTGAGCGTCCCTCTAGGATTCCCGGCCCTGCCATCAACTGCTCAGCCAGGCTCGGCCCGTCATGACCATCATCGCCCCCGCCGCCCTTCTTCTTTTTCTTTTCCATCAGCACCAGCAGCATCTCCGCACTGTGCAGGTCGCCCTGCTCCACCTTATCCATCAGTGTCCCCGCTAACTTGCCGCAGCCCTGTTTCACGACCTTTTTCACCGCGTGGCGCAGCGCCTTTTTCGCTCCCTTGAATTCCTTCTTCTCGATTTTCTTCGCCGCCGTCTTCTTGCTCTTTTCCGGCTTCCCCTCCTTTGCGCTCCCGTTCTTCGGCTTCCTTCCCGCGGCCTTCGTTCCGCCCTTTTCGGTCTCCTCCGCGGCCTCGCCGCCGTCCCTCCGCGGCATCGTCACCACCTTATTCTTCTTCGCAGCCTCTTCCGTGTCCCGCTTGCTTCTTCCAATTGCTCCACCATTCCGGCCACCCATCCACGGTCCTTCCGTTGCTCCGCATCCGCGCGATTCGGATCCGGTGCGAGAAGCAGGTCTCGCTTCCAATTCCCGCTCCTCGCACCAACTCCATTCGATCCTTCGCGCGGACTCGCTGCTTGCCGCGGAAAAGGAAAAGGGGCAACTCATCGAGTCGCCCCTTTGCTTGCATCCTCTTTCCTCGTGCCCGCGCCTTCCGCGGTTGTGGCCCGAAGAAAATCGGAAAAGCCTTTCCAGCTTCTCCGTTAGTTAAGTTTCATTTCGTGATGATTGCTTTCAGCTTACCGTATTCCCTTATAATTACCGGCAAACTTCGCTTCCTAATTCTTCGTCGTCTTTTCAGCAACTTAGCCACTTTCCCTGCCTTTGAGCAGTTGACAGAGTTTTCGCTTCCCGCCTCGAGCCGCCAGAATCGCCTCCTTGCATGCCTCGCGTCGTCACGCGTGCTCTGCAGCTCTTCGGGCCCTCATGCATTTGCATGCGTCACTCCAAAGGCATCCCCTGGCGCCCCTTTTCCGTTGATTTGCTCCTCCGCGCCGTGGTATACAACCCCCAAGTTATTCCGCCTTTTAGGTCCTTGTCTCAGTCGTGCGCCTTCGTCCTTTCCCATCCGAGAAAGCCCGTCAGCTCCACGGCGAGACCCCAACACCGGTTCCTGAGTAACGGCATTTCGAAGCCATTGCAGTCAGGTGGCTCTTTCCTTAAGAAAGAGCCACCCCGCACAACTCTAGGCAGGGCCACAACGACTCAGGAACCGGTCTAACATAAGGAGTTCCCGCAATGCGCGCGCCCTGTGCCTTTTTGTTGTCCACGATTGTTCTTCTTCTCTCGGCTTGCGCGGGTATGCCGGTCCTCACCACGTCCAACACTGACTCCGTTCCCGGCACGGTTCTTCGCGGATCGGTCCACGGCGGCCAGAATCCCATTGTCGGCGCGCACGTTTATCTCTATGCCATCAACAACAACAGCTACGGGGGCCCCGGCATCGCGCCTTCCAGCACCAACGCTTCGGTCTCCTTGCTCCAGAGCGCCGCCAACACCACTGAAGACACCAGCAACCACTACTACGTCACCACCGACCAGTACGGCAATTTCACCATCACCAATGACTACACCTGTCCCAGCAACTACGCGCACACCTACTTCTATGCATCTGGCGGCGATCCCGGGCTGGGCTCCGGCGTAAATTCGGCGATCACCCTCACGGCTCCGGCCGACGCCTGCAACACTTCCGGATCCACTGACATCAACGAAGTCTCCACCGTCGTCACCGCCTATGTCTTCGCCGGCTACGCCAGCGATCCTGTCCACGTCTCGAGCTCCAACACCGCGCTCGCCGGCACCGGCCTCAACAACGCGGCAAACACGCTGGCCAACCTTGAGGACATCAACCAAAGCGTCGCCCTCGCCGCCACGCCCGGGCTCAACGGCACGGTGCCGCAACAGGAGATCAACACTCTCGCCAACATTCTCGCCGCCTGCGTCAACTCCGCTGGCCCCGCCTCCACCCCATGCATGACGCTTTTCTCCAACGCCACCAACAACAGCGTCAATGCGCCAGATACGGCAACCGCGGCTCTCAACATCGCCCACAATCCCGGCCTCAGCCCCACGGCCATCGCGAGCTTGTTCGGGCTTCAAACTCCTACCTCGCCCTTCCAGCCTTCGCTCCCCTCCACGCCCACCCCCAACGACTTCACCATCGCCATCAGCTACTCCGGCGGCGGGTTGAATTCTCCCGTTCCTCTTGCCATCGACAAGGCTGGAAACGTTTGGGTAGGCAATACGGCATCCGGTGCCAACACCGTCAGCGAATTCAGTCCCCTCGGCGTGCCCAACGCCAACTCGCCCTTCTCAGGCGGGGGAATCGTCGACCCCTACAGCATCGCCATCGACAAGTCCGGCAATATCTGGACCGCCAACGTCACTCCCAACAGCCTCAGCGAGCTCAGCTCCGCCGGATCCCCCGTCTCCACATCCGCCGGTTACACCGGTGGTGGTCTCAACGCTCCCTACGCCATCGCCTTCGACCAACTCCAACTTGGCCATGCCTGGGTTGTGAATAATGTCGGCTCCAGCCTCAGCGAGTTCAGCTCCACTGGCTCGCCCATTACCACTGCACCCGGGGACCAGGGCGGCGGCATCAACAATGATCCTGTCTCTCTTGCCATCGATGCCTCGGGCAATATCTGGGTCTCCGACAGCATCACTCTCGGCGCCCTCAGCGAGTTCTATTCATCCGGCGCGTCCGCCGGCATGCCCATTTCCCCCTCCACTGGCGATACCGGCGGTGGCCTCGCCGATCCTTGGGGCATCGCCGTCGATGCCAGCGGAAACGTCTGGGTCGCTGACAGCTCATCGAGCACGAGCAGAATCAGCCTCTTCGGTGCTGGCGGCACCGCCATCTCCAGCTCCACCGGCTACACCGGCGGCGGTCTTAACGTCCCCGAGGGCATCGCGATCGACGGTGCCGGCAACGTCTGGGTCGCCAATCGCGGCTCAACCGCCACCTCCGCGCCTTACCCTGACAGCTCCATCAGCGAGTTCAACTCCTTAGGCACTCCTTTATCCCCCTCCACCGGCTACTTGGCTGGCCTCAATATCTCTCTCTCGCTCGCCATCGACGGCTCCGGAAATGTTTGGACGACGAATGCCAACCTCAACACGGTCACCGAATTCGTAGGCGCAGCCTCACCCGTGGTTACTCCCATCGTCGCCAATCTCCTCACCCCGTACGGCGCCCGCGCCGTCAACAAACCCTGAATCGGCGTAGCCCAACAACACGATTGTCATCATCCACGCTTTGTCATTCTGAGCGGAGCAGCTTGGGACCCGTGATTGCAACGCGATCATGGATAAGCGAAGCGAAGGATCTGCGGTTGCTCTTCGCGAGCTCCGCTCCCCGCAAATGCTGGCGCGCTCTATCTTTTTCCTTTTTTCGCGAACGAAACCGCGAACCTGTCCCGAGCACGAAACCTGTCCACTGTTCACTGCCCTGTCAACCCCCTCCACCCCAACAAATCCCGCAACCTCTTCACTTCATTCGCAGAATTCTTCGCTCAAGTTTGCCTATTAATTCTTCAGAATCGCTATCCTTGTCTTGATGCGGAAATTTCACCATCTCGTTCGAATCGCGCAGCCCAGTTTTTCGATCCTCGTCCGCGCAAAAATAAATAAATAAAAAATTTGGGCACTTTGAGGCGAAAACATGACTTTAACGCACTTGGAATCAGTAAGCCGTTTTCGAAAATATCGAGAAAATGTGCCAAATTGCGTCGAATTTATGCACCGTAACCCGTTTGAAATCAACACTCAATCCGCTCGTTTGCAACCCGTGCATTTTCACTGCTTAACTGCCTCATTCCCTTACTCTTGTTTCATTTCTTTACTCCGTCGCCCAAGATCCACGAGTCACGACCGAGCTCCAAACGAACCCGCCAATTCGCGAACCCTCCAACTTGCTCCCTTGCTCCCTCGTTCTCTGCTTTACCATTCCGCTATGTCTCGCTTCATGCGCAGCTCACTGAGCGCTTTCATCCTCCTCGGCTTCGTCGCGCCGCTCTTCGCTCGTGCCCAATCCGCACCCGCGCAGTCCACTTCCGCGCAGCCCACTTCCTCCCGACTCGATCAGGTCCTTTCCAGCCAGAGTCGCGCCCGTACTATCGCTCAGGTTGCAGTCTCTCCCGACGGCAAGCGCGTCGCCTGGCTTGACGCTGGCGAAATCAGCGTCGCCCCGCTCGATCATTTTGACGAGAGCAAGCCCATCACCCCGGCCACACCCGGCCAATCCTGTACCGCATCAGAATTCGTCTGGTCTCCCAATTCCGACTCCATCGCCTTCCTCTCCGATTGCGCCGATCCTGGCGAGCAGTCGAATCTGTTTCTCTCTCATCTCGATGGCAGCCCCGCCCTTCGGCTCAGTGATCTCCATGGCTATGCCGTCGCGCCGGCATTCTCGCCAGACGGCAAGAGCATCGCGTTCCTCTATGTCGAAGGCGCAACGCGCCCCTCCGGCGCCCTCGCCGCGGAACCCCTGCCTTCCGGCGTCATCGGAGAAGATCACATAGAAATCCAGCGTGTCGCAACTGTCCCCGCGCAGAATTCCCAACCCGCTGCTCCTGCCTTCATCACTCCGCCCGACCTTCACGTCTTCGAGTTCGACTGGTCGCCCGATTCCAAATCCCTCGCCTACATCGCCGCAGACCCTCCCGGCGAAAACAACTGGTGGGTCGCCAAACTTTACACATCGAACTCCGACGTGTGCCCCGTTCGTATCAACGGGCAGTGCCCTGATCCCTCTTTGAGTCCGTCGAAAGCAGGCGCTCAGGGCGCCCCGTCAACCAAATCTGCGAATGCCCCAGGTGCCTCGCACTCGGGCACCTGGGACAACACACCGTTCCGTCCCACCATCATCCTCTCTCCCTCTGACATCTCCGGCCCGCTCCACGGCCTCCAGATGGCCCAGCCCACTTGGTCGCCCGACGGCAAAGCAATTGCCTTCATTGGCGGCCTCATGAGCGATCAGGGTGTCACCGGCGGTGACCTCTGGATCGTTCCCTCCACCGGCGGTGCGCCAATCGACCTCACTCAGAACCGTTCCGCTTCAACGGAGTGGTTCACTTGGGACGGCAGTGATGCACTCTATCTCAGCGAAATCTCAGGAGGCAGCTTTCGCTTGGTTCGCCTTGACCTTCCCCGTGGCTCAACGGCTCCCGCGACAATCAGCGCACCAACCTTTGGCGGTTCGGGCTCGTTCGGCACCAGTGCTGTCGATGCGGGCTTCTCCGTCTCCGCCGATCGCTCCGTCTTCGTTTTTCAGGCCAGCTCGTTCAAAACTCCTCCCGAAATCTTCGCCTTGCGCGCCAAAGATCCAACCGCACCAGGCTCCTCGCGCCTCACTCAACTCTCGCACTTCAACAAAGGCCTCGAGCCGTCCTGGGGCGATTCCGTCTCGCTCTCATGGACCAACGACAACTTCAACATTCAGGGCTGGCTTCTTCTGCCGAAGGATTACGACCCAAACAGGAAGTACCCGCTCCTCGTTGAAGTTCACGGCGGTCCGGCCTCATCGGTCGCCTCGCGCTGGGATGGCGGCGCCGGCGGCTTCAGCGCCACAGTATTTTCCGAGCTTGGCTACTTTGTCCTCATGCCCAACCCGCGCGGGAGCTACGGTCAGGGCGAGGCCTTCACGCAAGCCAACCGCAAGGGCTTCGGATACGGCGATCTGCGCGACATTCTCGCCGGCGTCGATACCGTCCTCGCAAAGTATCCTGTCGATCCCAACCGCGTCGGCATTGCCGGCTGGAGCTATGGCGGTTTCATGTCCATGTTCGCTGTCACCCAGACCCATCGCTTCCGTGCCGCGGTCGACGGTGCCGGAATCTCCGATTGGCTTTCCTACTACGGCGAAAACTCCATCGATCAGTGGATGATTCCCTACTTCGGTGCCTCTGTTTACGACGACCCGCAGGTCTATGCGCGCAGCTCTGCCATCACATTCATCAAGCAGGCCCAAACTCCAACCCTTCTCGTCGTCGGCGATCGCGACGGCGAATGTCCCGCGCCGCAGTCCTTCGAGTTTTGGCATGCGCTCCGCGATCTGCACGTTCCCGCGCAGTTGGTTGTTTATTCCGATGAAGGCCACGGCTTTTCCAATCCTGCGGACCGCCGCGACACTTTGCAGCGCGCCGTCGATTGGTTTGCAAGGTATATGCCGCCCAGCCCATAGTCCAGCAGTCGCCGTCCTCCTACTTCTATTTGGTTACTGGCTACCGGCTACCGGCGATTCCATATTTCTTTTGCTCTCGAAGTTCCTCCGCGCCAGTCTATCTGACAGAGTCTTATCGCTATCGCGCCCGATGCCAGAGGTGGCCTCATCCTGATACACTTTTGCCTTGGGACATTTACTGTGCGTTTCGTCCCTCCGGCCGCATGCGGCAGCCTGCCGGCGGGTACCCGCGGCTGGGGTCCAACTCGCCCCGCGCTGGCCATCCGTTCGCTTGGCCGTGTGCATCGGCGAGGGCGGTTTTGACTCATTCTTCTTAATGCGCTTTTCAAATCCGTTCCGCGGTTCTAGGGTGCGGAACGGGGAGGATTCATGCGGCGGTTTCTGACGCTTATTTGTTTGCTCGGCCTGGCCATTCCGGCCGGGATTTCCATCTCCGGTTGCGTCCGCAATCCGGCCGGAAACTATTGCAACGGTCTCGGCTATGGCTTGAAGCTTACCGATGTGGCCAATCTCACGCTCCAGCCGCAAATCGCCGGAATTTCACTGGCCTATGGACAAACCACCGCGGTCCTACAGCCCGCCGCCACCACTTGTAAGGGCGATGCCGCTTCCATCGCTTCCGGATCGCTGAGTTGGGGCACCACTAACAACCAGTTGGTTGACATTTCGCCCAACGGCGGAATTTGCGCCGGCACATGGAATCGCAACAGCGGTGGTGGCATCCCCGACTACACCTACTGCAGCTACCCTAATCCATTGCCTTCGACGGGTGGCTTGCCATACTCCATCGCCTACATCACTGCCTCGGCCGATGCCGTCACCTCCAATCCCGTCGCCGTCTACGTCCACGCCCCGATCTCCAGCATCAGTCTCGTCACCACTTCTGTCTCCAACTCCGGTCCCCAACAGTGCTTCTCGCAGAACCAGCAGGCACAGCTTGATGCGCAGGAGTGTTTTACCGCTACTTACAACGGCATAACCAATCAGTATGAGCTTTGTGCGCCGCCCTCGGTTACCTCTGGATTCGCCTGCCCGGGCGGCCTGCCGCCAGGCGTCACGTCGGTTCCCGAGTGCACTTCCTCCATCGGCACGCTCAACTTTCTCTCGAGTAATTCCTCCGTTGCGAAGATCAATTCCACAACCAACGTCATCACTGCGGAGCAACCAGGCACGACTGTCATCTCCGCGTCGCTGTCGCAAACCGCCTCTTCGGCTGGATACTTCTCCACCTGCCCGCCCAAATCGATCAGTATTGCGCTGGCCAATGGAAGTACAAAAGGCGTCGTTACACAGGGAGTTGTGCAGAACCTCACGACCAACGTGATCGATACCCAGGGCAACTCGATCACTGGGCTGGCACTCGACTATGAGTCCACCAATCCCATCGATATCACCACCGGCGGTGCCGGTTCCATTACCGCAACGTACCCCGGTGTCGCTACGCTGACTGCGCTCTGCAAGCCGCCGGGATGCAATCCTGCTCCCATCAACGAGCTTGGTCTGAACGGGACCGGGTTGTCCATCACGTCCAATCCCGTCGACGTGATTGTTCCCGGCACCACCAGCGACTTTGTCTGGGCCGCTGCGCCCGGCCAGTCGCAATACTTTTACTCCGTTGAGCTGCTCACTGGCACTCCTGGCAGCACTGTGCGCCTGCCTTTCGTGCCCAACTCCATGGTCATGGACCAGGCGGGTGTCAACCTCTACTTTGGCTCTCCTCGAGAGCTCATGACCTACTCAACCAACGGCAATACCCTCACCAGACAGGACCCATCTGTTCCCGGTGTGGTGCTCGCCGTCTCTCCAAATGACAACTATCTGCTCATCAACGATCAGATACGCGGCCTGTTTTACCTCTACAACGTCTCAGGCAGCGTGGTAAGTACCTTTGGCGGCTTGGGCGCGGCGGCCGCGTGGACGCAGGATTCAAATACTCTTTACATCGCCGATAGCGCGGCGCTCGGCGGCAGCCACACCAACACACTCTATGTGCACGACGCCAACTCCGGCTGGAGCACCTACGACCTGAGCGCCTCGGGAGGCTCACAGAATCTCGCTGTCACTGTCCCCGGCCTTGGCGCCTGGCTTGCCGGCAATCCAACTGTCGACCACACATGGTGCCCCAGCGGCACCGTCGGCAACAACGCCACCATTCAGTTTTATCCGCAGCCTTCAACAGACTCGCTCGCTATCCCCACCAGCGTTTTAGGCGCCACTTCTGATGGTCAACATATTCTCGGCGCATCCCTCAGCGGCTCCAGTATCACGCTTGATGACATCGGCCTCAATATCCCGCCATCGCTGGCTTATCCCGCTGCTGAATGTCCTGAAACTGCATCCGGCACCACGCAGACGCTCTCGCCGATCTCCACGAACCCCGTGCTCAACGGTTCGGTCAATCTGACCGGAGTGACGAATGCCACCGCCGTCAATCAGGTCGTCACTGGCACGGCGCCCACCACGGCCTCTGCGACCAATGCCGCGCCCATCGCTTTTGTCACCTACAACACAGCGAGCGCTTCCACCACGGCCGCGCAGCTTCCTTACTATTTGCCCCGGACGACCGGCCTCGGACCGGTCGGCTATGTGACCTTCGCTGACAGCACCTCCGCCACGCCTCCAACCGCTCCGCTCACCGGCACATTCTCGCCCGACCACTCAATCTTCTTTGTATCCACGGCAGGCGACGACGAACTACACTTCATTGGCATTCCGGCCAACCTCAGCACCACTTCACCGCCCACCGATTCGCAACAATTAATGCCTGCTCTTCCTGCTTGTACGCCGGTTTCGGCGGGCGGCAACGATGCTGGCTGCCTCTATCCCGCTGCGCCCGGCCCGTCGACTGTAGTTCCTGCAACGGTCATCACGGTCAAGCCGCGCTCCGTTACGTAGCCTCGCGCCCGTGCAAGATAAAATCGATTCATGATCAAGGGCATCTCATTTCTGCGGCCTGCCCGCAGCACCGCGGCCTACGAACGGCTGGCGGGCTTCTTTGCCGCGTTGGGTTTCGCGCCGGGCAACGGCTGGCAGCAGGAGGGATCCCGCGGCGCATCGTTTCTAGCTCCCCTGGGCAACCTTGAGTTCGTCGACGGAAGGTTTCCCTCTACCGCCGATATCCTCATCGAGGTCACCTCGCTCGACTCCTCCCATCAGGCAGCCGAAGCATGGCTCCGCGCGCAAGGTGGCGACGAGGCCGTCTCGCGGCTTTCGCCCATCGCCGAGACCGAATGGCGATCACAACTATTTACTGTCGAGCCGGAGCCCAGCTTTCGCTTCAGCTTCTGGGCCTGGACCGATCCCTTGAAGGGCAAGCCCGTCGCGCTCGAAGGCGATCTTTCAGCGAGCGGAATGAAATTTGCCGTCGTTGTTTCACGCTGGAACGCCGTCATCACCGACCGCCTGCTTGAGGGTGCTCTCAATGCCCTGTTGCGCAGCGGCGCCGCCCGCTCCGATATTCAGGTCATTCGTGTTCCCGGCGCATGGGAAATTGCCGCCGCTGCCCGCACCTGCGCTGCCGGCGGCCGTGTAGACGCCATCGTCACTCTCGGTTGCCTTTTGCGCGGAGAAACCGCCCACTACGAGGCCATCTACAACGAGGTCGCGCGCGGCATCGGCCAATCGCAGCAGGAAACCGGTGTTCCTCACAGCTTTGGCGTGCTCACCTGCGAAACTCTGGAGCAAGCGCTCGACCGCGCCGGAATCAAGGGCGGCAACAAGGGCTTCGAGGCCGCCGCTGCTGCCATCGAAATGGTGAGCCTGCGCCGGAAACTCCAGCAAGGTGGCCCAGCTTGACCTCGCGCCATCGCCGCAAGTCTCGCGAACTCGCGATGCAAATGCTGTATCAGGCCGACATTGGCCATCAGGGTCCCGACGATGTACAGGCCACGTTTTGGAAAGCCGCAGATCCCGTAGAACCCGAGGTGCGCAGTTTTGCTGAAGATCTCTTCCGCGTGGCCATTGCTCGACAAGAAGAAATCGACGCGCTCATCGCCAGCCACTCCGCCCACTGGCGCATCGATCGCATGCCTGCCGTCGATCGCAATCTGCTGCGGATGGCCGTCGCCGAGCTCATCGGGGTCAAATCCACTCCCTTTCCCGTTGTGATTAACGAGGCGCTCGAAATCGGACGCCGCTACTGCGCCACCGAGTCGATCAACTTCCTTAATGGCGTCCTCGACTCCATCGCTCGCAGTCTGATCAATGGCAAATAGCGGGTTGCCTGGCAGTGTCGACAGAGCCTCTGGCGTGAGCCTCTTTGCCGTTCGTCTGAAACAGCGCGCAGTCGCCGCCCTGCTATCCTTGATCTCGTGATTCCGCATCGCACCCGCAAAGGAATGCTTGCGCTGGTACTGCTCCCAGCCCTGGCGCTCGCCGCTTGCCATCGGGAAGAACGTGCCGTCGTGCGAGTGGAAAAAGACGCTGTGGATGCCCAGCATCGCGCACACGAGGCGGCAGTGGAACGCGATCAGGAGCGCGCCGAGCTCGACCAGATTCCGCTGCCTACCAAGAGCCTCTACATTGATATTCACGACCCCGCGCAGTGGGCAAATCCCTTCCTTGTCGTCAGCGCTGACACTATTGCGCTGCGGATCATTCTGGCCGATGCCAACCCCAGCTCGGTGGGGCAGGGAACGCTGCTTCGCCCCGCGGCGGCTCGGCGGCAGCAGCTGGAGTTGCGCCTCTCTGACCTCGACGCGGCCGTTGCCGCCATTCCAGAAAGTGCGTGGGCCTATGGCCGTGTGATTGCAGTCGCGGAATCCTCCTCCGCCGCGCCCAAAGACCGCCCCAAAGTTCGCCGCAATGTCGAAGCCGTCATACGCCAGCTCAACGACCTCGGCGTTGTCGTTGAAGAGTGGCCGTCGCGGTAGCTGCGCAACTCTCACCCCAGCGCGAAGAAATGCCCGTCTGAAAATGCCATTGCCCCGCGGAGTACGCCCTCGCCAACTTTGAGTCGATCGGGCGCGCGATACGGTTAAGATTGATCTGATCAAAAACTGGTATGCTCGCTGGGCCGCGTATGTGCCGCCCGGCGCCTCGCGAATGAAACGACTCGCACCGCAGCGGAAAGGACCAATCATCGTATGAAAGTCTTGATTTCCGGAGTGTGCGGGTTCGCAGGTAGCCATCTGGCTCGTTTTCTGCTTGACTCGCACCAGGGAATCGAAATCATCGGCCTGGACAGTCTGGCGCGACAGGGAAGCGAAACCAACCGGCAGGCGCTGCAGCGGCTGGGCGTGCGCTTGTTCCACGGTGATCTTCGCATGGCCAGCGATCTCGATTCGCTCCCGGCGGTGGATTGGGTGGTCGACGCAGCGGCGCAGCCCAGCGTTCTCGCGGGCCGCGACGGTAATACAAGCCCGCGCCAGCTGCTGGAACATAACCTGCTCGGCACCATCAATCTTCTCGAGTACTGCCGCAATTCGCGGGCCGGCGTCATCCTCCTCAGCACCAGCCGCGTGTACTCGATTCCTGCGCTGGCCCAGTTTCCCTTGCTTGTGGAGTCTTCAAGATACGTCCTCGATCCAAAACAATCCCTGTCGCCTGCGGTGAGCGCGGCCGGCGTTACGGAAGCCTTCAGCACCGAAGCCCCCATATCTCTTTACGGCGCGTCGAAGCTTGCGTCGGAGCGCTTGGCGCAGGAGTACGCCGCGGCATTCGGCCTGCCAGTGTGGATCAATCGCTGCGGCGTGCTGGCCGGAGCAGGCCAATTCGGCACCGCGGAGCAGGGGATTTTTTCATACTGGCTCCATGCTCACGCTGCGCGGCGAAGCTTGAAGTATCTTGGATTCGGCGGTCACGGATTTCAGGTGAGAGACGCATTGCATCCGCGCGATCTTGCTCGCCTCGTCGATCTGCAACTGCGTCGGCCCGGCAGCGGCGGACTCCAGAATGTCTCCGGCGGGCAGGAAAACTCGATGTCGCTGGCTGAGCTCACCGCGTGGTGCGATCGTCGCTTCGGCCCGAACCCTCCCACCGCCGACGGGGCGGAGCGGCCCTATCAGTCCGTGGTGCAAGTCCTGATTCGCGTGCCTGAAGTTTTGCAATGATTCACAGGGATGGTTCGTAGAATCTGATCATGGCGATGGGAACGCGGCAGCATCGAGAGCGGCAAGAGGATTTG
>JBEKRG010000080.1:0-23168 GCA_049518955.1 Occallatibacter sp.
GAAACCGACATGATCGAGGGCTCCGCTTCACCTCCGCGCGTCTTAGCTGTGAAGACATGGTAGGTGAGTGCCCGTCCTTTCCCTTGAGGAATTGACGTTCATAAGTCCATGCTCCGGTTGGGCGCCGCAGGAAACGATTCGCTCGGCTGGCCTTGGAGGTCAGTGCGTCTGTACTGCCCATGCAGCGCACGAAGTTGAGCAAGCGGTTTCAAAGCTGAATGTCGTGTTCGGGGTTAGCCAATTGTCGGAAGCTAACGGAAGAGGGAGTGTGGGCTGCCTAAAATCTCCCGAACGACGTCTCGCTCCTTTGGCCTGCCCGATCTTTTGTACCAGCGAGATTGTTAGTGTAGCGCAGTTATTGAAGGGCCTAGTTTTTCTGTACCAAGTCCAGAGTTAGTCATCGGCCGGTTTAGGCTTCAGCCAGATCGCGGCTAGCCGCGATCTGGCTGGCGAACTCGCTTGGCGTCCTCTTTCCGAGAGATCGGTGAGGACGGCTCTCATTGTATTCCCTTCGCCAGGATTCGATGAGCTGCCTGGCTTCGTCGATGTCGGCGAACCAGTGAGCATCCAGACACTCGGCCCGGAAGGTTCCATTGAATGACTCCACGAAGGCGTTATCGGTCGGCTTGCCAGGCCGTGAGAAGTCGATCTGGTTCCATTGAATGACTCCACGAAGGCGTTATCGGTCGGCTTGCCAGGCCGTGAGAAGTCGATCTTCGCTCCGTTCTGATAAGCCCACAGATCCATGGCCTGACTGGTAAACTCGCTGCCGTTATCGCAGAACAGCAGTTTCGGCACCCCGCGCTTGTTCTTCAGCTGATTCAACGTTCGTACCACATCGTCGCCCTTCAGACTTTGCTCAACCGTGATGGCCACTCCCTCGCGGGTGAAGACATCGACGATTGTCAGTGCACGAAAGCGCCGTCCATCCTGCAACTGATCCGCGACGAAGTCGATACTCCATGCCTGATTTGGACTATTAGCCAGGAATCGCTCTTCGCGATGCTTCACAGCCTTCCGCTTCCGCGGAGGCCGCATCTTCTTCAGCGTCAGACCTTCCTCCTTGTACAGCCGGTATACCAGGTACTTGCCAACATCCCAGCCCTCACGGTTCAACAGTGCGCGGATCTTACGGTATCCGTAGCGCACCCTTGACTGAGCGATCTCGCGGATGCGCATCCGCAACTCAGTTCGTGGATCAAGATGAC
Organism: Occallatibacter sp.; assembly: GCA_049518955.1. Lineage (GTDB taxonomy): Bacteria > Acidobacteriota > Terriglobia > Terriglobales > Acidobacteriaceae > Telmatobacter. Next base: position 1,209 of record JBEKRG010000080.1, read on the forward strand.
TGCGATAGCGATATGTGGCCCTTGCCACACAGAGAACCCGGCAGGCTCGCCGCTCACTCACCCGGTAACTGCCGCCCAGATGCTCCACCATCGGTCCACGCCGCGAGGGCTTTACCATTTTTTTGAGAGCACGTCCTGAAGCATCGCCTTGTCCAGCGTCAGCTCTGCCACCAGCTGCTTTAGCCGCAGGTTCTCCTCCTGCAACTGCTTCATCTGCCGAACCTGGTCCACCTCCAGGCCAACGTACTTCGCCTTCCACCGGTAGAACGTCTGCTCACTGATCCCAGCCTTCCGGATCACCTCCACGACGGGGACACCAACCTCTGCCTGTTTCAGCACCCCCACGATCTGCTCCACACTGAATCGCTTCTTCTTCATCAGCAAAAATCCTCCGCCCTCTTGCGCAGATTGCGCAACTGAACGAGTTGACGCAGGATCTTCCGAAGACCCACAAGGCCGTGCGAAGCGGCTATGATGGCACGATTGAGATTTTGATCCCAATGAACAGCAACGACATTGTGCTGGTTCAGGTGAACCCTAAGAGGGGAAAGTAATCCGAACCCGACGAGCGAGACCATAGCGCATGCTCACCACGTCAAAAGGATCAGCGATTTGGCGTGCCGTGGCAGCGTAGTTTCAATCGTCACTTTCTGATCGCGGACATCAAGCTGTACGGCTCACCTCGAGATGGGATCGCCTAAAGCTCTCACTGCGGCACAAGTTGCGCATCTGAATTAAACACCTATTTTGGAAAAGCCGGCTTATGCGTAACGCTCCCACGCCTTGGCCGAAGCGGGGTCGAGCGCACCGGACATGATGAGTCGAATGTTGTTGTCGCCCGTTCTCACTTCGCGGCCGCGAATACCACCAGCACGGTTCATCTCCGCCTCGGCATCATTGTAGACGCGCATAAGACGCGGGTTGTTGTCAGGGTCGTGCGCCGCTGCACTGTTTCCGCCCAGTGGCAGCAGAATGTGCTTGCTGGCATGGTAGTCGATCGCCAGCGGATCGTGCCCTGCAAGCAGAATGTTCTGTCGGCTCGTAATGCTCGGTGGGTATCCGACGCACCCGCTCACGTGTTGGCCGCCCGCCGCCATCGAACCATAGCTCACCCAGATGCAGTCCAAAATGTTCAGATCGGGCGCGCGCACCTCCGTCCACATCCTGGCGCACTGCGTGCCGAGATCTTCATAGTGACGCTTAGCTGAGGTGCCATCCGACATGGAGAGAGTGCCGTAGACTATCTTCAGTGCCCCCGTCATTCCTATATCGCCACTGTGGTCCTTGAGGATGGCGCAGTGGACCAGCTTGAGGTTTTGTGCGTAGCCCGAGCCCGTCCAGCGGCCCTCCCTGAGCTCGATGCGGTTGCCCCGTGCCGTGGTGAAGCATGGATAGGAGATGCATGCAGTGCCCGCCTCGCCGACCCGTCGGTATCCATTGGTCATATGGTCGTTCGCGCCGATCCACGTGTTTGCGTACGGATCCATCAGGAGGGCACTCACCGGCTTGCCGGCGAAAACAGTGTTGACGAGATAATCGATTGTCGTCACGTCCTGCTGCTCGGCGTTGACCATCACCTTACCTTCCAGTTCAGGGAACGGCTTGTACTCTCCTTTGTCGCCGTTGCCATAAATTCCGTCGAACGAAGCTGGCCGGCGCTGACCGTTTTCAAAAATAACTACTTCGCCCATGAAACCGTCCGGGTGACCCAGAATGCGATGGATCAAGCCGCGCAGCATGTCGGTGTTCGTTCCGCCGCGGCATATCCATTGTGCGTTCACCTTCAGGATCACAACATCGTTAGCCGCGATCAGGCCAGAGACGCCGCATAAATCATCGGGCCGCTCTGACATGTAGAATTTCGTGCCATTCATCGAGATGAGATGAAGCAAAGCGTCAACGCCCACATGTCGCAAATTCTCGTCGTGAACTGGACAGCCGTTCACGCGGAAAACCTGCGACCTGGCGCCGGCAGTCTCTGCTTGAGAATCGTCCACAGCGAGAGCGCCAAGCAGCGGGAGCGCTACGGTACCGGTGACGGTGTTGCGAAGAAAGTTTCGTCGTGAAGTTCTTCCGGGTTCCGGCATCGAAGTCTCCGTTTTCTCGAAGCTAAGCTAGGCTCAGTCTAGACTTTATGAGGCAGCTCTCGATAGGTCTGTAATGGCGATCACAATGGCGTTTAAATCGCCGGCTTTCCTTTCGCGCCGGCCTGCCCTGGCACCTCAGTGCTCCGAGTCACCGGGACTCTCCGGAATGTCGGGATCGTCGAGAACCTGGACAGCCGTGGCCGGACCTAAGTGAGTCCAATCCTGCAGCACCCAAACCACTCTCTTGTCGCGTGTAACTTCCACAAGCTGTGGCCCTTCGTTGCTGCCGCCGCGCGAACAGAGGATTGTATCTCCATTCGCCAGCCTCGTGGCGGACTGCGAATTCCCATACCGATACTGCGCGGGTATGTCGGCGGGCGAAATCTGCCACACGATCTTCTTGTCTGAGGTCACTTCGAAGGTGGTCACATCGTGCTCGTCGGTAATCAAGGTGTTACCGTTCTTCAGGCGAATTGCCGCCCAGGGGGTAGGAACGTCATAGCTCCAGATTTCCTTGAAGTCCTTGTCGTATTCGACGACCCTGTTCATTTCGAGAAACGACACCAGGTAGGTTCCTTTTGCTGTGTACCGAACTCGCCGGAACTGCGCGTGCTCGGTCTCCCGATCAGTGAGGCTCGGAGCAGGCAAGACGTGATCCACCTCCACCGCATTTGTCCGGATGTTCACAACCTCGAGATGAGGTGGAAGTCCGTTCTCAACGAACAACACCTTGTCCAAGCCGATAGGTTGGCAAGTGTGAATCTCTGATCCCGGCGGCGCATCGTAGCGCCAGACAACCTTCTTGTCGGGCGTAATCTCGGCAATGTACTGCATTCTAGTAAATAGGATGTTTCCGTTCGAGAGCATCCAAGCATCGTCGTATTCCCATCCCCCGTCGGTTTGATAGCTCCAGATAATCTTGCCTTTGTTGATGATCATGAGCTTGTTGTAGCCTTCTCCCAAAAAAAGCATTGGGTGCTGTGCCAAACCTTTGCCGGGTAGCCCTTTCCGAACAGGCTTCTCCTTCCAGTTGCGCGGGGCTTCGAGCTCGGTAGAAGCCATCTGAGGCACATTAGGAGCAGTGAACAGCGGTAACAGTTTCATTAACGGCTTCGCGCTCGATGGTGTGCTGGCGTTTGAGGTTTGTTGCGTAGAGGCCGCTCCCGGAGCTACGAAAGCGCAAACCGAGAAAATGCCAAGGCAGACTATGAATCTGTGAAATGTTTTGTACTGCATAAAGACTTGTCCTTCCCGTGTTATCAATTGGCTTCGATGGATCGAGATACGCCGGGCGCCGCATCCCGTGCATATACGCTGCACAGGCGAAGCAGTTGGCTACTGGCAACGGCCACAGATTTCATCGTTTGGTCTCTCTTGAACAATCGGTGAATGAGGATCCGGCTGCTCATTTGGCGCGCAGCGGCTCCACGACCGAGGCCATATCCTGTTCGCCGAAGCCTTTCGCGACAGCCTCTTCAAAGAGGCTTCGCGCTGCTTTTGCAGTCTTCAAATCAACGTTGCAGGTTGCCGCTTCTGTCTGCGCATAAAGCATGTCTTTCGTCATGAGCCTCAGTAAAAAATTTACAGCGTAATTGTGATTGGTCATTCGTTCCGAGACGGCCGCGAATAGTGGGCTGGCCGGCGCACCGGAGTTCAGTATTGAAAGAGCCTTCTGCGGATCGAGCCCGCTGCGTTCAATCCACGTCAAGGCTTCCGCCAAAGAGGCGACTTGAACCCCGCACAGAAAATTGTTGATCAACTTCATCTTGGCGCCGCTGCCGACAGGGCCCAGATGAACAATTTCCTTGCTCATTGCTTTCAGCACCGGAGTGACGGCTTCGAGCGCCCGATCGTTTCCGCCCACTAGAAATGTAAGCTGACCGGCCGCAGCCTGGGCGCGGCTTCCCGTCACCGGAGCGTCGAGAAACTCGGCCTCGTGTTTCGCAGCGAAGCCCGCGAGTTCCACAATCCACGCCGGGCTCACTGTGCTGGATTCAATCAAGGTTGCGCCTTTCTCTACGCCTTTGAGGGCGCCGTTTGTCCCCGTCCAAACTTCGCGCGATGCCGCATCGTCAGCCAGCATTCCGATGACAACGGACGCGCTCTTTGCGGCTTTAGCCGGCGTTGATTCAAGCCGTGCGCCGGCACTCACCAGCGCCTGCGCCTTGGCCGCAGTGCGGTTATACACGGTAAGCGAACATCCAGCCTTTAGAAGATTCGCAGCCATGCCGGCGCCCATCGTGCCCAGCCCAAGTATTGCTACATTTTCACGCACCGAATGGTCCCCCCGTTGGTCTGTTGTCAGGCAAGCGAACGCACGGTCACCAGGCGGTTCGTGTCGTCTGTCTTTATGCGGATGGGATTGCGCAGCGCTCGTCCGAAGCCTTCGTACCGTACTTCCATCCAGTCCCCTACCTGGAGCACGATGTTGTCTTCAAAACTGAGGGAGTCGGCGCCGAAAAAGTGCACATGCACATCACCCGGCTGGCGATGGCATTCAAATTTGAAATGATGATGCTCGAGGTTAGCGAGGCTGTGGCACATGTTCTGCTCCCCGGTCTGAACGGCCCTTGACCAAATGATCTCCGCTCCTCGCTGGATCCGCACTTCTCCGCTAACCGCCTGGAAATTCGCACCAATCACCAGTTCAGGGCCCAAACTACATGTGCGCAGCTTTGAGCCGGCAAGGTTTAGGTAGTTGCGCCTCTCAAACTGGTGGTCAGAGAACTCGTTGCCGGTAGTCATGCCGATGCGATATGGCGCACCATCCTGGCCGATGATATAGATGCCTGCGATCTCCGCCTCCTCACCGTCATCCTCCGCAAAAGGCGGCACAGTTAAAGGCTCGAACGGCCCACGCAATATCGACCCATTGCCTTTGTAGAACCACTCTGGCGCGACCCCAATCTCACCTTCTTTGGGACGTCCGTCTTCGATGCCCCACTGGAACATCCGCATGCTGTCAGTCACCGATTCGGTTGCTTTCTCCGCGCCGGCGACGTGCATGGCCTGCCTAGCCTTGGCGCTTCTCATGTGGGTCAGACCAGTTCCCGCAATCATCAGGCGCGATGGCGCTCCCGGCACGTCGACTGGAGCCAGCAGTTGCCACTCGGAAGCTCTGGCATAAACGACGTCGTAGTCAAGCGTTTCGCCGTCAGCGAGTGCAAGCGCCTCCTCTCCAAGCTTGCGATCATCCTTGAGACAGCGCTGTGCCAATTCATAGATGCTTTGCACTTCATTGAGGCAGCGGAGGCGAGGTTCCTCCACCAACGCGACCCGGCGAGACGAACCATTGCCGATCTGAACCAGTCGAATCATGAGTTGTAGCGTCCCTTACTCGATGATCTTGAAACGCTTGAGAGACTCTTCGTTGACGGTCAGGCCGAGTCCTGGTGTGTTCTCGTCCAGATCAATGTAGCCATCCACAGGAACCGGCTCGCCGTCGAAGATATACCAGAACAACTCGTTGCCGACTTCAACGTCCACCTTGGGAAAAAACTCAGCCATGGGTGAGTTCAGACTGGCCATAACGACGTGGTAGTTATGCATCTGTCCCGCGTGCGGAACCACTGGAACCTGATACGCCTCAGCGAGCGCGGTAATCTTGCGCGCCTGGCTGATCCCTCCTACCCGGTTCGTGTCGAACTGTATGTAGTCGAGCGCATTCGCCTCCAGCAGATCGCAAAACCCAAAGACCGTGAACTCATGCTCCCCACCGGCAATCGGCACGCGCCCATACGCCTTTAGCTCCTTGTAGCCGCGGATGTCGTCTGGAATCACCGGTTCTTCCAGCCAGCGCAGATTGAACGGTTCCAGGAGCGGCAACATGCGCTTTGCATAGTCGAGCGTCCAACCCATGTATGCGTCCGCCATCACATCGACGCCATCGCCCACCACCTCGCGGACTGCGCGCACCAGTTCGATGTTGCGCTGCATCCCCTCCGCGCCATCCACCGGACCCCAGCCGAAGCGCAGCTTCATCGCCACGTAGCCTGCGTCCTTGTAGCGCTGCGCTTCCGCGCGCAGTTCATCCAGCGGCATGCTATAGAGACGGCTCGCATACACCGGGATGCGCTTCTTTGTGCGTCCTCCCAGCAAGCGGTACACGGGCTGCTTTGCGGATTTCCCCAGCAAGTCCCATAACGCAATGTCGACCGCGCTGATCGCCGTCATGCCGACGCCATTTCGCCCAAAGGCCATGGTCCGCCGATACATCTGCTGCCAGAGATACTCGGTATCCCACGGGTCGGCGCCCAGCAGCAGAGGTTTCAGGTAGATATCGATGCAAGCCTTCGTCACCAGCGGCGATAAAGCCGCATCGCCCAGTCCAACCAGGCCGGCGTCCGTGAATATCTCCACCAGCACCCACCCATGGAATGCAAAGTTTCCCATGGACGCCTCGCGGAACATGACCAGGTCCATCGGATTGGTGCAAAAGTGAGGAGGCAAAGGCGTACTCTCACCCTCCCACTGAACGACGCGTGTGCGAACTTCGGTGATCTTCATGAGGGGCTCACTTTCGGTATTAGTAGTAGATCCGGCGTCTTAAGTGGCTGCACTCTGCCTCCAAGGAGCAGGATAACCAGAAACGCGATGAGGTGAAAGGTTCCTACAACGACGAACAATGTACCATATCCAAAACCACGACCGAGAAGGAATCCCGCGACAATGCCGAAGATGGCTCCCCCTATTGCTCCGCCAAATCCGACTAGCCCGGAAACCGATCCCACCATGGAGAGTGGAAAGATGTCAGCTGGCAAAGTCATAATCAACCCCGACCAGGACTGCTGACAGAAAAATGCGATGCTGAATAAAAGCAGCGCCCATCCCACCGAAACATGCGGCACCAACATTACCACCGGCATAAACAGCGCGCTCAGACCCAAAACAAACTTACGCGCGAAATTCAGAGACCGCCCCCGGCTGAGCAACGCACTCGAAAACCACCCGCCAAGAGCACTTCCTAATCCGGATGCAGCATACGGAATCCACGCAAAGTAGCTTACATGTTTGACGTCGAAGCCGCGCACGTCGTAAAGATACCGCGGCAGCCAAAACAGGTAAAAGTACCATGCCGAATCGCTCATGAACTTAGCGAAGACAAGCACCTGAACCCTACTCATGCTGACAATATCCAGAAACGACAGCTCCCGCGCAACCAGCCGTGCATCCAGCGTGGCTATTGAAGCTTCGTTGCCTCCCCGATAGCTTGCCCACCACCAGACCACCCACGCAAGCCCCACCGCGCCCGACGCGAAGAACACCGTCCGCCATCCACTTCTTAAGAGCACCAACCCGATCAACGGCGGAGCCAGCAACGAACCCACTGCCGTACCTGCGTTGATGATTCCCATCGCCGTGGACCGTCGGTTGAATGGAACCCACTCCGCCACCACGCGGGCCGCGGCGGGAAATGCTCCTCCTTCGCCCATCCCCAACAGGCAAAGAGCCGCAAGCAAGAAGCCGAAATTCATCGCCAAACCTTGCAGAGCACACGCTCCGGACCACCAGAGCATGATCAGAATGAATCCCCGGCGCGTGCCCATTACATCCAGCAACCGACCGCAAACTGCATACATCAGCGCGTATGGAATGAGAAACGCAAACTGCAACCACGAGAACTGCTGATTGCTCAGCGGTATCGTTCGCTCGATAGACGAGATCGATACAGGCAGCGTCTGTCGGTCGAAGTAGCTGATAGCAATCGCTGCCGTTACCAGCGCGACAAAATACCACCGCGCCTTGATTGACCCAGCCTGCTCAACTAGTGTTTCTTCTGTCGACAGCGTCGCCACCATGTCACCATGTCACCATGTCACCACGTCAAACGCAACAGCGATGTAGCCTGGCGTGGAAGTTCCGTGTTGATTGTCACATTGCCGTCACTTACATCAAGCCACACCGGGGAAGTGAGAAGCTCCAGTTTCCCCGCCTCCTTCAAGCGCGCATACTGCTCCGGCGTCGGCGACTGCGGAGATCCCATGGCTTTCCATACCGAATACGAGTTGCTGTGCGTGTCGTCGATCCTGTAGTGCTCTAGCAATACTCTCTTCACGCTTTTCGGAATTCCGGTGACGGTGACCTGAACATCCGCGGCACGCGCGGGCAAGTCGTCATCGTGGTAATTCCAGACCATGACGGCTGCCTCGCGGTCTGCTTTCGTCGCAGACGCGTCCACATCAGGCACCTGGTGCACACCCTTGTTCACAAGGTCGTCGAGCGGAACTGCACCTGTGCTTGTGGTCATCATGCGCTCCCCTGACATCAGACCAGCCATACGGAAAAGATTCAGGATGGGCTTGTCTATTCCGTTTGTCGAGAGCGTTCGAAATCCCTCAAAGTATCCCTTGTTCTCGAATTCGAAGGACCACGACAGCATGGCGACTAGGTTCAGCTTCGCCTTGTCCTGCAGCTCGAACAGCGCCTTGATGGCTGTCGCCGTGTACGAAGCGTAGAGTGGTCCGTTGCGGTATGAGTCGGCCGGATGGTCTTTCATCGAGCAGGCCGCGCAGCCCTCGGGATCGGCCTCGCTCAGGATAATCGGCAGACGGCGATATTCGGGATATTTTGCGACGATGCGAAAGCCTGCGTCGGCAGCCTGCAACTCGTTTGCGAGGCCCATCCGCACATGCCCGTCAACCAAAGCCGTGCTGCCTTTGGGATGAAAGGAGATAAAGTCGAGGGGAATCGGCTTGCCGTCGGCCGCGCTCTTGTCGTGGAGGCAATGCTCAAGAAAGCGATCCAAGAAGGCGCTCGCCCTCGCGCTGACCGGCCCCGTACTCGCCGGCCCGCCAACTTTCGCATCCGGTAGCGCGGCCCTCACGCCCGACGCGGCATAGTCATAGAGCTTGAAGTACTCCTCTGGTGTGCCATGCCAGTAGCCAATGTCCGGCTCATTCCAAACTTCAAAGTACCAATTGCTAACCTCCTGCCTGCCGTAGCGTTTTGCGAGATGCTCGGTAAACTTCCGCACCATCTCGCCCCACATCGCATAGTCTTTCGGGGGATTGTTGGAAGCGCCAGCCATCGTGGGCTTGGGGTAATGAACCTGGTAGGCATCTACTCCTGGAAGTATCGAAGCCAGATCCTTGGGCATAAAGCCAAGCTCGACGTAAGGCCGCACGCCGGCGTTCTTGTACTCATCGAAGGTCCGGTCGGTAATGGTGAAGTCGTAGACGGGTTTTCCATTCGCATCGAGCGAAAAGACGTTCGATGAACTCCACTTGAGCTCCGCCACTCCGTTGCCCGATGTGAGCAGATGATGGGCGCGGATGTACACCGGCACCGGGCTCAGGTCATGCAACTCGCCGAGCAGTTGCATGCCATATTTCATCGTGGTGTAGTTGGATTCGTCGTATCCAAACCAGCGGTAAATCGGCGTGTACGGGCCCAGCGGCTTCGCAAGATCCACCCCGATAGAGATTTGAGCCGGTGAGAGATCCTGTGCTGCTGGTTGCAGAGAAGCGGCACAGACGAGGAGCATAGCGACAATACGCATATTTACGGATCCTTCTCCAGCAAGAAGTCGTGCCTTCGCGCGAATTGATTATCGCGCAAACGGACTGAAGTGGAAGTTACCGTGCAGCACGAAGATGAAGATACGGTGGCGCTGGGCGCATTGAAGCTGGTCGTATTCGAAATGTTGAAGGCTTCGACGCGGAACGGCAGCTGCGACTCGCGAAGACGGTAGAAATTCTTGGCGAGTAACGCGTCGAATTGCGGATGAAAATCCGATTGCAGCGTGTTTGAACGCACGGTCATATAGGTGTATTGCGCTGCCTGTAACGCTGAATGACGATCGTCTTCGTCTGCCACCCGCCCACCATCGCATTTGCAAACCCGCTGGTCTGATTCAGGAATGCCTTACCGCGCCCAACCGGTATTTGGTATGTCTCGCTGATGCCCAGGTTCTGTGGCAAATTGTAGGGAGAGTAGGCATGCTCGTAACCCAAGTTGCCCTCCGTTTATCCTTTGGATTTTCACGACAAATCTGTAGGTAGTAGGCCGCAAGGGCAGAGCCGCCGTTCTAACCGGTAACCTATGCTGGACGCTTAATCGCTGACCGACGGTAGTGCTCAATTCGTGATTCCACCTCTATCTTTCTTTTGGCTAAGACGCTACTGGATTAGCGGAGGAGCGGCTCGGCGTGAAGCCGCTCTCTCCGGGGATGCACAGTTCAGCTGCCGCTAAAACAGGAACTTCAGCGCAAACTGATACTGCCGCGGGTTGACTCCGCTGGCCGTAGATCCGATGGTGCCGACGCCGCAACAGGTTGTTGCAATATCGCCCGGCAGCAGGCCCACTTCCGAAATTGGATTGCTCGCGTTGTGTTCCGGTCCGGGGTTCCAGCCTTCGATACCCGCTGACGGCAAAGAGAAGTTTGGAGTGTTGGAGATGTTATAGCACTCAGCCCTGAACTGCAGCGTGTCCCTCTCTGTCAATTTGAAAGTCTTGGACAACGAGAAATCCGCGCGGCGGGTGTGGGGTCCATGGAGCGCGTCGTCGGGTTCATTTCCGGCAGTCCCGGCCGGCTGCGGTGTGAATGCCGCCACACTGAACCACTGATTAATGCTTGGGTGGGGGACTTTGAAAGTTTGACCAGACCAATTCGGACGATCTGCATAATCGGTGGGCAGGTTGATCGTGGGCAATCCATTAGGATTGGAAAAGCCGTCGGACACGGTGAATGGAAGGCCAGTCTGCCAGTAGTCGATCATGTTGGCGGTCCATCCTTTCAGCAGCCACGCCTCAGCTCCAGTCGCCCCGGCAGCGAACGGCAAGTCGTAGGTGAAATACACCGCGAATCTTTGCCGGATATCGATGGGCTGATTGCCGTAATCGTATCGCGGATCGGTGGCGATGAGTCCGGTGAACGAGGCAGCCGAACTAGAGTCTGCAGTATCACCGAGACCGTGCGCCCAGGTGTAGTTTGCATTGAACGCCAGCCCATGCGTGAATCGCCGAGCAAACACCGCCTGCAAGGAGTTATAGTTTTCGATTCCGACCGGCAGCGAGGCCCCGATTGTACCGACATTCGGCAATTTAGTAGACGTCAGCAGAGGCTGAGCCGGCGGCGGACCTTGTGTCGCATCATTCGGATACGGCCCGTTTGGGGGGGGGATGTTGACGGTCGTATCGAAACGCAAGTCACGCCCGACGCTACCTACGTAACCCAACGAGAATACATTTTCCCCGATCTTTTGCTGTGCCATTACATTAAATTGTTGAATCATCGACGTATTGAGGTTTGACGGCAGATACGATAAATTCCCCGAAAGGTTTGTCGTACTGGAAGGGATCGGGACGGGAAGTGCCGGCCAGAAGGGAGCGCAAGGGTTGCAACTACTTAAGTATTCATAGGGCGGATTGGGGTTCTGAATCAATGTTTGATAAACCGCGGGATAGTATGTGATGCCATAGCCGCCGCGGACCACGGTGTCTTTGCCAATTGATTGCGAGAACCCAATTCGCGGAGAGATGTTCTTGTAGCTGGTGTTAATGCCGATAGTTGGAGATGTGGAACCGGTGATCAGCGTCAGCGTCGGATAGTCGAAGTTTGCGTAGCGGTTGTGGGCTTCGGTGAAGGCGCTGAATATCTCATATCTAACCCCGAGGTTGAGTGTAAGGCTACGGTTAACGCGCCAGTCGTCTTGTAGGTAGAAATCTGGCTCCCAATCCCGGTATCCAGGTTTGATCAGAAGATTGCCACGCCCATATCCCTGTGGGTCGCCTGTCAGCAGATCTTCCTCTGAGTTACCGGTCTTTTTTTGGAAATTAACGTTTCCAAGAGGAGAAGAGCTCTGGAAGTAATTCAACTGCCGCCTAATGACTCCAGCACCCACCTTGATATTGTGCGCGCCGCGTGTGTAAGTGAGTGCACCCATATATTGGAATGTGTTGTTCACGTCCAGAATGGGAATGTAATTTGAATCGCCCAACCCTGTATAGCCATTGAGATTGACCGGCATCAGGCCGCCAGTTTCGGGGGCTATAGGAGTATTTACATTGATCAGCCCAATGGTTGACGAGATGTCTTGTTGTCCATTCGGATTCTGGGTGTCGATATTGATCCTGGTGTATCCCGCCTTCAACTCTAGCAGCAGGGTTGGGCTGAATACGTGCGCGTAATCCAGTTGGGTGTTGCTCGCATTGGTAGTCGAAGGGCCATAATACCCATAACCGCCGCCGGGGCCGCCGGGCAGCACAGTTTCGCCGTCTACCTTCACAGCCGGAAAGGGAGTAGGGATGGTCGTCTGAACCTTATTGTATGTATAGCGTCCGGAGAGCGGATCACCATTGCGAAAATGATGGTCGACACGTCCGTCCAGCGACAAGGCGAACTGCGGTTTCGGGGGAGCGGAAAAGAAGTTGTTGACTGCCCCTGCGCCTGGAATGTTTGGCGCGGGGTACATCTTGAAATACGCCAACCCAACCGGATTAAGAGACGCAGTCGGTACGACCGGGCCGCCAATGTCTGAGAAATCGCCCGGATTTTGCTCTTCATAGAGAGTTGGAACTGTGGACAGGGTCGAGGCTAGTCCTTGGATGGAACGAAAATCCTCAACGTCCGCAAAGAAGAAGGTCTTGCCCTTTACGATCGGACCACCAATGCCGCCTCCGAACTGGTTCAGCCGATATTCCGGTTTGGCTGTCACATTCACTTTGGCGAAAAAGTCGCGGGCGTCAAAGATGTCATTCCGGAAGAACTCGTAAGCTGAGCCGTGATACTGATCCGTACCCGACTTGGTAATGATGTTGACCACCGCACCGGCATTGCGGCCGATGTCGGCGCTATAGAGACTAGTATCTACCGTCACTTCGGCGATCGCTTCGACCGACGGACGAACCCCGAGGAAGCCTTGTTCGCGCTCGTTATTGTCCATGCCGTCGATCATCTCGTTGTTGTAGAGGTCGCCCTGCCCGTTTGCCGAGACTGTGGAAGTTTGACGGCGGTCGTCCGGACGGTTGCCCGAGCTAATGGCGCCCGGAGGTCCTGCGTTCACGCCAGGCAGAATCGTCACCAAGCCGATGAAGTTGCGGCCATTCAAAGGCAAAGCCTGCACTGACTGCTCAGGCACCACGCTGCTCACCGACGAGCTGTCAGTTTGCAGCAAAGGCGCAGCCGCGGTGACTTCCACTTTCTCCACCACGGCCCCGGTTTGCATCTGGCCGTCTTCACGGGTGCGATCGCCTGCCGCCAAGGTAATAACGGGAATGACTAGCATCTTGAAACCATTGGCTTCGATACTCACCGAGTAGCGGCCTGGGTCGACCAGATTGAAGACGTAATCGCCCGTCTGATTCGACTTCGTCACCTCTTTGACCTGCGTCTCCAGGTTTGTGATCGTGACTTTAGCTCCCGGCACGACCGCCCCGCTGGGGTCTGTTACAGTACCCACCACGTCTGCTGTTGTCGACTGCGCCTGCGCTCTAAACGGTATCAAAAGGAAGAGCAACGTAAGCGACAATAGACTTCCCAATCCTTTAATCTCAAGCCTCGAAAACATCGCAGATTCTCCTTATTGCGGCTGTCCAGCATTACGGTTGTGCGGTTTTCGCCACCTTCGCCCAGAATGCGGTCCGTTACATCTAGCCCCGAATTCTCACCTCTAGCCTTCGCTACGAGAAATTCCACGGCCGCTTCCTGGAATGACGGAACGACGTTGATCCTTAACGCGACGCCAAAGGTAGTACCAATCCATAGGAATTGTCAAGCAAAAAAATTAACAGTCTAGAATCACGTCCCCTCTCGGAAAAGCTATCTCGGCCTTCAAATTCTCCAAAAAAGAGCGCCAATAGATTACTAACTAGCTTATTGCAAACATGTTATTACTGATTCCTGCATGTCGCTGCCCGCCGCTTCGCGCGGCCCAACTTCCACATCGAAAGCAAATCGGACAGGCTGCCTTCGGAGGCATTATTCTGTAAGCTGTTATAAGATATAGGTAGAACCAAGTGGGTCCAATGTTAGATCGGAGAGCGCAGACTGGCGGTTTGACGCAAGCCGTGCGCTAGTATTCAGGAATGAAGGAAAATCGCAAAACTCCGCATATCAGCGTCGGGCATGGGCTCGCCAACAGGGATGATCTCACTCATTTGCTGATCCTCCGTTTCCAGCAATTGTTGAGCGCGGGATTGCTCGTCCCCGGCGCAAAGCTGCCGCCGGAGCGCGAGCTTGCGGCACACTTTGGTGTGGCCCGGTCGTCGCTGCGCCCCGCGCTCAAGGTTCTCGAGATCATGGGCGTCATCACCCAGAAGGTAGGAGACGGGAGCTACCTCAACAAGGACGCCTCGTCCGTACTGGCCGTGCCTATGGAGTTTCTCGTTCTCCTCGACGACACTTCGCCGCAGGAACTTTCCGAGATGCGCCTAATGATTGAGCCCGCGGTCGCAGCCAAGGCCGCCGAAAGGGCCAATGTGCAGGATATCGCGCTGCTTAAACAATCCATCGTCGACCTCGAAAGCAGCGGCTGCGACCACGTTCGCCTCGTTGCGTCCGATCTTCTCTTCCATCGCGCTATCTTTCAGGCATCCCGGAACCGCCTCGCGGAACGCCTCTTCCACACCATCCATCGCGCTATGCTCAACATGATCAACGTTACCTCTCAGCTCGTCCAAATCGAGCACACCCTTCAATTCCATCGGTCGATCATGGTCGCAATCGAGAAGCGTGACTCCGTGCTGGCGTCGCGCCTTATGACAAGTCACCTGATCGACGCGCGCGATCTCTTGCTTCACGGCAGCCAGGAGGAGACATCGCGCAAGCTTCGCGATCATCTTGCCTCTTCGCCATCGGTGCGCAAACGGGCCGGCGGAGGTCATTCCTCTGCATCGGGACAGCTGGTTAGGTCCTCGAACAGCAAAGCCGACGCTCGGACCGCGCAAGTCTAGCCCCAATGCTGTTTACTTAGGAAGCTTGAATGGTAAGGAATTGTCGGAACTCCTAAGGCGGCTGCAGAGATCGAATTCAGACCAGCCAAGTCAATGTTGCACTTTAGAGCGGGGGCGGATAGCGATTCCCATTTTCCCAAACTTCCTATTCGGTTTACGACGAACAGGAGTTGATTCTTGTCTCAGATGTGGTGACGGTTTGTGTACGCTTAGTGAGTTAGCCTCAATATTGCGCCGCTCATCGCTGCAGGTCGCCCTTCTCCGGAACCCCGGGTTGATCCAGCAGCTGGATCGAGGAGGCTGGCCCGAGATCTGGATCCTTCCACTGCCGGAGAGCCCAAACAACTTTCTTAGCCGGAGTCACTTCGATGATCTGAATAGTTGACGGCCAGTCTTCCGGCTTCGTATTCCCCGCTACCCAGTTTGTAATCACAGTATTGCCATTTGCGAGGCGTCCAACCTCTTGCACAACATCCAGAGGATAGCCGGGGAGGTCATTCTTGCCGAGCTCCCAGACGGTTTCGCCCTTAGGATTAACCTCAATCACATAGCCATACTCGTCGTTGCTAATCAAGGTGTTGCCATTCTTGAGGCGTATGGCGTCCCACGAACTAAACTTGCCCCACTTGGGTTGTGGGCCGGTCCACGTATCCGGACACGCATACGACCACACTTCTTTACCATCTGCATTGAATTCCGCCACCCGGTGCTCCTCCATCAATCCAACCAAAAACGTACCGGCTTTGGTCAGATGAGCTCGACGAACTTGCAAATGAACTCTGTCCGGGTAGGGCGTAGGCAGCGCTAGTTCTTTCTCGACCTTTCCGGAAACCGTATTAATAAGAAGGAGCTTAGTGGGAGCACCGTTTTGAGCTAACAAAACCCGATTCTTACCGGCAGGCTCTGCTGAATGGATTTCAGTGTTCGGAGCGGCACGGTAGTCCCAAATGATCTTTTTTTGAGGGGTCACTATACTCGCCCCCCAACGATAACTAAAAAGGATGTTGCCGTTAGAGAACCTGGTACAGTCTCCCAGTTCGCCCATCTGGGACTTTCCGTAGACCATCATGTTCGTTGGAATCGAGTATGTCCACTCCACCTTACCGTGACGTACAAGATACATCGTTTGATAGGGCTTAACGTAGTCGTACTCTCCGCAGTATAGAAATGGATGTTGAGCGAGACCATGGCCGGGCAGAGGGCCGGTTGTCACTGGATTTGCCGCCATCGTAAAGCTCCAGCTGTTCGCTGCAGGCGGAGGAGTGGACGAAGAAGAAGTCTGCGTTGCCAGGAAGTGTGTACCCGCCAGGGTCACAACAGAGAGCGCAAGTATCCCTCGGGTAGCCTTTGAAAATGACATTTGCATTTCAGAGAGTCCTCCTAAGAACTCCGTAAAGCCAACCAGAGCCTCAACATTATTGGCCATCTTGAGGTCAGACGAAGGAACGATGCTGGTTCCTTAATCGACGTCAAAGGTAGTACCAATTCTGTAGGACTGTCAAGCGAAAAACGTTTCCACGACTTTGAGATTTTTAATAAATAGCTTATTTTAAATAGGTTACTTTCCAATGCCTGCGTGTCGCTGGCCGCCGCTTCGCGAACCTCCACTTTCCAAATCGAAACCAATTCGGGCAGGCTGCCGCCGGACGCGTTCTGCTGGAATAGTATAGGTAGTACCAATTGAGTTCTTTGCATCATGGACCGGCTCGGGCTATTCACTGGCCGTCAGGAGAAAGTGCAAGTAATGATCTCTTTCATTCGTCGCAGCAGTATCCTGCTATGCGCGCTGGCCTTCTTGCTCGAACGTGGGCCAGCGGTCGCGCAGCAGAGCCTGCTTGTCCTTCCGCGCGGCAGCAGCACCATTGTCCTTGAGCCCTACGCGCCCAACATTGTGCTCGTCACGCTCAGCCTGCAGAGGGAATCTGCGCTGGCAATGCCGGGATACGGCCTTGTAGCGGCGCCCAATGCCGCCGGCTGGAGTGCAAGCCAAACCGCGCAAGCCGACGAATACAGCTCGCCGCGCATGGTCGTCAGCGTGGACCGCCAACGGCCTGCCGGGCCGGCGCCACTTCACACCATGGTCGACATAGCCAAATACTTCAGCGGTTCCACTCCTGGCTCGCATATCACCTTTCGTACACCAGACGGCACAAAGCTGCTTGAGCTTACGGGCTGGGCGCAGGATGAACTCAATTACAAATCCGGCACAGCGGGACTGGAGCACGATCGCCGTCCCGCGGATCCGCAGTTCTACACCGTAAGCGCGACCTTTGCCTCGCCCGCCGACGAGCACTACTACGGGCTGGGGCAGAATCAGGAGGGTTTTCTGGACCACCGCGGACATCCGGTCCATTGCTGGGCCGATTACACGGCTCCTGCTGCTCCTAGTTTCTGCGTGCCGTTCCTAGTCACCAACAAGGGCTATGGGCTCTTGTGGGACAACGCTTCGAAAACCACAATTGAACCGGGCTTCAATGAGCAGACGCGCTGGGTCTCCGAAGCGGGCGACCGCGTCTCCTTCTTCGTCATTGCAGGCGCCAATGCGGACGAGATTTACTCAGGATACAGGCTGCTCACGGGCCCCGCGCACATGCTGCCCAAAGCGGCTTACGGGTACATCCAGTGCAAGCAACGATACGCCAGCCAGCAGGAACTGCTGTCGGTTGCTCGAGGCTATCGCGACCGCCATCTGCCAGCTGACGTGCTGGTTGTGGATTGGTTCTACTACACGAAGATGGGCCAAATGGACTTCGATCCCAAACTCTGGCCTGACCCGTTGGCGATGAACAAGCAGCTCCACGAGATGGGCTTTGAAACCATGATCAGTGTCTGGCCGCGCTTTGTGCCCGATGACCGCTTCTATGCAAAGTTGAGCGAGAATGGTTGGTTCATCCATGTCGCCGACGGCACGCCGATCGACGGCCTGCCTTACGACCGCGCCGGGTCCGACATCGACACCACAAACCCCGCCGCCGCTCACTGGTACTGGAAGACCATCGATGACGAAATCCTCAGCAAGGGTTTCGATTTCATCTGGGCCGATGAAACGGAACCCGATCTGCCCCCCGCCGGCGCCTACTTCCACATCGGTCCCGGTACGGAGTTCTTCAACGTCTATCCGCTTTTCCACACCGCAGCGCTCTACGACGGCTTTCGCCAGGACGAGCCCGATCGGCGCGCGCTCATCCTCTCTCGTGACGCGTTCACTGGCGTGCAGCGCAATGGAACCATCGTGTGGTCCTCCGACATCTATCCCACCTGGGACACGCTCAAGCGACAGATTCCCACCGGCCTCGACGTTGCGGCGTCGGGGATTCCGTACTGGTCCAACGACACCGGCGGTTGGCAGTATCTTCCTGCAGTGCACCATCCGGACCACCCGCCGTTGCTTGATCCCTCCGATGCCCGCGATAATGTCGGCGCATACGACGACTACCCCGAGCTCTACACCCGTTGGTTCCAGTACGCCACGTTCCTGCCCATCTTCCGCACCCATGGCAGCCGCCTCGCGAATGAAGTGTGGTCGTATGGTAAACAGGCCGAGCCGATTCTTGAAAAGTACCTTCGGCTGCGCTACCAACTGATGCCTTACATCTACTCGCTGGGCTACCAGACCTGGCTCTCGGGCGCTCCCTTTATGCGCGCCCTGCCGCTGGACTTTCCCAATGACCCCAAGGTAGTCGACATGCGCGACGAGTACATGTTCGGACCGGCCTTTCTGGTTGCGCCCGTCACCGACCAGGGAGCCACTAGCCGCGAGGTGTACCTGCCATCCGGAACCGATTGGTATAACTTCTGGACGAATGAGCGCGTGAAGGGTGGCCAGACGATCACGGTCGCCGCCCCGATCGACACCATTCCGCTATTCGTGCGTGCCGGTTCGATTATTCCTCTGGGAACTGCCGTCGAAAACACTCATCAACCGCAGGCGATTGCACAGGTGAGCGTCTATCCAGGCGCCGATGCCAGCTTCACGCTCTTCTCAGACGACGGCACAACCTATGCCTATGAGAAGGGCGCAGGCTCCATTATCCGGCTCCATTGGGACGACGCAAAGCAGGTGCTCACGCACGATGGCGCTGCGGGCTGGAGCGAACCTGACAGCAAGATCGTCAAGATTGCCGGACGTTGATTTAAGGTGTTCCTCGGGTGAATTCCATCCGCGCGTAATGAAGCCACTTTCTACCTGTTAAGGAATTGCGAGAATAGTGCAGCGGTCGGTGCTACGCCAAGAGCCGGTGTTAAGCTTCGGTTACAGCCCTAGGCCCTCTGAAAGGCCACCTTCGCGGCGGGCAAGGCGGATTCGGCCCGTCGCCGTCCACTCGGCATTACCATTTGCGAATCGCTTCGGCGCGCGTCCGCGGTTTCGGTTTGAGCCTTGAGATCCAGGTGAAGCTTGGTCGGCATTGGTCACAATATGGTGAGGGCCGTACTTCGCCGGCTGCGCTTAACTCGGTGAGCAATCCGGCAACGCGCGGGCTTCAGAATCAGTGAAGATTAGGATGCGTTCTGAAAGCGATGAGCTCCGCATCGGAAAACGTCCCGCTCAGCCGTGCTCTCTTGAGCAGCGACAACCAAGTTGGGGAAACAGGCTCATTCTGTCACGGGACGGAATCTTGGCAAGAAACAGGATCGTCAAGCAGCCCTACCAGAAGTAGGTGGCGACTACCGGGGGGCTGGGAACTGCATCAGTCACTTCTGTCTGCACGCGATCGATGGCCGGCAGTCATCTGTTCTGGATTCTCGGTACAACTTCGGTACATTTGAAGATGAGAGAAAGTCCGGTCTTTCGTCCCTAAGCGGCACCAGATGAGGCACTTAGATTTGGACTTTCATTTGGTTCGGGACCAGGGGGTCGGAGGTTCGAATCCTCTCTCCCCGACCAACTTGTTAAGAGCATTTATTTCAATAATCTGCAAGGGCAGTTTTCTCGCGTTGACGACCGGCTCAAGGGATACAATTCTTTCAATAGCCAGTCACTCCCTCGAATCCTCGCAAACCTCTCCCGCCCTCTGGCGCCACTTTAGTACTTCAACGGAGTCTTCAATACGCTGACAAAGAGCCGGGAGGAATCCCGGCCAGCGTGCGAAGAGTTTCTTATTATGAAGTTGTCCTCTGAATCCTCGGCATCGGCCTACCCATGGACATCGGAAGTTCTCCCGACCATTTACAGCCACCCGGCGGCAAACATTTCAGAAATGTTTCTCCGTCGGGTTTCTGGTCCACTTTCTCGAGATAAATAATCACCTCTATAGGCTTTCCGCAGTTGGGGCAAATGAAGAAATAGTTAGGAATCTCCGGTATTGGCGCACCCTTAAACATAGGAAGGTCGCCGCACCATCCGCAGCCACCCGGTGGCAAACACTTCAGAAATATTTCTGCATTTGGTCTCTGGTCCAACTTCTCGAAATCAATAATCACTTCAATGCGCTTTCCGCAGTTGGGGCATACGAAGAAGTGGTTCGGCTGGAAAACAATCGGCACGGCGGGATGGAACGGAACCGGCATGGGTGGTCAGATTATAAGCTTGAGTCTAAATGTGCCGCACATCACATCTATGGAGATTCAACGGGTGCGATGGCTCTTATGCGGATAGCGGGCAATACCGCAAGAGGTACCAAGGTACCCAATCTTGTGATATGAATCACAATCGGCCTTCCGCTCTAAGCGCAAGATTGTGGAGAAACGCAGGAGTTGCCGACGGGAATGAACCAGGGTTCGAAAGCGCAGATCCATCAGTTTCCGGGATCGACAGCGCTGAAGCATCGGCAGAACGTGGTGCCGAAGTACGCGCCAGAGGAGGGTCCTGCGCCGGGGCCGGATCGACAATGTGTTTACAACCAGAGCCAAGAACGTTTCATTTCGACCGGTGTTCTGGCTGTGGGCAGTTCCAACGATAGTGCGGATGCTCGGCTCAGGAGTATTGGCCCGGGCGGCGGAGCAGCGCTCTGGATTTTTCCGTTCGAGGAGATCTCTCCAACCAGCGTGCGCTTTCCTCTGGACCTTGTCTTTTTGAGTGGTGATTGCGTCGTTTTGAACATTGTTGAATCGTTTCCCATATCCGGCGCCCATTCCTCAGGTGCACAGGCCGCAAGCATGCTTGTCTTTCCTGCAGACACTCTCGCGCAGGGTGAGATCCTGCCCGGCGATCAGTTAATCATCTGTGCGCCGGAAGAGATGAAGCGGCAATTGAAACGTTTGCAGGACGCGAAGGACAGCGTGCCGGGTGGTATTGACGCAGTTTCCCGCCGCCTAAAGACGAACCAGCAGCCCCAAGCCACGACAGGCACAGAACTCCAAAGCGTGAGCGAACCGGCCAATAACTTGGATCGCGTGGAGACGAGCGCCGTGCGCGAGAGCTCCACTGCGGCAGCGGCGGTAAATGCCCCGGCAAAGCGAGACGTTGCGGAACGTCCATGGGCCAAGAGAGATACGTCGAGGAGCTTTTTCCAGCGCCTGCTTTTGGGAGATCCTCCGGAGCCGCGAAGCGCGCCACGTGTTGTAGTTCCAGGGTTGATCGCCTATTTCTTTACGGGCGGCCCGCCGACGCCGTACGAAGTGAGCGATATCAGCACGTCGGGACTCTACATCGTTACCAACGAGCGGTGGTATATAGGCACGATTATCCTGCTCACATTAACTGACCGGCACAATCCGAAGACCGAACGATCGTTGTCGGTGAACGGAATAGTGGTTCGCCTGGGGAGCGACGGTGTGGGGTTCGAATTCCTGCTGGACGGGGACAATCGCCTTGAAGCAATGCACATGGGGCCGGATCATCGGACCGGCAGCGTGGACATCAAACGACTCAAAGGCTTTATTGATAGGCTCCGAGACCTGTAATCAGCTCTTCCCGATTAACCGGCATCCATGTAAGTCAAAGTCAAGAGAAAAGCACGGGATTGCTGGGCGCGCTTGGGAGAGCGCGCATTCCGACTGGTCCGGGCATTCGCCTGCGCACATGTGCCTCACGGCTGGTGGT
>JBEKRG010000081.1:0-23013 GCA_049518955.1 Occallatibacter sp.
CGATGAAGGTGGGCGCGGTTTCGACGGCGGTGACGGTGACGACCGACGTACCCTTGCTCAACACCGAGAGCGGCGCGCTGGAACCGAACCTTGAGGCGGGCCAGATGGACGAATTGCCGCAGGTGGGCAGCGGAAACGGCGGCGGGGCCGACTGGGAGAACTTTATACAACTGATGCCTGGTGCGGTCGGAACACCGGAGAATCAAAACGGCGTTGGCCCGGGCCAGGGCGGTACCGTGGGAACAACAGCCTCGATCAACGGCAATCTACCCTATGCGTCATACCTCCAGGACGGAGCTACTACCACGCTGCCGATGAGCGAGAACTCCGACGTGACCATTTTTGAGACTACGTCGGAAGTCAAGGTGAGCGCGACTGCTTTTTCCGCGCAATATGGCCTCGGCGACATCGTTTACAACCAGATCACGAAGAGCGGCACCGACAAGTTTCACGGCGCGGCATACGAATACAACCAGAATGATTTCTTAGATGCCGCGAGCTACGCCTTTGGTACGGGGAAAGTTAACGTCATTCACTTCAACAACTTCGGCGGCGCAATTGGCGGCCCGGTCCTCCCGAAATCGATCTTCCACAAGTCGTTCTTCTATTTCGACTACGACCGCACGATCAACAACAGCACCGGGAACGTGCAGACCCAAACATTGGCCAGCACGGCCATGATGGGTGGCGATTTCTCGCAGCCAGGTCTGCCCACCCTCTACGATCCGACCACGCAAACCATCGTGCCGACGGGTACTTGCACCTATACCGGCCCGGAATTTCCGGGGGGAACAAAGACCTTGCCTGCACCCTGCGTCCAGAGGACGAGCTTTGAAGCGGAAGCTGGACAGCCGGGGAACCAGGCTTATAACAAGATTCCCGCCGGCATGATCGACCCTGCTGCAAAGGCAATCCAGGCATACCTGCTGACCACGAAGGGTTATCCAGCCAGCGTAGCCAGTTACTCCACCAACAACTTCCATCTCCTCGGCCCCGCAAGCAGCAACCCTTTTATCAAGTGGTTTGGGCGCTGGGATACGGATCTGTCAGCAAACAACCGACTCACCCTGACGGAAACCGAGAGCAACAACCCGGCTTTTAATGCGTCCATCTTCTATCCGCTCAACAACCAGTTCGGCGACGTGAGCCGCGACAATGCCGCGATCTCCGATGTGTGGACCGTCAGCCCGCACGTCATCAACGAGGCGCGCATGGGCTTCACCGATCAGTTGAACTTCTTCGTGCCTGTCAGCGAGGGCCACGATTATTCGGCACTCCTGGGCATACCTTTGCTCCAGGCAGACGTCTTCCCGGGCATCGGCATTAACGGCTTTTATGGTCCCGGGAGCTCCTCGCACTCCGTTTACAAAGAGATGGTCTTCGACCCGTCTGATGTGGTGACCATGATCAAGGGACGCCACGTCCTGCACTTCGGCGGTGAGTTCCTGATCAATCGCGCCGACTCCACGGCATGGGGGAACATCAACCCAGGCGGCTACAACTTTAACGGCAATTACACGTCCCAGGGCGGCGGTCCAACGAACGCTTTCGACGGCATGTCCTACGCGGACTTCCTGCTCGGCCAATCGAGCAGTTGGGGCGCTGGAATCACGCCGGAGTTCGCCGGACGCTGGAAGGCCCCGCAGTTGTTCGCACAGGACGACATCAAAGTGAAGCCCAACCTGACGGTGAACGTCGGTGTGCGGTATGAGATCGAGACCGGCTGGCGCGACGCGAAGGGCAACCAGGCCGATTTCGATCCTGCGGTTCAGAACTTTAATACCCTTTGTACCGGTTCCGGCAACTACAATGGGATTCCATGCGGCGCGCCGGTTCAGGGCGGCATGTGGTACGCGTTCGAAGGACAAAACGGACGCACCTCGCTCCAGAAGCCCAAGTACGACATTTGGCTTCCGCGCGTAGGCTTCAGTTGGCAGATCTTGCCCAGCACTGTCATCCGGGGCGGCATTGGAATGTTCGCAACCGAATGGAGCGAAGACACCTACGGCGGCGGCGAGGGCGGTGCCTTCGGCAGCAGCGGCGGCTATGGGGACAACAGCAGCGGCATTTGCCCGACGGTCCAGCTTTCCGCCGATGGGACGACGCCGGATACCAAAGATCCCAGCTGTGGGATCGCCGGAGTCACCGCATTCAACAACAACGACCGCAGTGAACTCTCCACCTATTTAGCCGCTCCCACCACTGTTACGGCAAGGAACGGGCAAGGCCCGGGGTACAACGAATACAACACACCTGTGCCTTTGAACTACCAATGGGACTTGACTGTGGAAAGGGAGTTCCTGAGGGACTGGGCGGCATCCGTTGGCTATGTGGGGAATCATGGAAACCACGAGAACTTCCCGGTAGACATCAACCAGGTGCCTGAGAACAAGCTCGGGCCGAATGATAATCAGTACGAGCCCTACCCGCTCTTCCAGGGAATCGGCGGCAGCACCAACAATGGCATCTCCAACTACAACGCATTGCAGGCAGTACTCACAAAGCGTATGAGCTACGGCCTGAGTTTCAGTGTCAACTACGCGTGGTCCCACTTCCTCGACGATGGGGATTCATCGGGATGGGCAAACCGCGGGGGTTGGCAGAACTACCAGAATGCGTATGCGCCGTCGCAAGACTATAGCAACTCCAACTTTGACGTACGCCAGGCGATCAGAGGATATGTTGTCTACCAGTTGCCATTCGGCACGGGCAAGCAGTTCCTGAACAACAACCTGATTGCTGATGAAGTGCTGGGCGGCTGGGAGGTGGCGTCGACTTTTATCGGGGAGACCGGCAACCCGGTATCACTCACGACTGCGAATTACAACAGTTCAAATAACCAGTCGGGGGGCTACACGCAATGGGCAAATCTGGTCGGCAACTACAAAACGACCGACACCGGCCCGGATGCCTCACCCGGAAACCACTACCACAGCTTAGTGGAATGGTATAACCTGGATGCCTTCGCCCTTCCGCCTACCTACACCTACGGCGACTTCGTCAGGAACACCCTCAGGGGTCCTGATCTGACAAATGTCAACTTTTCGCTCGGCAAGAGCTTCGACCTATGGCCGGACCGGGGTGTGAAGTTCCAGATTCGCGGGAGCGCTAACAACGTCCTGAACCACCCGAGCTTTGGACAACCCGGAACGACCCTTGGTGGGCCTCCGAGTGGCGAGATCAACGGTGCTCAGATTAATAGCGTGACCATTGGAGGAAGGGTGTGGGAGATGTACGGACGCCTGTCGTTCTAACCTCTCTTTCAATCCAACCCAGAAAGGACGGCGATGCATTGCCGTCCTTTCTGTTTCAACCTTGAAAAGAGTTGCAGTTAACTTTGAATAGCGAATGAATAACTCCGCGAGCAAGAAGGAGGCAAAAGACCACCCAAAACCGGGGGTTCATCAGACAGCGGGCCTGAAGCAGCTTGCTGAGCATCTTAGGCTGGACCCGGCGACGGTTTCTGTGGTTTTGAACGACGTTCCGGGACGATCAATCCCGCAGGCGACCCGCGACCGAATTAAGGCTGCCGCCAAGGCGATGAACTATCAGCCGAACCTGCGGGCGCGATCACTGCGGAGCCGGCGGACTTTGACGATCGGGATCCTGGTGCCGGAGCTGGGCGCCGGTTATCACACCCAAGTGATGAGCGCGATCGGCGATCGGCTGATTCAGGCAGGGTATTTTTACTTTACGGCGCATCACCGACACAAGCGGAACCTGATCGAAGATTACACGAAGATGCTGATCGGGCTGGGGGTGCAAGGACTCATTGCGATCGACACGCGGCTTGAGCACCCCGTGTCGATTCCCGTTGTAGCCGTGGCGGGCCATCTGAAAATCGATGGTGTGACGAATGTGCTCCTCGACCATACGCGCGCCGGGGAACTGGCGCTAGGGCACCTTCACTCCTTGGGGCATCGCAAAGTTGCGTTCATGCGTGGCCAGCCATTCAGTTCGGACTCGGATGAGCGTTTGAAGGGCCTGGTCGCAGCTGCTGTACGCCTCGACCTGGAGGTCAAGCCGAAGCTTGTGTTGAGCCTCGATCGCGACATGACGTCGCCGGAGCTCGGTTACCCGGCTGTTCAGCAGCTGCTGGCGAGCAATGAAACCTTTACAGCGATCGTTGCTTTCAACGATATTTCGGCCATCGGAGCGATTCGCGCGCTGAAGGACGCCAATCTGCGCGTACCGGAGGACGTCTCGGTGATCGGTTTCGACGATATTAAGGCGGCGGCATTCACCTTGCCGCGCCTGACGACGATCAATCAGCCCCTCGAAGAGATTGGCAGGCTGGCAGCGCAGAGCCTGCTAAATCGCATCCACAACACGGCTCCGCCGCGCGATGAAGTCATGGTTGAGCCCGAGCTCATTGTGCGCGAGTCCACTTGGAGTGCCCGGTAAATTCCGTACCAGGGGCGATGAGACAAACTGGTATGGACGGAGTCAGGGATAACGAAAGCGAAGAAGCACGGTCGGAAGCAGGCTGCCAACATGCTGCGGCGGATTGAGGTAGCGATCACCAATGGCAAAACGACGCCAGCGGCGTGCCAGGAGAAAGCGATAACCGAGCTGCTTTATCACTGGCGCAAGGAGCACAGCGGCCTAAGGGCAGTCCAGATCAAGCGGTTGAAGGAACTGGAGCAGAAGAACAGCAGTCCGTCTTTCCCATTTCCCGGCGAACATTGCCTTGGTATGATGAGGTGATCATGCAGGCCAAATCGGTTGTTTCCGTGCTGTTTCTGCTGAGCGCAGTTTCGCTTGCGGTGGCCGCCCAGACCTCACCCAATGAAAAAGAGCAAATCGCACAACATGAGCGCCTGGCGCAGCAGTATGACCAAGAAAAGCGGCCAGAGTTGGCGATCCCGGAGTGGCAGAAGGTCGTCGCTCTCGATCCAAACAATGTGGTGGCGCGCGCGAATTTGGGTGTATTGCTTTTCTTTCGCAGCGACTATCTTGACGCGGCGCCCCAGTTAAGGGCGGCGATTGCTCTTCAGCCTAACATATGGAAGGTTCGATCACTCTTAGGCCTGGCGGAGGAGCAAACGGGGGACATTGACGATGCTCGCAAAGATCTGGAAGCTTCGTTCCCGATGATCGAGGATAGAAAACTCAAAATCGAAGTTGGTTTAGATCTCGTCGGGCTCTACACTGCAAGCAGCGAACTCGATAAGGCAGCCGGATTGGTAAGTCAGCTCAAGATTGCGTACCCCGATGTACCGGAGGTACTCTATGCGGCCTACCGGACGTACGCCGATCTTTCCGGGGAGTCGATGCTCAGTCTGTCGCTGTCGGCGCCGGATTCTGCGCAAATGCACCAACTCTTGGCGCATGAAGAGACACGCCAAGGGAACACCAATGGTGCGATTGAAGAGTTTCACAAAGCAATCGCGATTGATCCTAACCTGCCCGGCGTACATTTTGAGCTAGCCGAACTGCTGAGTACTTCTCAGGACCCGGTCGTAAAGAAAGAGGCGGAACAGGAATATGAAGCTGCACTGAAAAGCAACCCGCAGGATGAGAAATCCATTTGGCGGCTCGGTGAGATCGCACTGCAAACCGGGGACGTCGAGCTCGCGAAGGAGGACTTTTCCAAGGCCATAGCATTGCGGCCCGACGATTCGGACGCGCAGCTGGATATGGCCAAGGTCCTTATCCAGATGAATCAGCCGGCGAAGGCTCAGGCGGTTCTCGAGCAGACCGTACAGCTGGATCCGACGAATGCTGCTGCGCACTACCGCCTGGCTACTTTCTATCGGGGACAGAACCGGATGGACGAGGTCAAGCAGCAATTGGACCTATATCAGAATCTTCGCAAGGAGAAGGACAAGCTTCGCGCTGTTTACAAGGGCCTACAGATTCAGCCAACCGAGATCAAAGCGGACGCCGAGGATGAAAAGTAGAGAGGGGGTGAGGAGCGGGCGCAGTGTGAAATTGCCAAACTGCCTTAGAGGGTGCGTGGCTCTCGCGCTTTTTCTTACAGGCACGACGCTCGTGGGCCAGATGGGAACGCCAACACCGTTGTCCCCCGCGGAGCGCAAAAAGGCGGAGGCGGAAAGGGCAACCACGGAACCGGTTCCGAATTATCCGCTGTTGGTCGATATTACCAAGTCGACCGGGATCAGGTTTGATCACAAGTCAAGCCCGGAAGCCAAATTCATTGCAGAATCGATGAGCGGAGGTGTCGCGCTGATCGATTACGACGGCGACGGGTGGCCCGATATCTACTTTACGAACGCAGAAAGCGTGGAGATGGCTCAACACGGCATCAAGGCGCGCAGCGCGCTCTTCCATAACAATCATGATGGAACGTTTACCGATGTTACCGACAAGGCGGGCGTGGGCTATCCCTGCTGGGCGATGGGCGTGGCTGTCGGTGACTACAATAATGATGGCTGGCCCGACCTGCTCGTCACGTGCCTGAACGGTGTAGTGCTCTATCGCAACAATGGAGACGGAACATTTACCGACGTGACGAAAGCGAGCGGACTCGCATCGGACAAGGGATGGGCGACCGGAGCGGCGTTTGGCGATTATGACAACGATGGCAGCGCCGATTTGTTTGTGTCGCACTACGTCGATTTTCATCTGGACGATCTTCCCGTTTTTGGCTCGCGCCAAACCTGCAAATATCTGGGCATTGACGTGCAGTGCGGGCCCCGCGGCCTGAAGGGCTTACCCGACAATCTCTATCATAACAACGGGAATGGGACCTTCACCGACGTTTCAGAACAGGCTGGAGTGGAAGATGCTGAGAGGCGCTACGGACTCACTTCGATCTGGTCCGATTTCGGTAATTCTGGAAAGCTTGACCTTTTTGTTGCCAACGATAGCGAGGCCAATTACCTGTATCATAGCGATGGATCGGGCCGATTCGAAGACATGGCACTTCAGGCAGGAGTGGCGGTGAATGACGATGGGTTCGAACAGGCGAATATGGGAGTAGCGTTGGGTGATTACTTGCATTCGGGTCGCATGTCGATCGCGATCTCTCATTTTGATCAGGAATATACCGCACTTTATACCAACAATGGCCCAATGAACTTTACAGATAACTCAATCGCGTCGGGAATTGCGCGGGGGACGCAGGGTAATGTTGGTTGGGGCGACGGCTTCGTGGATTTTGCAAACAACGGATGGTTGGACTTTATTCAGGTGAATGGGCATGTCTATCCTCAAGTAGATTCGACGCACACGGCTACGCATTATCTTGAGCCAAAGCTGCTCTTCCTAAATCAGCACGACGGCACATTTCTGAACATAAGCCGCCGCGTGGGTCCTGCGCTTCAAGAGCCACAGGTGAGCCGAGGCTTGGCCGTCGGCGACCTGTTCAACAACGGAAGAATGGAAGCGGTGGTTGAGAATCTCGTTGGCGAGCCGATGATCCTACGGCCCGAGGGTGGCCCCAAAAACCACTGGGTCAGCTTTCAACTGGAGGGAGTCAAATGTAATCGGCTCGCGCTGAACGCTCGAGTGCGCGTGACTGCGGGAGACTTGGTGCAGCTTGGGGAAGTGCTCAGCGGAGGAAGCTATCTTTCGCAGAACGACCTGCGCCTTCATTTTGGGCTGGGTAGTCACGAGATTGTTGACCGGACCGACGTTCTATGGCCCGATGGGAAGCGTGACATTTTGAACCATCTAGCTGCAGATCGATTTTATGTCGTGCGCGAAGGGCAAGGCATCGTCTCCGACAGCAAACCACAGCTATTGACAAACCTGCATTAGGAAACAACGGAATGAAGCAGGACGGGGACCGGATTCCACATTTCAAGAAGTGACTGGGACAAGGGAAAACGCTGGATGTGTGCCTCGTTGTTCAATCCAATGTGTTCGAAGCTTTTTTCGAAATCGCGTACCATGATGACGACGCGAGGTGTTCGGCGAACTTTCTCAGCGTGATTAGACGGCTTGAATCACCCTCTGGCTCACATATTGATGCAATGAAGTTCAAGGGTTTCGCGGGTAAATCAAATCGCGCCTTTTGGGGGGTTGACAAAGGGCATCAACATCGGTTTCAATGTAGGCAAGTAAACCAGTTCACTATTGATAGTGTCACGGTTTACCAATCGCAAGGTAGAGTCGGTGCGACGGAGCGGAAAAGCCAAAGGTACTTCGAAGGATCGACATGATTCCGAAGGCAAGCGCAGGCAGCTTGCTGTTTCGAAGTTTCGGTGAGTGATTCCGATGAAAACCGCATTCGGCGATGTTTCACCATCTCTCCGCGACTGACTAGCCTGTATCGTTTCGGTGTGAAGGATGTCGGTCGTCTGTCTTGCATGAACCATGGCCTCTCTGATGATAAATTTGCACCTTACTTTGCTATCAAGCGCACGCGAAATGCCTTGATTCATCGTCGGAGACAAGAAATAGCGATGAATTTTAAATGGACTACGTTGGCCGGGATCATTGTATTGCTTGGGCTGTTTCTGCCACTGCAAGCGCAATCGATTTATCCAACTCGCCTCGACGATCCGGAAGCGATCTACCTTGGTAGCGCGAGCTTCCCCGTCAATTCAAACTCATCGATCGACAGCAGCGCGGTCGTTCAGGCTGCAATCGATGCGGCAGCATCGCAGCACGGTCAAGGCATCGTATTCGTCCCGGAGGGACAATACCGGATCACCCGCACCATCTATGTCTGGCCCGGCGTGCGCATTATCGGCTATGGTGCTCGTCGCCCTATCTTTGTACTGCCCGACAACACTCCTGGGTATCAGAATGACCTCGGCTACATGTTCATGTTTGCCGGTGCCCGGCCGGATAGCATTCAAGCGCAGTTTCAATTTCCCATTCACCCGGATCAACTGCCCACGGCGGGAACTGTGCCGCCGAACAAAACCATTCCCGACGCAAATCCTGGAACCTTCTATTCAGCGATGAGCAATGTCGATTTCGATCTTGGGGCTGGAAATTCTGCCGCGGTGGCCATTCGTTTCCACGTCGCCCAGCACTGCTATCTCTCCCACATCGACTTTCAAGTCCGCTCGGGTCTTGCCGCTCTCAAGGACATCGGCAATGAAGGCGAGGACCTGCACTTCTACGGCGGGAAGTATGGCATCGTCACCGTGATGCCCTCTCCTGGCTGGCAGTATACCCTGCTCGATTCCACTTTCGAAGGCCAGACCGTCGCCGCGATCAAAGAACACCAGGCGGGACTGACTCTGGTGAATGATTCGTTCCGTGATGTTCCGCAGGCCGTCGACATCGATGCGGGCTATCCCGACGAACTGTGGATTGAGCGCGCGCGTTTCGAAGACATTAGCGGCCCTGCGATTACCATCAGCGACGAGAAGAACGCGCGGACAGAAGTCAACGTTGTCAACTCGACCTGTCACGACGTAAGAACTTTCGCCCATTTTCGCGAAAGCGGACGGAACATCGCTGGCCCGGCGGAGAATTACGAAGTCAGTTCCTTCGAGCACGGATTAATGATCCGTGGAGCGGAAGACTCAGGCGAGATTCGCACGACCTTTGACGCAAAACCGTCTTCGTCCATTGCTTCATTTGGCCCCGCCATACCACATCTTCCTCCGGCCAGCACTTGGGTCAACCTGCATTCTCTCGGAGCGAAGGGTGATGGCGTGACAGACGATACCGCCGCAATCCGCAAAGCGATCCAGGAACATCGAGTTCTTTATGTGCCAATGGGCCGCTATGTTGTTTCAGGGACCATCAAGCTACGCCCGGATACCGTGCTCATCGGCCTGCATCCGAGCATGACACAATTCGATATCCCCGACGGCACGCCGGAGTTTCAGGGACCCGGCACACCGGTTCCGCTGCTTGAGGCCCCACGGGGCGGACACAACATCGTCACCGGGGTTGGACTCTATACCAATGGTATCAATAGCCGTGCTGTCGGGGCACTTTGGATGGCCGGTGCGGATTCTCTGATGGACGACGTGCGTTTTCTGGGTGGTCACGGCACGAATGCGCCGGATGGGACTCGGATCAATCCCTACAACAACACCCACACAGCCGATCCGGACTTCCTCCGCCGATGGGATGCTCAGTATCCGAGTTTGTGGGTGACCGACGGTGGTGGCGGCACCTTCGCCGATATCTGGACTCCGAGCACATTCGCACAGGCCGGAATGTATGTCTCCGACACAGACACTCAAGGCCACATTTATGAGCTTTCCAGCGAGCATCATGTTCGAAACGAAATGAAACTCGTGCGAGTGAAAAATTGGGAGATCGACGCGTTGCAGACCGAGGAAGAGCGTGGTGAAAGCGCTTCGGCGCTTCCTCTCTCCATCGAGCAGTCGTCTAATATTACGATAGCGAACTACCACGGCTATCGCGTGGTCAGCAGCTACCAGCCTTTCTCCTGTGCCATCAAGGTTTCAGAGTCGGACAATGTCCGATTCCGCAATGTGCACGTAAATAGCAACAGCAAAGTATCCTTCGATAACTCTATTATCGATGCAACTCATCACCAAGAGGTCCGTGCTCGGGAATTTGCCTCACTCGATATTCCAGGCGCTTTCGCTCCGCCAGCGCAAGGCAACTTATCGTCTATCCTTCCCGCAACCGCGCAAGTAAAGCAACTCGCTACCGGATTCTTTAACATATCTGGCGCAACCGTCGATTCCGCCGGCCAGCTTTACTTTGTCGATGCACACTGGCAGCGCATTTACCGCTGGTCGCCGAAGAATGCCGAAGCGGTCGTGGTTCGTGATAATCCGCTCGACCCGATCAACTTGGCCTTTGATCGCGCCGGTGATCTGATTGTCGTGTCGTATCAGGGGATGGAAAGCGTCTACGCTTTTCGCCCTGGTTCGCCTGAAACCGAATTGACGTTTCTAAAGCCAGAACGCGCGCAAGAGCGACCAGGAATGACGGCCTTTTTGCCTGTTGATGTCTGGGCCAGTACCGATCTGTCGGGTAAGACGCCGTGGCAATATGTCTCTCCGGACGGCAGCGTATTTATTCCGGCAAGCGATGCCTTCGTAAAGGGGGAGCTGCGCTGGGGTACGAAACTGGCCAATGTCCTGCACGCATTTGGCCTTGAGAGGGTAGTTCCAGGACGCCCCGTCTATATCACAGACCAATCGGATCAGAAGACTTACAAGGTCGAAGTCCAATCAGACGGCACATTTGGTGCAATCTCGCTCTTCGCCGAAGACGGAGGACAAGCTGTAGCGCAGGACATGAATGGGAATGTCTACCTCGCGGCGGATCAGGTCCTCGTTTACAGTTCAGACGGAAAGCTCTTTGGCAGAATTAATGTTCCCGAGCGGCCCATCGATCTAGTTTTCGGCGGGGCAGATCGCCGAACCCTCTACATCCTAACCCACTGCACGCTATATGCGGTCCAGACGAAAACGCCCGGCCTATAACACGGATCAATAATGATTTCTCGTAATTCGCGTTCTGTCATCGCCGTGAAGTTGATTCAAGAAAGGAATCGAAGAAAATGAAAATGACACGCCGCCAATTCGCCCTTTCGGTTGCAGCGACCAGCACCTTGCATTCCTCACTTTTCGGCCTACCTATTTCTCCTCTAGGAGTTCCCCGAGGTATAGTACCCGGCCGAGTGACCTGGGCACACGATCCAGCGGCAGTCACTTGGGACGGGACAGGTTCCTGGTGGCAGGACGCCAACAACAACCAGTCGGTGATTGACCGCATGGTTTCCCGCTCCATCCGCGATCTCACAAATCAAAGGACCGATGCCGAAGCGTGGAGCGCGATTTTTCATTATTTCAATCGTACTCATGGTCGCGGCAACACCGGATACAGAACCGGAGAGAAGATCGCGATCAAGCCGAACCTGAACAACACAACGGGGCATGGCACGATCGACCGCCTGAATTCGTCGCCCGATGTGATCCTTTCGCTCGTCCGGCAATTGACCGGTCCAGGAAAAGTGCCACAGGCGTCAATCACCATTTTCGATTCCAGCCGGTTTATTCCGGGCAATCTCTACGACAAGATTCACGGTGAGTTTCCCGGCGTCCTATTCGTGGACCATATCGGCGGCGACGGGCGACTGAAAGCCGAGTTCAAGCCGAACGCGATCCCTTTTTCAATTACCAGCCGCAACGCTACGGGTCTCGATACCGCGGTCGTAGAGGCTAGCTACCTCATCGATGCTGCGTTGTTGAAAGGACATGTGAGTTCAGGGGTGACGCTTTGTGCAAAGAATTTGTTCGGTGCGACGAGCATCCATACAGACTGGCACTTGAACGCGCACGATGGCTTCCCTCACAACCGAGATGGTTCTCCAAGTTACTCTGCGTTCGTCGATTTCCTGGGTCACAAGGATCTTGGCCAGAAAACCATCCTCTTTCTAATCGACGGGCTCTATGGAAGCCAAAACGCTGATGGTCCGCCGCAACTCAAATGGAAGATGGCCCCTTTCAACGATTCGTGGCCTAGCAGCATCTTTATGTCGCTAGACCCCGTTGCGATCGATTCGGTAGGTTTCGATTTTCTGACTTCAGAATGGCCTAATCTCGTGGACATAGTGAATGCCGACAATTACTTGCGCGAAGCGGCTCTGGCTAACGACCCACCCTCCAAGACGTTCTATGATCCTGAACGGGATGGCATCCGATGCCGCAGCCTCGGGGTATTTGAGCATTGGAACAACGCGACAGAGAAGAAGCACTCGGGCAATCTCGGAAAAGCGCACGGGATCGAATTATTCCAGGTCAGTTGAATATAGGACACGGGAGTCGCTCGCGAGAATCCTGTGTGAGACCTTCGCAGGGGGGAGAAGGACTACCAGATCATTGAATCCTTCGGCTGGCAGAAACTCAGCGATTAGACCGACTAGGCGCTTACCGCTTCGTCGTGGTGTTTGTCCTGTTTTCAAGATGAGAGCCGTTCTCTGTGGGCCGAACTCGTGCCCACTACTTTGGAGCACAGATGAAAACAAATGACGCACTTCAAAAACTCGCTCATTCCAACCGCCGCAATTTCCTCAAATCAGGAGCAGCAGTAGCTGCTGGCCTATCCACGGGGGTAATTGCTTCGGCTGCCGGTGGCGAGGCCAGTTTGACCAAGAGTAGTCCCTCAGTTGCGGGAGAGCCTTTTCAGGACCTAATGCCCACGCGTAACCTCGGCAAGACTGGGACTCGAGTCGGCATTTTTGGTCTCGGTGGACAGGGGGCGCTCGAAAAGGCCAATCAGGAGGAATTAGCCCTGCAGGTGATCCAACGCGCCCTCGAGTTGGGAGTGAATTATTTCGACACGTCTGCCATCTATGGGGGGCCTGACAGGTGGAGTGAGCGTTATCTCGGAAAGGGTCTTAAGGGCAGCCGGGATCGGGTCTTCATTGCGACCAAGACCAAGGAACGAACGCGCGATGCCGCGCTCAAAAACCTCGAGGTTTCTCTGAAGCTACTGAATACCGATCACATTGACAGTTGGCAACTACACGATGTCGGAATTCAAGAAGACGTCGACCAGATTTTTGGGAAAGGGGGCGCCATCGAGGCTCTGATTCAAGCGCGCGATCAGAAGATTGTCCGTTATCTGGGCGTTACGGGCCGTTTCCGCCCCGAAGCACTGATGGAATCTATCCGCCGCTTTCCTTTTGATACAGTCCTCATGGCTGTCAATGCGGCAGACAAGTACTATTACCCGTTTGAAAAGGATCTTCTACCGCTGGCCGTCGAAAAGCAGATGGGGATTATCGGAATGAAGGTCATGGCGCGTGGCCGCATTCTTTCCAGTTGGACCCCGCCACCAGTGGAAGAACAAGAGCATTCATGGGAAGGTAGTGGTGCGATCGCGAGGACTCCCGGTACGCTGACGAAGCAAGAAACATTCTTCTACAATCTCTCGCTCCCTATCAGCACAGCTATCATCGGATGCGACTCGGTCGAGCAGGTTGAAGAATGCGCGGAACTCGCCCGTTCCTTTACACCGTTAAGCGAAGCGCAGATGGCTGCTCTGGAAGCCAAAGTAGAGCCGATAGCGAAGCAAGCTCTCTTTTTTCGGTTGATGCCGCGCTAAACGTCGGGAGCAAACTAAGGTGTTATCAACGTCAACAGCCTCGCTCAAGGATGACTATGCACCGCTTCTTGACCACGATCGTCACATTCGGCCTTCTGGCGCTGGTTCCATTGACCTCCGTACCGCGCGCGTTTCCGCAAAGTTGGAAACTGAGTTGGAGCGACGAGTTCAATGGCCCCGACGGTGCCCCGCCAGACTCGGCAAAGTGGGAGATCGTGACCGGGGGAAACGGCTTTGGCAACGAGGAACTCGAGGAATACACGGCGCGCACTGAAAATATCCGTCAGGAGCACGGCAATCTGGTGATCACTGCCCGTCACGAATCGTTCACCGGCGTAGATGGCATCCATCGCGAGTACACATCCGCGCGTCTGCAAACGAAGGGTAAGTTCGAACAGAAGTACGGGCGTTTCGAAGCTCGAATCAAGATCCCAAAGGGGCAGGGGATGTGGCCGGCCTTCTGGTTGTTGGGTGATGACAACACGAGCACCGGATGGCCCGGCTGTGGCGAAATCGACATCATGGAGAATGTCGGCTATGAACCCAGGAAAATTCATGGCTCGATGCATGGCCCAGGTTACTCAGGCGACAGCCCATTAACTGCTGCATATAGCCTGCCAGCCGGCTCAAAATTCGCCGACAAATTCCACATTTTCGCGGTCGAGTGGGATGCATCGGCCGTCCGCTTCTATGTGGATCACCACCTATATGAGACTCAAACGACGGACAGCATCCCAAGTTCCAAACACTGGGTTTTCGATCATCC
The DNA here is from genome assembly GCA_049518955.1 of Occallatibacter sp. GTDB lineage: Bacteria > Acidobacteriota > Terriglobia > Terriglobales > Acidobacteriaceae > Telmatobacter. The sequence goes on from JBEKRG010000081.1 coordinate 14,735, forward strand.
ATTCTTCATTCTGCTCAACCTCGCCGTGGGCGGACGATGGCCGAAAGATCCGGACGCGACCACTCAATTCCCGCAACAGATGCTGGTGGATTATGTGCGTGTTTACACGCGCAAATAGTACGCAATGAATCGCTGCTCAGAAAATTCGCCTGTCGTGATGAACACTCACTCAGGATCGATGGAGAATGAGAATGAACCGTAGCATGCTGTTTTTTTGCTCCATAGCCGTATCGATGATGTCGGCAACCGCATTTTCCCAGTCATTTCTCAGTCAATATGTAGGTGTTCCATATCACGACAGTGTCTATCACGACGGTCCTCAAAAAATACCCGGAAGGGTATTGTGTGCTTACTACGATCTCGGCGGCGAAGGAGTCGCCTATCACGACAGCGATCCACAGAATCACGGCAGCGGAGAATTGAATCCGGCCGATGGGACCTACCTCAATGAATTTCGGATGCATGAGGGAGTGGATACTTCATATACGAAGTTCGACCGGAAGCCAAATCCGATTGACGATAACCCTTTCGACAAGGTTGTTCCTCCTCGAGACATGTTCTATGTTGGCTGGACCGAGCCGGGAGAGTGGTTCAACATAACGGTCGACGTGGCGCATGCGGGAACCTATGCTGCCGATCTTCTTTACACATCGAATCGCGGCGGAACAATATCAGTCGATGTGAATGGAAAGGACACCACGGGACCTCTGCAGATCGCTTCTACGGACGATCCAGCGGATCCGGTGGCCTGGCGTCAATGGCATCACTGGAATCTGGCCCCGCAACTTTTTACGGTTCGTCTCAGCAATGGAAAAAATGTTCTCACCGTCCACATATTGAAAAACGGGAACATGAATCTGGCTTATTTCGATTTCAAACCGGTTCGCGGATGAAAATGGAACAGCCGGATTGCGGATCCTAATGGTCGCGGGGAAAGCGTCAATATGGCCCTTGCGAAGGCAGCGACACGATGCGTGCCCGGCGGATGCCACGACTGTATTTGTTAACGGTAGAGCCGGGGCGCATGCAAGCCCCGTTGAGGAGATTCGAATGAATGAAATCAGCCGGCGCCGTTTTCTCGCCGCAGCCGCATTGAGCATTGCCGCTTCGCGCCTGCGGGGGCAATCCGCCGTCCAGGCCACGTTGACGATTCCGAGAGAGGCGAATGGGCCGCATGTTCCGGACGACTATATCGGTCTGTCGTACGAGGTGCAGCAGCTCGTGGACCCGTCTTTCTTCTCGTCCGAGAATGCGAAGCTGATCCGTGAGTTCAAAGCTCTGAGCGGGCGCGGTGTGCTGCGGCTGGGCGGGAACACGAGCGAGTTCGAGTGGTGGAAGCCGACCCCGGACACAAAGGAGCCGGAGCATCCACAGACGCGCGACGAGGCGGCCGAGCCGAAGGCACAGTACTACCCGGTGACAGCGGAGGCGGTGCGCAATCTTGCTGGCTTCCTGCGGGCGACGGGATGGACGTGCCTCTATGGGATCGGGATGGGGACGAACACAACGGAGCACGCAGCCGCGGAGGCGGAGTACGTGGCCAAGACGCTGGGAGATCGGCTGCAGTACTTCCAGATCGGCAACGAAGTAGACCTGTTCAGCAATCACCTGCGCGATCCCAAGACGTGGAACGTGAAGGCGTACATGGACGAGTGGCTGCCGATTGCGCGGGCGGTAACGAAGGCCGTACCGGGTGCGCGGTTCGGCATGCCGGACGTGGCCCGGAACGTGGGCTGGCTGACGGAGATAGCGGAAATGTGGCCGTCAATCCACCCTCTACCACAAGTGACTACCCTGACGCATCACTACTATTTCGGAGGACCGGCGACGAACCCCGCAGTGAACATTCCCAACTTGTTGGCGCCGGAGGCCATGGAGCAGGTACTGAGGATGGCTGATATGGCGAGAGCCGCGGCGGACAAGATGGGCGTGCGCATGCGCATGACGGAGGGCAATACTTGCTATCGCGGCGGGAAGCCTGGCTTGTCGGACGTCTTTGCGGCGGCTCTTTGGTCGGCAGACTATTCGCTGCTGTTAGCACAAAACAACTACTCTGGCGTGAACCTGCACGGTGGCACTGGCAAGTCGGTGGCAAACTCCGTGGGTGGCTTCCTGCCCGGCGACGTAATGCTGAAAGACGCAGGTGCGACGCCGGATCAGATTGCACGTCACCCGCACCCGTTTTACACGCCAATTGCGACCTTCGGCGACGAATACAAGTTGGAGCCGGTGGGATATGGGCTCAAGTTTGCTCGCGGGCTATGCGGAGCCACGTTAGTTCGGGCCGACCTGACTCGCCAGATTCAGGCCTCGGGGGTGAATGCGACCGCCTACGCGGCCAAGCTGCGAAACGGGGCGATCTCAGTGGTGGTGATAAACAAAGATCAGGAGCACGACCTAGAATTGACGCTCGACTTCGGCGCCGACCGCAGAAGCGCAGTGGAAATAGAGACGCTGCATGCGCCGGCGCTCGACGCGCGCGAGGCCAGTATCACGCGCGAGCCAAGTCTAGGCGCACTGCAGCATGGCCGGCACGCCGTTCTCGTGCCCCACGCTTCCGGAATGCGGGTGACCGCGCGGTGATGATCCCCGCTGTGCCTCCAAGAGTCCGAGTTTTCCATTTGCGATCTGGCTTCACAAGCTTTCGTCGCTCGAAAGTATTCTCGCGGATTACAAGAGACAAAGCTTCTTGACCGACAGATTCCGGCTGACCGGCGAGTCGTCAGATCGGCTTGGATGTTCACAGGTGCATGTCAATGGTGAAGAGGCGAATGCGTGGTTGATTACTTCGGAGGCCAAGCATGATCCGGATTGAATGGCTTACGATAGCGTCCCCCCTGGTGCCGGTGAGGCGCGGGTTTGACAGAGGTCGTTCGAGTTGGAAACTCCATGCGGTTCGCTTAGAGGACCACCAACAGAAATTCTCCGACATTCCCAAGGGGACGAAGACAGTATGCGGCCTGTCTCCCGCGTGGGGATTTGACCTCTGTGTGCCGTCCACTGGCCGCTGCAAAAGGTGCCAGCGCATTCTGGGAAGAGTTCCAATTAAAACCAGATGATGAGCCGATCGACCAACAGCACCTTCCGACTGTTCGAAATGTTCCGCGACAACGAAACCGCCCGCACATATCTGGAGGGCCGTCTTTGGACGAAACGGCCGGTCTGCCCAACCTGCGCTTGAGGCGACCCTTTAGGTCAGAAAAATAGGCATCTCTGCAGAAGCAGCGCTGCGCTGTGTTTCCTTTTTGCCGCTGGGGTCCTCACTTGCCATTCGGTCGAATGGTATGGCTACTGCAAAGAATCCTCCGTCATCATCAGTTACGGTCGCATACTCGAAATGGAAGATGGCCGGATGCGCGCTTCAGCGCTTCCTGCGATGAAAGGTGCACTTTCTGAATCGTTATGAAAACAAAGAAAACGATACGCAAATCCAAACAGCCAGCGAGGCTTCTCAAAACCAGAGTCATTGAGGAGAAGACCACCCGGGAGCGAATTCTAGAAGCCGCACGCGAATTGTTTGCCGAGATGCCCTACGATAAAGTCGGCATCTCGGGCATCGTCAAGCGCGCCGGCATTGCGCAAGGGACCTTCTATATTCACTTCGATTCCAAGCAGGAGGTGATTCATGCACTTGCCGACGAGATACTCGGGCGCTTGCAGAGAATTATCGATCGCGTTGCCCGCGAAACCCGGACGACGATTGAATTCATCGCGAAGATGATGAAGGAGGCACCGGAAGCGCTACTGCCTTATCGGGCGCTTATGCGAATCTTCGACCCCGAGATGCTGTTTTTTCAGCGGGAAACGACTCCGCCTTCCGCATTTCGGACTCCCTTGCTCGATACCTTGATTCGACTCATCCGCCGCGATCAGCGCGCAGGGGTTGTGCCCGCTGATGTCAATGCAGAGATCGCCGCACGCTTTGTTGTCAGTATCTTCGATCGCATTGAAAGAGATGGGACACGAGAGGATCCCACGTTCCCGCTTCAGGATTTGCAGGAGCAGGCAATGCTCTTCTTGTCACGGGGGCTGCTTCAGCCGTGATTAAGTGCGGGCTAAGACGCTCCGCACCATTGTCTGCAGTCGACTCTTTCAACGACATAAAGACCTATGTGAGAGGCTCGTTTGCTCCTGCAAACTTACGCCTCAATGAGAAAGTAGCGCGCTCTTCATTCTCTATTACAACCACTCCTTGAATAGAGTTGACGGCCCCACTTGGGAACGCTCAGACTGCTACGACATCGCGGGCAGTGCCCGGCTGGTGGAGAACCAGCTCGCTATCTTCGGCAAGTTCGGCGCGCGTTGCGCTCCGGCTTGGACGGCAGGTGGTTCGACAGCTGCTTTTCGCTCGACCGAGGTAGCGCTTATAACATCATCACCGCGGAGATGTGGGGCTAAGAATTTGATCGACCCCGGGTATTTTGAACCACGGTAAATGTTAGTCTTCGGCAAGAACCGAGCCTGAAGAGGATTGAGGATTTTGCTGATGAAGAATCGTTTTTCTGTGGAACAGATTCGCTCTGTCCCTTTGAAAAGCAAGGTTCGCTTGTTCTTATGGGAATATCCAGTTCACAGATTTTTCCAGAAGAGAAGTTAGGAAAACTGCTCTATTTCTTCTTGGTCCGGTCTTCCAGGATGGCTTCCTTCCAGCGATTAAAGGTGATGTCGTTGTCTTCAGGTTTTCCTGTGGTATTGTCGCGAAGTTCTTCTTGATAACGCTTCTCAAACAAGTCGAGATCGAAGGGGATGTTCTCAGCGAGTTGGAGAACATCTTGGAAATCTTTATCGCTGTCGCGTTTCAACTTCGTAAGAGCTACATCGTAGGGATCCATAACCAATAGGCGAAGATGCTGAAACGCTCCTGGATACATCGAGCGCAGCCGGGATTTGTATTCATACGGAGGATTTGCAATTCCGACAAAATCGAGATACACCTTATGCTCGATTGCTAGAGGGGAGCCTTGGCCCCCCTCCCTCATCAGGAAATCTACCGCGCGTGGTGGAGCGACATCCAGAACGTCGATGTCGGATGTCAGTCTGCTTATTCCGTACTCTTGGGTTACCGCGAATCCTCCAAAGCATGGCAACGTACAGACTTCGGTCATCTTCGCGTCAAGAGCCTGAAGGAACTCCTTCCATGGGCTAGGCGGCAACGTGAGCAAGATTCTCCTCCGTGAGTCGCGTATCCAGTTTCCAATAAGCCGCAAGAAAAGACCGCTGTTTGTGCGCGAACTTTCTCTGGCTTGGTGGCCACGACTCTTGGCATAGTGTATCGGTCTTCGCGAGGCGCCCTTCTTCCAGCATCTTCACAACTTGGGTCAAGCGCTTCGCAACGTCGCGTTTTGCTTGCTTCTTTGCGACCTTTGCGGAGAGAGCTACGACAAAGCCAAGACGATTTTGCCGATTGTGAACCTTGGCTTGTGTAGTAAGCCAATTCCAATCCATGTTCGAGTACCGCACCGGCAGCCATGGTAGCGCCTCCACTAGACGGGCATCGAGGTCTGGCCGATCGAGTGCGTCGAAGAGGACCTCGGCTGGATTCCGTGGCTGACTCCGGAGATAACCGTAACCGGGATAGCCGAGTGTACCGAGATCAGCCGCAAGTTGATCGTCGCTGTGACGAGTGTTTGAAGAAACAGGAAGCTCTTCAGGCGTTGCATGCAAGTGCACTACGGCTCTCTCCGCAACTGCGGGTGTGACGGAACGTTCGCTCTTCTCCATAAGAGAAAGCAATGTCTGAGAGACACCAAGCCGCTCCGCTGCTTCGACCTGTGACATGCCTACATTGGTTCTGGCTTGACGAAGAGTCTGTCCAGTCATCTTCAACCTCCAAATAAAGATTATTACATATTGTGTAATATGTCAAATATGTGCTTCTAAAATACGCAAGTTCTTGGAATCAAAGTAAATAATTGAAAACATTGATGATATTGTGTACAGATGAGGACCAATGTCGGCCCTCATCCAGTACCAAATAGCGGTTTGCCTCGGAGAATTCAGCAATCTATCAAAAAAGCCAGTTTGGAAGTCGGTCGCGAGCCAGGCTTGCAGCAAGTCGAAGTTGAAACCCTCCGTCAGCGAAGGCCTCAACTTTGAGAGTGCACATTGGGAAAATCTATTTATCAACCTCCGCACGAATCCTCCAATCCTCCGGAGGTCCGCGAGCTTTGCGACCACGAATGGGAAGATGAGTAGTGCCGGGTGAACTCCGTTTGAACACCGTTAAGGATTCTGCCAAGGAGATTATCGAAAATCCCGTATTTCTAATCGCCAGAATGAAGTACGAGAATCCGCCATGTTCTTTGTTTTCAATTTACGTCCAACTTCCCAAACTGAATGTCGCCAGTTCGATCCCCGTCTCCCCCTCGGCATTGCTTTCCGGAGACAATAAGAAGCCATGCTGAGACACGGACTCGACTAAACGTCGTAGTGGGCGGAGAAAGTAAGGGAGGTCTTTTGAAAATGTACCGCTCTTGTACCGCCGAGATGCCAATTCGTCCGATTTTGGAGGATGTGATCAGCGCCAAGGGAGTATCGCAGCAGCAGTTGGTTTTTCCAGTACTTGTGGCAAAATGATGGCGGATTCGCGCAATGGGCTGGATGAGGCGGGACTGTTCAAGTCCTAAGTGAGGAGCCAAAATCTCGGTCACTTAGCGCTCGCAGCGCTCTGCTTGTCAAGCGGCGCGGGAGAAGTTTTCACATTATTCGTAAATTAGGGACGAATACTTCATAGTTCCGGGCTTCCAACTTTCACGTAACGAGAATGGGGAGTCACCAGCCCTTTGATTTCTTGGGCAATCTGCTTTCAATTTACGAGTGAACCGACACGGGGCGTTCATTTGAGGCCAGGAGACAATCTCCTGGCCTTCTGTTTTCGATTTGAATTGAAGCGGGACAAGAATGCGCGGCTGGCAAGTTCAGGCGTTGCCAAAGACGGGAGCGGATGCGCAAGCGTCCCCCCGAAAAACTCTGAGCCAGGTGAAACCTGTCATGACGGATCAAAGACGGACCTGCATTTGGGCTGTTCTGGGAGCGCTGGTGCTGATGATATGCGCGGTGACGGGGCTGAAGTTGGCTGGTCGCGTAACTGTGCAGCGCTCGCACCCGTGAACACGAGCGATCGCATGCGCGGTCTGTGCGAAGACGCGTGGTAGGATTTGCGGAGACTGCGAGGAGTTGATGGCGGACGCTGCTCCGATTCATGTCCGGATTTCGCGCCGCGAATGGATCGTTATCCTCCTCCTCGTTCTTTCCGTGGTCATCAATTACGTTGACCGCAGCAACCTGGGGCTGGCGATGCCGCTCCTGGAGCGGCAGTTTTCATTTTCGTCGCTGCGTGCGGGCGAGCTGTTGTCAGCTTTCTTCTGGACTTATGCGCTGGTGCAGCTGTTTGGGCTGGCGGGTGAGTTGACCGACCGTTTCCCCGTGGGGTGGGTGCTTTTGCTCGGGTACCTGCTGTGGTCGACGGCCACCGCTTTCATAGGACTGACCACAAGCTATGCGGCGCTTTTCGCGCTGCAGCTCGTGCTCGGGCTGGGCGAGTCGGTCGCGTATCCATGCTATTCGCGCATCTTTGCCGCAATGCCGCAGGAGCATCGAGGTAGGGCGAACGCATTCATCGACGCGGGAACCAAACTGGGGCCGGCGGCGGGCGCGTTCGTAGGCGGCATGGTGCTGGTGCACTGGGGATGGCGCATGCTGTTTGTGGTTTTTGGAGTGGGTGCGCTGGCGTGGATGCTGCCCTGGTATTTTGCAATGCCGCGCGGCGGGTCTGCCGTGCATAGCAAGCGAAGTGCACAGGAGCGCGGTGCGGCGATGCCGGCTTTTGGCTCGACCGGATCGATCGCGAAGATGATTCGTTTGCGCTGCGCGTGGGGAACGACCATTGGGCACTTCAGCGGGAATTACTTCTACTATTTCCTGCTTGCTTGGCTGCCAACGTACCTCGTGCAGGAAGAACATCTTTCGATTCGAAACATGTCGAGGCTGACAGCGGCAATTTTCCTGCTGATCGCTTGCACGACGCTCCTGTCGGGCTGGATTTCGGATCGGCTGATCGCTCGCGGTGTTTCGCCTACTACGGTGCGGCTCAGATTGGTGGTCGGCGGGCAGGCGATGGCGTCGTGCTTGCTTGCGCTCACGTTAGTCCACGGACATCCGCTGATCGCGCTGGGATTGTTGGCGATCGCGTGCATTGGTCACGGCGGATACGCTTCAAATCACTGGGCGATTGCGCAAACCTTGGCGGGTCCGGCAATGGCGGGGCGATGGTCAAGCCT
>JBEKRG010000082.1:0-21299 GCA_049518955.1 Occallatibacter sp.
GCCTTGCGCTGCCGGCCCAATCTTGCGCCGCGGGTCTAGCCTTGCACTGCCGCTCTGGCCTTGATACTCTGACAAAGGTCCGTGGGCTTCGTCCTGAAGCCATCACGTGTGCGCCCGTAGCTCAGCTGGATAGAGCGACTGACTACGAATCAGTAGGTCGGGAGTTCGAATCTCTCCGGGCGCACCATAACTCACTCGGACATTCAACTCAATCGCCGTGATTTTCTTATGATCGCCGCATAAACGCGGCGAATTACACGCCACTGTATGCCGAGAACCCGCCGTCAATAGGAACCACCACGCCGGTGACGAACTCGGAAGCCGGCGATAGCAGCCAAAGCACCGCGCCAAACAAGTCTTCCGGCTCGCCAAATCGCGCCATGGGTGTGTGCCCAACGATCGATTTGCCGCGCGCGGTCAGCTCGCCAGTATCTTTATCAGTCAAAAGAAACCGATTCTGATTGGTGAGGAAGAATCCCGGCGCGATGGCATTGACGCGAATCTTCGGCGAGTATTCCTGCGCCATGTGCACCGCGAGCCACTGCGTAAAGTTGCTCACCGCTGCCTTGGCCGCCGAGTAAGCCGGGATGCGCGTGAGGGGCCGGAAGGAATTCATTGAGGAAATATTCAGGATGGTGCCGTAGCCCTGGGCCGCCATGATTTTTCCAAAGGCCTGGCTGGGCAAAATCGTCCCAAGAATGTTCAGCTCGAAGACCCAGCGGAGCGCGTCGGCCGGCAGATCGAAGAACTTTAGTTCGCCACTGGTCGTGGCCTGGGGTTTGTTGCCTCCCGCGCCATTCACCAGGCAATCCAGCTTGCCCAGATGCTTCACAACATCCTGCGCGGTCTGTGCCACGCTGTCGCGGTTGAGCACATCGCACTGAAAAACCGAAACCTGCTCTCTATGCTCACCCATCCGCTCAACCGCAGCCTTGCCCGCCGCGGGACTCACGTCGAGAATGGCCACCTGCGCGCCGCAGCCGGCGAGCGCGCCGGCGATTTCGCTGCCCAGGATGCCAGCACCCCCGGTGATGGCAACCGTTCGCCCGGAGAAATCGTACATCCTCGTCAGCTCCGCCAAGTCAAATGAAACCCGGTGCGTGACCTCGACTCCGTGTTCAAGTTCGTGTCCAGCTTCAATCACCGCAGGTCCTGCCATGTTGCACCCTTTCCTTTTTCCCTACCGGCCTCGGAGGTACGAGGCGGCCAATGGGATGCACCAAGATAGGGTTCCTCTCAACGGGCGTTCTTCACGGTGCGGGTTGTCACACGCGCGTGTATGCCAAATCACGGCCTTGGTTTGGCGCGCGTTGTATCAGATAAAGAGGAAGACTACGAAAGGGATGCGTCCATGCTTCTCGAGTTGAGTGTGTTGCCGAAGGGAAAGAGCCCTCATGTGAGCGATGCCGCCGCGGGCCTGGGAAAAATCATCGATTCCAGCGGCCTCTATCACCAGCCGAAGAACAAGGGGACGGTCCTTGAGGGCACCTGGGAACAGTTGATGGCCGTGGCAAAGAAGTGCCATGACGAAGTCATGAAGACGAACGAACAGTTTGTCACCGTCATGCGCGCCGTGGATGGTCCCGACGTGGCGCCCTGCTCGCACGCGCCCGCCGATTGCGCCGCCATGAAAGAACTCCTGGAAGATGACGGCGATTGGTTGATCCCATAAGAAAAGCGGAGCAAATTCCGCTCCGCTCTTCGGTTCCCTGAAAGTCTCAAGCCTCAGTACAGCCGGAAATCCACCTCGATCGTGATCGGAACGGGCACGGCTGTCTTGCCATCTTTCATGGCCGGTTTGAACTTGTATTGCCGGATGGCTTCAATGGCCTTCTCATCGAGTCCCATGCCCAACGCCCGAGCAACGCGGACGTCCTGCGGATTGCCCTGCGCGTCGACGATGAGCGAAATCAGGCAAACGCCCTGATACTTGGCGCGCCGCGCCTCATCAGAGAACTCGGCCTCTACGCTGTGAACCACTTCAGGCGCCGAAATCCTGCCGCCGACTTGATACAGTCCGCCACCATAGTTGCCGCCTTCGCCGGGCCCGTATCCGTTCCCGCCACCCGGTCCCATGCCGCCGCCGTGGCCCGTACCCATGCCCGCGCCGTTTCCAGAGCCGGCCGACGCAATGGTCACATTGGCCGACGAGTGCATGCCGATCATCGGCATATTCATGTTGTCAGGCAGTTGAATGTCCTTTTGCACGTTGATGGTCGGTGGATCTGGCAGTTTAGGCTTTTCAATCGTCTGAGGCTGCGGAGGCGTTATCGTGTCCTTCGCCTTCTCCGGCAGCTTGCCCTTATTGGCTTCGATAATGCTTCTGTCGCCGCCGCCACCGCCGCCGCCTGCCTTGATGTCGGACTTCGGCGCGTTGTAGGCGCCTACATCGATGTTCGTCGCCTGCACGGGCGGGCTCACAATGTTATGCACCACGCGAATTCCCAGCCAGATGGCCAGCAGGAGAATAGAAATATTGAGAGTCGTCGAAATGCCGATGGCCCATGGATTCGCCTTCACTGCCATCCGGTCGGGCACCGGAATGGGTTTCGATGTCAGCTCCAGAGGCGGCAGCTTGACCGGAAAAAACACGTCCTGGACGCGCTCCCAGAGGCTTACCCAGATGGGCTCCTCCTTGAACGCCTTTCCCAGGAATGAATCCAGCTCGTGGCCGGTCCCTGGAACCGAGGCTCCGTGGTCGTCCTTTTCTTCCGGTGTCATGAGTCGATCGTTCGCCTTCTTGCCTGTGCCGTATTGCCCGTCCCTGCCTGCCCTTGCCTGTCTCCTGACGCGAGCGCGCCGGCCGTCAGGCCCATCAATCCATTATATGCGCGACCGCACGGGCCTTTCTCTGGGTTCCCAAGCGGACTGGAAGTCAGTTGCTCCGCTTTCCCATAGACCCGTACATTCACAACTCCCATACGCAATAGACGCTGAGTGGGTTCGGTTTGTTACCGGGAAAAATGTCACCCCTTTGTTTACACTGATTCTTGAGCAAGTTTGCAATACTGAACGGAGCCCAGATGTCCCCTGCGCCAGAGTTGAAGGCGACCCTCACCCTGCCCCAAACCGCCTTCTCGATGAAAGCCAATCTGCCGCAGAATGAGCCCCTCCGCCTGGCTCATTGGGCCAGGCTCGATCTTTATGGAGAGATGCGCAAGGCAGGCCGAGGGCGGCCTGTCTATCTGCTGCATGACGGTCCTCCCTACGCAAATGGGCCCATCCACCTCGGCCACGCCCTCAACAAGGGCCTCAAAGACTTCGTGGTCAAGTCCAAGACTATGGCTGGGTTTGATGCCCCTTTCGTCCCCGGCTACGACTGCCACGGGCTACCGATCGAGATCAAAGTCGACGAGAAGCTGGGCCACAAGAAGCTCTCCATGCCGGTGCCGGCCATCCTCGAAGCCTGCCGCGCCTACGCGCAGAAATATGTCGACCTGCAGACCGAGCAATTCGAGCGCATCGGCTGTTTTGGACGCTGGCAGACGCCCTACAAGACCATGGATCGCGCCTACGAGGCCCGCACCCTCGAGGCCTTCTACGGCTTCCTTGAAAAGGGTTTCGTCTACCGCGGTCTCAAGCCGGTCTACTGGTGCATTCACGATCGCACAACGCTGGCCGAGGCGGAGGTTGAGTACGAGAACCATACCAGCCCCTCGATCTACGTACGCTACCGGTTGACCTCCGATCCCGCCACTATCTCGCCCGCGCTCGTTGGGAAGCAGGTCTCGACAATCATCTGGACGACCACACCATGGACGCTTCCCGCGTCACTGGCCGTGGCTTTTCATCCCGACTTCGACTACGCGGCGCTGGAGGTTGAATCCGGCGAGATCTACATCGTGGCTGCGGCGCTCGCCGAACAGGTGGCTGCTGCCTGCAAACTCGGGCCCACCAAAGAACTCGCCCGCTTCAAAGGATCCGTGCTTGATCGCGTCACTTTCCAACATCCGTTTCTCGAGCGCTCCATCCTGGGCGTGCTGGCCACTTACGTCACCTCCGATACAGGCACCGGCGCAGTCCACACCGCCCCGGCCCACGGCGCCGACGACTTCTATACCGGCCAGCGCTACGGCCTTGACCCCACCAATCGCGTCGACGCCGGCGGACACATTCACTTCGATCCAGATTCCTGGCATAGCGCCCAACCTCCGGCTTACGACGGCCTGAATGTGTGGAAGGCGAATCCGGTCATCGTCGCCATGCTCGAAGAGCGCGGAGCACTGCTGGGTGGTTCTCAGCTGGAGCACTCCTATCCCCATTGCTGGCGCTGCCATCATCCAGTGATCTTCCGCGCCACGGAGCAGTGGTTCATCAGCCTCGAAACACCCGTCAAGTCAGCTCAAAGCGAGGAAAAAACGTTCAGGCAGCTCGCCATCGAGGAGATCGACAAAGTGGTGTGGGACCCGGCGTGGGGCAAGGAGCGCATTACAAACATGATCGCTACGCGCCCCGACTGGTGTATCAGCCGCCAGAAGATCTGGGATGTGCCGATCGCTGTGTTCATCTGTGAAGCCTGCAATCAACCCTTGATCGATCCCTCTCTGAACCGCAGGATTGTCGAGCTCTTCGAACGGGAAGGTATGGAAGTCTGGCACACCGCAAAAGCGGAGGCGCTGCTTCCTCAAGCAGCCAAATGCTCCCATTGCGGCGGAGTCGCCTTCCGCAAGGAGACCGACATTCTCGACGTCTGGATCGACTCCGGCATCAGTTGGCTGGCCGTTTGCGAGGCGGACCCGGATCTTCGCGAGGCCTATACCAACTTCCAAAAGGGCAAGGGCGTGGAGTGCCTTTATTTGGAGGGCGGCGACCAGTATCGCGGCTGGTTCCACTCTTCGCTTCTCACCTCGGTGGCGCTGCGCGGACGCGCTCCCTACTCCCATGTCGTCACCGCCGGCTGGACGCTCGACGAGCAGGGCCGCGCCATGTCGAAGTCGCTCGGGAATGGCGTTGATCCGGTCGACATTGCCAACCGCATGGGAGGCGAAATCGTCCGTCTATGGGTCGCGTCCGTCGATTTCCGTGAAGACATGGCCGCCAGCGAGAGTCTGATGCAGCGTTGTGCCGAGCTCTACAAAAAGCTGCGCAACACCTTCCGCTTCCTGCTCGGCAATCTGAATGGCTTCGATCCGGCACGCGATCGCGTCGCCGAGGCCGAACTTTTGCCTCTTGACCGCTACATGCTCGCGCGCACGCGCGACCTTACGGAAAAGATCCTCGCTTGGTACGAAGCTTTCGAGTTCCATCGCGTCTACCAGGCGGTAAACGAATTCGCCATCGTGGACCTGAGCTCCTTTTATCTCGACATTCTGAAGGACCGCATGTACACCTTCGCGCCCACCAGCCAGGCGCGCCGCTCCGCGCAAACGGTCCTGTGGCAGATCACCGAGGCGCTCGTCCGGCTAACCGCCCCCATCCTCACCTTTACCGCCGATGAGATCTGGGAACACCTACCCGCAGTCGAAGGCCGCGCGGCGTCGGTCCACCTTGCCCTTTTTCCAAAACCAGAAGAAATCTTCTTCGAAGATCCAGCGCCTGTTCTCGTCGAGTGGCAGAAGCTTTTTGCAGTTCGCGACCAAGTTCTGCGCGTGCTGGAAGAAGATCGCCAGGCCAAGCTCATCGGCAAAGGGCTGGAAGCTCAGATCAAAATCGAGGAGTCGGGCGAGTTGCTTGCTTTGCTCAAGCGCCACGAGGCCGGGCTGAAGGAAATCCTTAACGTGTCCGGCGTTAGCGTTGTCGAAGGCAGAGAGCCAACGATTACCGCGGCGCCCGCCTCCGGCCACAAATGCGCGCGCTGCTGGAATTTCATGCCTGAAGTCTCCAACTACGGCATCTGGGAGAACGTGTGCACGCGTTGCCAGTCCGCCTTGCGCGAGATGGGCATTGAACCACCCCAAAGCGTCGCGGCGCCGGCGGAGGCCAAACAGTGAGCTGGTTGACAAACTGGCCGCGGCCCCGCCGCTTGTTCTGGTTGCTGCTCATCTCGTCGCTGGTCATCATTGCAGACCGTGGGACCAAGACCTGGGTCTCCATGCATGTCCGTCTTGGCGGAGCGATCCCCGTCATCCCGCACGTCCTGCGCATTACCCACTGGACCAACGAAGGTGCGGCCTTCTCGCTCTTCGCGGACACGGCTTCGCCCCACGCCGTCCGCTGGGCGCTGGTCACATTCACGCTTATCGCCGCGGTCGTCATCTTCGTCGTGTTGCTGCGCATCGGCAATCAGTTCACGCTCACCACCATCGCGCTCGCGCTCATCCTCGGCGGGGCGATCGGCAACGTTCACGACCGCATTCTCTACGGCTCGGTCGTCGACTTTATTGAGGTTCATATTTTCACCTACCACTGGCCCGATTTCAACTTGGCCGACTCCTCCGTCGTCATTGGCGCTTGCCTGCTGATGCTCGACTCGCTGCTGCCCCACCGCAAACCAGCAGCTTGACCTTTCGCCCAACCACGGCAAATCAGCACCGCAATCTGGCAGCTATAATTGGTCGGACCACGTAGCCGCCGGAGGAGCTGTTCGAAATGAGCCCACAAGGTTCCGATTCCATGGCTTCTTCTTCGAATCTCGCTCCGGCGAGGCGCATGTCGCATTTGCGTTGGGTAATCTGCTCCCTCCTTTTCCTCGCCACCGTCATTGCCTACGTCGACCGCGGAGTCATCGCCTATCTTGAAAAGTTTCTTGAGGGCGTGATCCCCGGCCTCAATAGCATCAAGTACGGTTACATCCTCGCTGCGTTCCAGACTGCTTATGCCATTGGCATGGTCGTGGCCGGCGGACTTACTGACAAGCTGGGCACGCGCAAGGCATTTGCGATTGCCATCTGCCTCTGGAGCGTCGCAGCCATGCTGCCGGGCTTGGCATTTTCGGTCGTCACCTTCGGTGTGGCCATGTTTTTGCTCGGCCTGGGCGAGGCGGCGAACTTCCCGGCCTGTATCAAAACTGTGGCGGAGTGGTTTCCCAAGCGCGAACGCGCGCTGGCCACCGGAATCTTCAACTCCGGCGCCAACATCGGCAACATCGCAGTCCCGTTGATCGTGCCGTTCCTTGTTGCTGTGTTCAGTTGGCGCGGAGCTTTTGTCGTCAGTGGCGCTATGGGCTTGGTCTGGTTGTCCGCCTGGCTCGTCCTCTACCGGCGCCCTGAACAGCACCCGAGTGTTTCCAAAGGCGAATTGGATTTGATTCTCAGCGATCCCGTCGAGAAGACCGAATCGGTGCCCTGGAGCAAAGTTCTGCCGCTCAAGGAAACATGGGTCTTCGCCATCGGCAAGTTTCTCACCGACCCGATTTGGTGGTTCTATCTTTTCTGGTTGCCTCGATACCTGCAAACCACGTTCGGCCTGAGCTTGTCCGCTAATCGCCTACCACTGGTCATCGTGTACAGCATCTCGACAGTAGGGAGCATCGGTGGAGGATGGATTTCTTCGGCTCTATTGAGCCGCGGAAAGAGCGCGAATTTCGCCCGCAAAACCGCTCTGTTGATCTGCGCTCTGTCCGTGCTGCCGATCTTTATGGCGCCGTATCTTCATCACCTGTGGCTCGTGGTCGCCGTTGTGGGCCTTGCCACCGCCGCGCATCAGGGCTGGTCCGCCAATCTCTTCACCCTGCCCTCCGATTTGTTTCCAAAAGCAGCCGTCGCCAGTGTCATCGGTATCGGAGGAATGGCAGGAGCGATCGGCGGCGTGCTGTTTCAGTTGGCAACCGGTTATGTCGTCGGTCTGACCCATAGCTACGTGCCGCTGTTTGTCGTCGCGTGCCTCGCATATCTACTCGCTCTTCTTATCATTCAAGCCATCACTCCCAAACTGGCGCCGGCCCAATTTCACTAGCGCCGTGCAAATATTATTAAGAAGCGCCGCTGAAAGATTCTTCGCGCGCGCCAGGGTCGCAAGATTTGTAGCAGTCGGCAAGAATTGCACGACCGTTCCGGATTACAACCTGCGAGGTTCCCGATGAAATCCGCTTCCACTTTCCTTTTGGCGCGCGCAACCGTTGGCGCCGCGGCGGCGTTTGCCGTTCTTGCTCTTCTGAATCCCCGCCCCACTTTCGCTCAGCGCCTTCCCACCACGGTCATCCCCACGCATTACACACTCAAGCTCACACCCGATCTCAAGGCTGCCACGTTTTCCGGGGAAGAAGCGATCGACGTGAACGTCACCCAGCCGACTCGCTCGATTACGCTGAACGCCATTGAAATCGACTTTCTGTCGGTGACGATCGTCCCCAACGGCCCTCAGCAAACGGGCGCAGTGACCCTCGACGCCGACAAGCAGCAGGCTACATTCACGTTTCCCGACACCATCCCCGCCGGCAACGCCACCATCAAGATCCGTTACACTGGCATTCTGAACAATGAGCTGCGCGGCTTCTATCTTTCGAAGACCGCGCGCCGTAACTACGCCGTCACGCAATTTGAAGCCACCGATGCGCGCCGCGCCTTTCCCTGCTTCGACGAACCGGCCTTCAAGGCAACGTACGACATTTCGCTGGTCATCGACGCCGCCGACACCGCAATCTCAAACTCCGCCATCGTGGCTGACACGCCCGGTCCCGGCGCGGACAAACATACGTTGGTGTTCGGAACTACGCCCAAAATGTCCTCCTATCTTGTCGCCTTCCTCGTCGGTGATTTCCAGTGCACTGGCGGACGTGAGGACAACGTGGACATTCGCGTCTGCGCCACGCCAGACAAGGTCGGCGAAACTCCCTTCGCACTCGCCATCGCCAAGTTTGCCCTGCATTATTACGACGACTACTTTGGTATTCACTATCCGCTCAAGAAACTTGACCTGATTGGCGTTCCCGACTTCGAGGCCGGCGCTATGGAAAACTTCGGCGCCATCACCTTTCGCGAAACCGACCTGCTCATCGATCCCAAAACCGCGCCGATTGCCGCACAGCGGAACGCGGCGATCGACATCACACATGAGATGGCGCATCAGTGGTTCGGCGACCTTGTCACCATGCAGTGGTGGGACAACATCTGGCTCAACGAGGGCTTTGCCACCTGGATGGAGGCAAAGCCCGTTGCCGCGATGCATCCCGAATGGAACATCCCAGAGATTGTCGCGGGCGACGAACAGGACACGCTCGACATCGATGCCCAGCCGACCACGCGCGCCATCCGCGCCAGGGCCGACACGCCCGATGAGATCGACCAGATGTTCGACTCGATAGCCTACGGCAAAGCCAGCGACGTGCTGCTGATGGTAGAGAACTACCTCGGCGAAGAAACCTTCCGCGAAGGCGTGCAAGCCTACCTTAAGGCGCACGAATACGCGAACGCGACTGCCGAAGACTTTTGGAACGCACAGACGGCAACAAGCCACAAACCCATCGACAAGATCATGGAATCGCTGGTGGCGCAGCCGGGTGAACCGATCTTGAGCTTTGGAGCGCCTGCAAACGGAAACGTCTCCGTGAAGCAGAAGCGATTCTTCCTTAGCCCGAGCATCCACCCAAACCCGAAGCAGAAGTGGACACTGCCGGTATGTTTCAAAACTGGCGAAGCGCGGAACTGTGAGCTATTGAGTCCGGAGATTTCTACATTGAGTTTTCCGGCGCTTAGCATTTTCTTCGCTAACGCCGACGGCAAGGGCTATTACCATAGCGCCTATGCGCCGGCACAATACCAAGATTTGGCCGCTCACGCCGAGTCGGCTTTGACGCCGGCTGAGCGCGTCAGCCTTGCGGGCGACGAGTGGGCGCTGGTGCAGGCCAACATGGCCAGCGTGGTCGACTACCTGAACCTCGCGGGCGCACTCGAGTCCGACACCAACGCAGAGGTGTTCTCAAGCACCGCAGAAGTAACAGGAACCATCGCCGACAAAATCGCTTCGGCAAAACAAGAGCGCGACGGTCTGGCTACATGGATCCGCCGCAACTATGCGCCCGAATACGCCAAACTCGGGCCACCGGCGCCGAGCGACTCATCCAACACGCGCGAGCTCCGCGCGGAGCTTCTCAGCCTGCTCGTGAAGCAGGGAGACGACGCCGATCTCCAAACCGAAGCGCGTAAAATCGCCAGCCAATTCCTCGACGACCCGACTTCGGTCGATCCGAACCTCGGGATTGCCGCCCTTCGAGCTGCCGCGGAAAATGGCGACGCTGCCCTGTTCGACCGACTGCAAAAAGTCTATGAGACCTCATCCAATCCCGACTTGCAGGAGTCGGCGCTACGTCTGCTGGTCGCGTTTCGCGATCGGACGCTTCTCAAGCGAGGCCTTACATACTCGGTTTCAGGCAAGGTACGCAACCAGGACACCGCAATTCAACTGGCGTACGGGCTGCGAAACCCCGACACCCGCAACGCGACCTGGAGCTTTATTAAGAAGCACTGGACCGAGGTGCAGCCCGATCTCACCACGGACCTGGGCTCGTATCTGGTAAGAGCAACCGGCAGCTTCTGCTCGGTTGATGCGCGCGATGATGTGAAAAATTTCTTCACCGTTCATCAACTGGCTGCGACGGATACGTATCTCCGCCACGCTATCGAGCAGATCGAGGGGTGCGTCGAACTGCGCCGGCTGCAGGAACCGAACCTGGAGGCATGGCTGGCCGCGCAACCCGGATCATAGACAGGTTTGTAACAAATATTGGAGTCGGCGCGGGCGTTCTTAAAGCTTCCGCAGCCGTTCGCAGGCTTCGTCGAGCTCGTCATCGCGCTTGGCAAAGCAGAAGCGCAGCAGATTTTCGCCGCGCCCCTTGCGGAAGAAGGCCGATCCGGCAACTGCGGCCACACCGGTCGAACTCAATAAGTGCCGGGCTTTCTCGGCGGCCGTTTTGCCAGGGCTGCGCTCGACGTTGGCCATGATGTAATAAGCGCCCGGAGGCACCGATGGCTCCATGCTGGCGTCCCTCAGCGCGCTCGAAAGCCGGCCGCGCTTGGACTGATGATCGGCGGCTAGCTGCTTGTAAAAGCTCGCGGGCAACTGCTCCAGACCTGCCGCGGCGCCAACTTGCAATGGTGCGGGCGCGCAGACGTAAGTCAAGTCGTGGAAGTGCGCCATGGTCGGCATCCACCGCGCGTCAGCCGTGGCGTAGCCGATACGCCATCCAGTGATCGAAAACGTCTTGCTGAAACCTGAGATCACGATCGTGCGCTCTCGCAAGCCGGGCAGCGTGGCCGGGCAGACGTGCTGCGCGCCGTCGTAGAAAAAGTACTCATAGATTTCGTCAGTGATCAAAAAGAGATCGTGCTCGATCGCCAATTGCGCGACGGCTTCGAGTTCGGGCAGCGTGAAGATCTTCCCTGTCGGGTTCGCGGGGGTGTTCAGCAGAATAGCGCGAGTGCGTGGAGTGACCGCGGCGCGCAGGGCGTCCACGTCAAGCTGCCAATCAGGCTCCGCCAAGGCGACCAGCACCGGATTCACGCGCAACGAGTCGAGCGTGTGCACATGGTAGCCGTAGAACGGCTCGAAGACCAGTACTTCGTCGCCGGGATTGAGCAGCGCCATGGCAGCAGCATGGAGGCCCGCTGTGGCTCCCGATGCGACCATCACCTCGTTTTCGGCATCGTAGGTCAGTCCGTAGTCGCGCTGTTGCTTGGCCGCGATGGCTTCGCGCAGCCGCGCAATGCCGTCGCATCGGGTGTATATATTCTGTCCCTCGCGGATGGCTTCGATTGCCGCGGCTTCAACAACGTCGGGCACTGGCGTATCGCACACCCCCTGCGCCAGGTTGATGCCGCCTATGCGATCGCATTCGGTGGTCATGGCGCGGATTTCGGACTGCAGCGTCTTGGGCGCAAGCGCGCTGAGCGCAAGGCGCGACTCAGTTGTAACTGCCTGTGTCATTTTGCCTGGCAAGGGGAAGTTCCTTTGTAGCCATTTTACATTTTGGGGCCCGCATGTTGGGGCCGGATTGTTGCCAGTGCTCGGCGTCGCAGCCAAATCCGCCGTCGCCGTAGTATCGTGCAGAAAGAATCGATGCACGAGCTTTCCATCGCGGCCAGTATTGTTGAGGCGGTCACTGAGTCGGCCTCCGCCTACCCCGGTGCGCGCGTCAAAGAAGTGCGGCTGCGCGTTGGTGCGCTGGCTTCGGTCATTGAAGACTCGCTTCAGTTCTGCTGGGAGCTGGCTACGGAAGGGTCACCGGTTGCCGGCGCAAAGTTGGTGATCAACATGCTGCCGGTAATCCTCCACTGCGACGCTTGCGGCATGGACTCCCAGATCGAAGGCGTGCAGAGTTTTCGTTGTCCGCGCTGCGGCGAGTTGGCGGCCGACCTCCGCCAGGGGCGCGAGTTGGAGATCGAATCGATTGAGCTGGAAGAACCGGATGCGGGAGAAGCGCCAGTCGGCGCGCCGAGTCCGGTCGAGGAGCACTTATGACCACCCGGATTGTTGAGCTGCGACGAGGAATTTTGAAGAAAAACGATGAACTGGCGGCGGGGCTGCGCCAGCGTTTCACTTCTGCCGGTGTGCTGGTGCTGAATCTCGTCTCGAGTCCCGGCACCGGGAAGACCGCGTTTCTTGAGCTGACACTGCGCGAGCTGCGCTCTCGCGGCGCTAAAGCGGCTGCTCTGGTGGGCGATCTTGAAACCGACAATGACGCGCGGCGCCTGGCGGCGAGCGGAGTGCCCGTGCGTCAGATCAACACCCATGGCATCTGCCACCTCGATGCGGAGATGGTCACGAAGCACATCGAAGAATGGAAGGAAGTCTCGCTCGCGGGACTCGACTATCTTTTTATCGAGAACGTCGGCAACCTGGTGTGCCCATCCAGCTACGACCTGGGTGAGCGTATCCGCGTCGCACTGCTGAGCGTGACCGAAGGCGAGGACAAGCCGCTCAAGTATCCCGGGCTCTTCAACTCGTCCGATGCGGCCGTGATTACGAAAGTTGATCTCGCCGGGCCGTGCGGCTTCGACCGTGACTTGGCGCTCAAAAACATCAACGAAATCCGCCCCGGAATCCGGATATTCGAAACCTCGGCGAAAACTGTCGCGGGCATGGACGAATGGTTCGCGTACCTCGCTGAGAAGGCGCAGCTTTCCTGAACCGGAAGAACGCACTAACATTATTGAATGTCCGCGTTTGGGCGTTGCGAAAAGTTTGCCTGAAGCGTACCGTTCACCTAAGGTCGATAGCACAACATGGTCCCCTCGGATTCCCCCGGGCAGGACACGGCCGCGAAGCAATTCGTCGAGCCGGGATTTGCCCAAAATACGATTGAGCGGCTTTTTGAATTTTCGCCGGATGCCATCCTCGTCACGGACTCAGACGGTGTGATGCGTGCCGCGAACCCGCGCGCTGAAGAGTTGTTCGGCTACAGCGCCCAGGAGTTGATTGGCAAGCCGATCGAAATCCTGGTGCCGGCACGTTTCCGTGGCGGCCATCCACGCCATCGTGAGAATTACAGTGCCCACCCTCGCACCCGCCAAATGGGAGCGGCCCTCAATCTTTTCGGTCTGCGCAAGGATGGCATGGAATTCCCCGTCGACATCATGCTGAAGCCGATGGAGACTGAAAGCGGCCCGGCCGTCGTCAGCTTCATCCGCGACGCCACCGAGCAGCGCGCTGCGCAGGAGGCGCTACGGCTCAACGATCTGCGGCTGCGCTCCATCGTCGAAAGCATCGGCGAGTATGCCATTTATCTGCTCGACCGTGACGGCCATGTGCTTACCTGGAACCCCGGCGCCGAACGCATCAAAGGATACAAGGCAGACGAAGTCCTCGGTCTGCACTTCTCGCGCTTTTTTACGCAAGAAGATCAGGAACGCGGCCGGCCCGCCGAATTGCTGCGTCAGGCCGTGGCGCGCGACCGCGTGGAACAAGAAGACTGGCGCGTGCGTAAGGATGGTTCGCGCTTCTGGGCCAACATTGTTATCACGGCCATCCGCGACAGCAGCGGCGATGTCACGGGATTCGCCAAAGTTACCCGCGACATGACCGACCGCAAGCGTGCCGAAGAGGCTTTGATCTTTCAGCTCAGCGGTGCGCTCCTGGCCAATATGGATGCAGAGAAGTTGCTGGGTGCGATTTCGGCTTCCATTCGCGAGGTGATTCCCCACGACAACGCCGGATTGGTCCTTCATGACCCAGCGACAGATGACATGGTGGTGCAGTTCCTTGGGGGAATTGGCTCGGACGCCTTTCAAGGCGAATTGCGCGTTCCCATCGAGGCCTCGCTGTCGGGAGTCGCGTTCCGCACACGCGAGCCGGTGCTTCTTGAGAGCGTTGCTAAAGCGACCTATGGGCCTGAGACTCTCAGTTACCTCAAGCGAATGGGAATGAAGTCCGGAGTCTGGGTTCCGCTTGTTCATCAAGGCAAAGCTCTTGGCGCGCTGTCCGTGGTGAGCAGGCAGGAAGGCACTTTCGGGCAGCGCGAAGTGGGGATGCTGGTCCAGATTGCCGGGCAGGTGGCGTTGGCAGTCGATAACGCAATGGCATTCCGGCGCATTGCGGAACTGCGCGACCGGCTCAAACAGGAAAAACAATATCTTGAAGATGAGATCAACGTTGAACACCGGTTCGACGACATCGTCGGCGAAAGCTCAGGGTTGCGCAATGTGCTCCAGCAGATTGAAACCGTCGCACCGACCGATGCTACAGTCCTCATCCAAGGCGAAACCGGAACCGGCAAAGAGCTTCTGGCACGCGCCATTCATCGCCTGAGCCAGCGCAGCGAGCACACGTTCATCAAGCTGAATTGCGCTGCGATCCCGGCGGGGCTGCTCGAAAGCGAGCTCTTTGGCCACGAGAAGGGTGCGTTTACCGGCGCCATTGCACGGAAGATTGGCCGTGTGGAACTGGCTCACGAGGGCACGCTGTTTCTCGACGAGGTAGGCGAGTTGCCGCTCGATCTGCAGCCCAAATTGCTGCGCGCCCTGCAGGAACGCGAGATCGAGCGCCTCGGGGGAACACGGTCTATCCCCGTGAACGTGCGTCTGATCGCCGCCACCAATCGCGATCTTGCACAAATGGTCGCGGAGAAGCAATTCCGCAGCGACCTCTATTACCGGCTTAAAGTCTTCCCCGTTTCCGCCCCGCCCCTGCGCGAACGTACCGCCGACATTCCCATCCTCGTGCGCCACTTCGTCTCGCGCCATGCACGCCGTATGGGCAAGAACATTGAAACCATTCCGCCCGAGGCGATGGCCGCGCTGGTGGCTTGGAAATGGCCGGGCAACATCCGCGAGCTGGAAAACTTCCTTGAGCGTGCGGTGATCCTTTCGCGCGGGCCGCAGCTCCATGTGCCTCTCGCCGAACTCGAAGCCATGAAAGAGGAAGACGAGGACTATGAGGCCGCGACCAATCCAACGTTGCACGCTGCCGAGCGCGATCATATTCTCCGCGCGCTTCGCGAGGCCAAGGGCATCATCGGCGGACCCGGCGGCGCGGCCGAGCGGCTCGGTCTCAAGCGCACGACTCTTAACTCGAAAATGAAGAAGCTCGGCATCGAGCGCGGCGACTATATGTAGTCTCGGTGACGAAATACCGTCATCGCCACTTCGTCACCCGGCTCGCTGCACCGCCCACCACAGCCGCAATCCTGCCGCAATAAACCATTTATTTTCAATTGGATGCAGCCTCCGTCCCGCCGCGCCCAAAGTTTGGCACGCGCCGTGCTTTATCACAGGCATGGCGCAGGACGAGCCAGCAAGTGCTCCGAATTACTTTTGAAGAAAACTCGAACGCGATCGTCATCAAGCTGGAAGGACGCATCGCCGGACCATGGGCCACCGAACTTGGTCGCCTCTGGGAAGAGAAAGCTCCGGCCTTCGAGAAGAAGAAATTGGCTCTTGATTTGCGTGGAACAACTTTTGCCGATGCCGGCGGGATCAAGGTATTGAGAGCGATCTACTCTCGATCGGAAGCCGCGATCCTCACCGGCACACCCTGGACCGAGTATCTTGCCGAAGAGGTCACGCGCAAGAACTCTCAACCTGCTGGCACGGAGAGCTGAGATGCAGACGGGACATGATCTAATGAACCACGCGGGCGCACCTTCTTACCTGAAGGGCGAATTCTTTAAGGCATTGCCGGCCGCGGCGCGGGCCGATCTTGAGCCGCTGCTCGCACCTTCTTCCTATCCCTCCAATGTGGTCCTGTTCACCGAGACACAGCCGTCATCGGGCATCTACGTAATCCTCGACGGCGAAGTCAAGCTCTCAATCAACTCGAGCGACGGCCGCCGTCTGAGTTTCCACATCGCCAAGGCTGGCGAGGTGCTGGGCTTTTCATCCACACTCTCGTGTGGCGAATACGAAATGACCGCCGACACACTCTATCCGGCGAAGATCGCCCACATCTCGCGCCAGGTATTCTTGCAATTCATGGCTCGTCACCCTGAGGTCTATCCCATCGTCACGCGCGAAATCAGCCGCAGCTTCAACCTTGCCTGCGAACAGTTGCGCATGGTTGGCCTGTCGACTTCGGTGCCGGAGCGCCTGGCCCGCCTGCTACTGGTTTGGAGCGATGAGCCCGGCCAAAAGCAAGAGCCGTCCGCGCACTGCCGCGTTTCGATGACCCACGAAGAAATCGGCGAGTTCATCGGCGCCTCACGTGAGACCGTGACGCGCACGCTAAGCATCTTCAAGAACCGTCGCCTGGTGGCGCAGCACGGATGCACGCTTACAATTCCCAGCCGCGTCGCACTTGAAAGCTACGCGCGCGGATAGGAATCACTCGCTCTTTCTAGGTCGCAGATTTCACGGGGAAAACACTGCAGTTACTTGGCAAGGCCGGCCGCCGGAGGCGAGCGGCCTTGCCTTTTCCATGGCGCCTACCGATCACTTCTTTAGCCGACGAAGCGCAAGCCGCGCCGCGTGGTAGCCACACATTCCGTGAACGCCTCCGCCCGGTGGCGTCGATGCCGAACACAAATACAGCTGGGGCGTACCCGTCGCATAGTCTCTGGCAGTCGGCCGGAACAACATCTGCCGCATGGTCATCGCACCGCCGCTGATGTCGCCGCCCACGAGATTCGCATCCATCGCTTCCAGAGCTGCGGGCGCGGAAACGTGCCGCGCCAGCACGCAATCGCGGAATCCTGGAGCAAAGCGCTCGATCTGCGCTTCGATGCGCTCCGTCATGTCGAATGTGGAGCCGTTCGGCACATGACAATAAGCCCACAACACATGTTTCCCCTCGGGCGCACGCGTTGGATCGTAGAGCGTGGGCTGCGCCACCAGCACAAAGGGGCGTTCGGCTTCGCGTCCATGGGCCACGACGAATTCGGCCTCCGCAATTTCCTCGAACGATCCGCCCAGGTGAATTGTGATGGATCGCCGGCAATCCGCCGCGCGCCATGGAACCGGCTGTGAAAGGGCGTAATCGATTTTGAACGCACCCGGCGCGCGCCGGAACCGCTCCAACTCGCTTCTGTATTTGGTCGAGAGCTGTTCGCCGACAATCTCCACAAGTTGCCCTGGTGAGGTGTCGAAGAACACAAGATCATTTTTCGATTCCAACTCGCGGAACGCGGCCGCATCGATGCGGCAAGAAGTGTGCACCGTTCCGTTAAGAGTCTTTAGGTATCCGATAAGCGCCTGCGTAATGGCACTCGCGCCGCCGCGAGGAACGGGCCAGCCGACCGCGTGAATAGTGATACCGAACATCCACCCGATGGTCGCGCTCAGCGGCTGGTCGAAACTCAGAAACGAGTGGCCCGCCAATCCCGCGAAAATGGCCCGAGTCCGCGGGCTCACGAAGTGACTTTTTGAGAAGCCTTGCGCGGTTTGAAGGGCCGAAAGTCCAAATCGCGCCATGCGCAGCGGATGATGCGGGATGCGGAGTGGTGGACCCAGCGTGTCCTCCGCAAACTCCATCCAGTCGTCGACTGCGGGCTGCATCAAACTCCGCCATAACTTGCCGTCCGCGCCAAGTGCGCGCTCCGCGTGCTCCAGGTCGCGCTCCAGCACCACAGCCGAACCATCGTCGAGCGGGTGCGCCAGCGGCGCCTCTCCGTGAATCCATTCGAGGCCATGATCCGCCAGCGGGAGTGTGGCGAAAAATGGAGATCCGGCAGCGAACGGATGCACGGCCGAGCCGAAATCATGCAGAAACCCCGGCAGCGTGAGCGGCAGCGTTCTTGCAGCGCCGCCCGGTTCGGCCTCCGCTTCGAAGACCTCCACGCTCATTCCGGCCTGCGCCAGCACAATGGCCGCGGCCAACCCATTGGGGCCCGATCCAATCACGCATGCACGGCTCATCGCTGCCTCTTCCTCTCAGTGCTCGATCCTCATTCGCGCGGCGGCAATTCCTCAGGCCACGCCACCACGGCAAATTGGCCATCGGCGGCCATCGTCAACTCCGGCGCATAAAGGCCCATATACTCGCGGCGCCACCAATCGCCGGTTCTCCGCTTTTCTTCCTCTGTTGTAAACCAGTATTGCCAAATCACGGCGCGCACATAACGCGGCGGACTCTGCGCGAAGTGATCGCCGCGGAAAAGCGCCAGCACATCGCCGTCGCCGACCAGCAGCCGTTCTTCTGTCAGCGGCACAATCTCGTTCTCGCGCCATCCGCCGAGCGATGCGAACCACAGGTTCCAATCGAAACGCGGTTGATAGGGCGCATAGATCCCGGGTGCCTCGTTCAGTGCCTGCGGCTTGTTCCGGAACGGATACGCAATCCAATTCGTGCCGTCGTTGGAACCTTGAAATTCGATTTCGTAGCGCCCGCGCGTCATCACCGCGAACAGCCCATATTGGTTAGCGGTTCGAAAGGGCTCAAGAGCGATCAGCGGTTTGACGGGTCCCGGAATTCTGCCCATCGGAATTCCGATCATCTCCGCCGTCGTGTTGTAGGCAATCCATGTCAGCATGAAGGCCGTAACGGTCACGCCGGCAACCCGCCAAGAGAACCCGAGACGTTCCAGAAGTTTGTGTCGTGTTGGAACTTGATGGGCAGTCTCGATGTCCGCCGTTGTCACGCTGGCCTCGCCCACGCCAAGAATCGAAAGCGAATGCTCCTCAGGCGTCCCGGGCATCGGCTCTTCAATCCGCACCGGCCCGCGTGGGCGAATGCGCCCTGGCAAAAACCGCAACAGAAATTTGTCATCGAGCAGAAGGAAGCCGAGCGAGAGAACCAGGTAATTCAGAAACGCATAGTTGGCGGTGAGGATTACGCCGATCTCCCACGGCGTAACGATGAAGAAAAGGATCAGCCGCACCCTGCGCGGAAAAAACATCATGAACACCAGGCCCAACTCGAGCGCCAGGGTTCCTCCAACGCTGGCCGCATGGAACCAATGCGGCAAATGCTCGACGTACCATCCAATCCACGTGGGCAGCGGCCCATTCTGGTAGTACTCGTCCATAGCCGTGAAGTTCCGCCACTCCACGTCGCCGCTCGCAAGCTTCACCATGCCGGATTCGAAATAAATCCGGAACCACTCCCACTGCAGCAGAAACCAGCTCAAGCGCGATGGAGGGCTATCCGCACCCCAACCCGGCCAAATCCCGCGCGGCGCGAAAAACAACGCCAGAAATCCGGCCTCCAGCAACATCCCATCCGACTGATAGCTCGAGAACGTGCCGCTCGCGCCGACGAACGAAAGAAAGCAAACGAAGCATACGAAAAAGCTCAGGCGGGGCCAAACATTTAGCAAAGCGATCAAGGACGCAATCAGCCCGATCCACGTCACCGCCATCATCATCGTGGAGCTTGATGAGATCCAATAGAGCGACGGTGCATACCAGTACCGCTCCAGACCCACCTGTTGCGCGATATCGGCCAGATAATCTCGCGCAGGCAGGATTCCATCAGGGCCAATCAAGCCCTTGATCTGAAACAGCAGCGAATAGAAGGCTGAGAAGTAGATGAGGGCCAGCGCGCGCAGAAAGATCCACCGCGGAACCATCTGCCCCCGCGGGCCGCGACGCCCATCGAAGAGCCACCTGAAGCCGTTATGCAGCCTGCTCCCACCCATCTCTCGAACAGGATACCGGCTGGCCGACGCTCCAACATGAATGATTGTGCAAGACTCCGATGATCCGCTTCGAGCGCGGTTGACTGGTCTGACCTGTTGGAGTATCAAGGCATAGTCATGACACGAGTCACTCTTGCAGCTCTCTTCACGCTGATGGCAATTTCCTGGTCAGGATTTGCCCCCGCACAAGTCCCCGCGCCGCATCCCGCAACACCGCAAACCACAACGCCCGCGCCAAACAGCCGTACTGAAAACCCTGCCAACCTGGGCCGGCTGGAACTCGATCAGTACCTCGACAGCATCGCGACGCAGGACGAAGCCAACCGCGCTGCCGCAGTGGCTGCTGTTCACACGCGTGTTCAGGCTCTGGCTCGCCAGGCCAAAGTGCGCGCGCAGATTCTCTCTCTCATCGGTGCTCTGCCCCAGCGCACCCCGCTGAACGCCAAATTCGTCGGCGAGGTGCAGGCCGAAGGCTTTCGCATCCGTAAAGTCATCTTCGAAAGCCAGCCCAACTTCTTCGTCACGGCGTTGCTCTACATTCCCGATGGCGCGCCTGCGAGCGGCAAGCGCGCCGCGATCCTCATGAGTCCGGGCCATACCCCAAGCGGGAAGCTGTCCGACGCACCTTTCGCCGCAACCTTCGCCCGCAATGGATTCATCGTGTTGTCCTACGATCCCATCGGCCAGGGCGAGCGGCTGCAATACCCCGATCCAGCCAAGCCCAGTACGACTCTCGCGGCGGGCGCCACTGGAGAGCACGGCGAGGCCAGTCTGCAACCCATGCTCATCGGCGACACTTTCGCCCGCTACGAGGTCTGGGACGCGATACGCGGCGTGGATTTTCTCGCTTCCCTTCCCGAGGTTGATCCGCATCGTATTGGCGCCTTCGGTTGCTCGGGCGGAGGAACCATCACCGCGCTCGCAGGCGCACTCGACTCGCGTATCGCCGCCATCGGCACCGCATGCTACATCACGTCTTTCGACGCGCTCCTGCCCGCGCTCGGTCCCCAGGACGCCGAACAGTCAACGCCGCGTTTCATATCCTCGGACCTCGATTTTCCCGACTGGATCGAACTCGCCGCCCCGCGTCCCTACACGGTGATTTCCACCTACTCAGACATGTTTCCCTTCGACGGCGCGCGAAACACGGTCATCGAAGCCCGCCGCTTCTACTCCCTCTTCGATCCCCCCAGCGCGGGAACACCGGCAGCTGGTGCAGCATCGTCTGTTCCACCAACGCCGACGGCGCCCGCGCTCAACGCCGACACGATGAATGCGGTTTCTCCCCAGGCCCGCCTCCAATGGATCACCGGCCCCGGTCGCCACGGCGCGCTGCCGCCTATCCTGGGAAATATCGTAAGTTTCTTCCTCCGCAACCTCCAGCCGGAAGCCGATGCTTCCCACCCGGTCGTTCCTACAG
>JBEKRG010000083.1:0-20061 GCA_049518955.1 Occallatibacter sp.
ACGGCGAGCCAGCCCGATGCCTGCCAGAACAACGGCGTCTACGTCTGGATGGACAACCTCAACCCCGACGCCACCATCGCTCACGCAGTCATCGTTCTCAACGGCCTCTGCGCCACAAACTCCGCCATGCTCCAGATGATGAGCTTCGATCTGGAACGCGCCTTCGGCCGCGTTCTCGGCCTGGACTGCGCGCAAGTGAATCCCGGCGCGGCCAACAATGGCGAGACCGGCGGAATGCAGGGCTGGCTTGTCATGGAACCGCTTAGCGGCGCGTGTGGCGCGAGCGGCGGCGCATGCATCCCCAACCCCACGGTTCTCCGCTACGACGACATCGCCGCCCTAAACCGCATCTATCCCATCACCGCCGCCAACCTCGCCAGCTTCCCCGGCAAGCAGCTCACTGCAGCCAACACCGTCTCCATCCAGGGCTCAGTCGCCTTCCGCACCGGCTATGGGATGCAGGGCGTCAACGTGGTTGCGCGCCCGCTCGACGCCAACGGCAATCCAATTTACGAGTACACCGTGACTGCCGTGACGGGAACGCTCTTCGGCGGCAACCACGGCAATCCCGTCACCGGATTCTCTGACCCAAGCGGCAATCCACTCACCATGTGGGGCTCAGATGATCCCGCGCTGCAAGGCTCCTTTGACCTCAGCGGCATTCCGCTCCCGCCCGGCGTGACCTCAGCCAGCTACCAAATCACCTTCGAGGCCATCGACCCTCTCTACATTCTCGAAAACTCAGTCGGGCCTCACACCGAGGGGCAGGTCGTACCCTCCGGCACATTCAACTCCTTCTCACTTTTGAATCTCACACCGGGAAGCACGCAGACCCTTAACATCACCGCCGGCGATTCGCTCGTCGCCGGCTTCAACGATGCCATCGGCTCCTTCTCCGAGCCACGCCCCATGCCCGTCGGCGGTATGTGGTGCGGCCGGTTGAGCCAGATCGGCCAGACAGACTGGTTCACCTTCCCTATTCGCGGCAATCGCATCTTCACGGTCGTCACCGAGGCGCTTGACGAAACCGGTGCGCCATCAAACTCCAAAGCCATGCCCACCATCGGCGTATGGGACGCATTCGATTCCGCCGGCGTAACACCCGTCGGCGCCGCACCGGGCCTCAACGGCCTGACCACGGGCGAAACATGGCTGCGCGTCGCCTCAAACGCCGACGACATTGTGCGCATCGGCATCGCCGACCTGCGCGGCGACGGCCGCCCTGACTACGCCTACGACGGCTGGCTTCTTTACGCGGACACAGTCTCGCCCGCGCACTTGCCCGCATCGGGCGGTCCCTTCACGATCGAGGGCACGGGCTTCCGCCTCGCCGACAAGGTTCTTGTCGGCGGCCAGCCCGCGCTCGTCACGAGCATCTCGCCCAACCAGATCACCGCCATCGCGCCGCCCGCGGCCTCCGGCGTAACGGGTTCCGTCGATATTGAAATTGACGACCTGCCCACCCTTTACGCTGCAGCCATCATTCCCAGCGGCATCAGTTACGACTCCGGCAAAGGCGACGCGCTCACTCTTCTTACGGCGCCCTCAAACACGGTTCCCATCGGCGTGCCTCTTCCCTTCACCGTCACCGCTCTAACCTCCGCGCTCACGCCTGCTGGCGGCGTCACCGTCCTCTACACCGTCACCGCTGGCACCGCCAGGCTCGCCTGCGGTCTGACGATTTGTTCGGTGACTACAACCGGCGATGGCCGCGCCACTATGAACCTCATCGCGAACGACGGCACATGGTCCATTGTCACCGCCTCGCTCACCAATGGCTCGAGCGTTGAGGCGCAATTCGGCGGTGGATCTCCGCCCGCTGTTTCCTCTCTCACTCCGCGGCTTGCGCTCGCCGCCGGAGCCACTTTCACCTGGATCGTGCAGGCTCTCGTCCTTTCGAGCGGCATGCCCCTCGCCGGCCAGTCAGTCGCATGGCAAACTCCCACCGGCGGCGGCATCGCGCCACAAGGTCCGATTGCCGCGCTCACGAATTCCGCAGGCATCGCAACTGAGGCTCTCACCGTCGGCCCGCTCGCTGAGGGCCAAGTCGTCAGCATCGACGCCTGCCTCAACGGGACCAGCCAATGTGTCGCTTTTTCGGCCTATGGGGCACGTCCTGAGTACGTACTGCTCGAGCCAATCTTCGGGAACAGCCAAATCATCGCTGCCTCAGGCACGCCCAGCCAGATCGCTCTCCGTCTCCTTGACATGGACGGCAATCCCATGGCCGGCGGCACGGTTGCGCTCTATCAGGCGCTCTATGCCTGGTCGCCGCCCTGCTCGCCGCACACCGTTTGCGAGCAAGGCGCGCTCCTGGCCACGCAGGCCGCCACGGCCACTTCAGCGATTGACGGCTCGGTCACGTTCCTCCCGGTCTCGCTCCCCGGAGTGGCCACGAATCTACTTGGCCTCGCAACTTCGGGTTACAGAGCCACCGTCAATATCGCTGTTGAGCAGCACCCGTAGTCAGAGCCCACTGTCGATTGATCAACGCGCTCCGCCCAAGTCCCAAAAATTCGATCACTGCGCCCCCGCTCTCACGCCTTGGCAAAGATTTCCCGTGTTGCGTCCCCCGCCGCCGCTAGGTTCTTGAGCCACATCTCCGTGTATTCCCTGGCGAGCACCACACCGTCGGCTCCGGCCGCAAAGGCCGCCCGCACTTCCGCCTCCACGCCATCCGGCGTGGCCTGCTTCCAGCCGGATTGCACCGGAACATTGATATCTACGCTCGGATAGATTTGGATGGAGTGTCCCGTGTCCGCGATGGCGCGTCTCGTCTCGCGAGCGATGTAGTCCGCTGAAAGCCCTTGCGCTGGTAGCTCGCCGTAGGGCGCTTCGTCGTAGCCCATCATTTTGTAATAGAGCGGTGTCAATTCCTCTGGCGTCGTATCGGCAAAGACGGTCTGGCTCAGCCTTTCAATGAATCCCTTCATCCGCCCTCCGCCCGCATTGTTATAGGTCGCGATCTTGATAAAGTCCGCGTAGTTCTGGATGGTCGCGTAGTTGTCCGCAGCGCTGTAGATCGGGCTGAACGTGATGTTTTGAACCATATGAAACCCGAATGGCTTTTGCGGAGCGATGGCCTTCGCGGTCCGGTAAAGTTCCGCGCGTACCTCGTGATAGCTGTCGTGCCACATACTGTGCCACGCAAGAACCTCCGGGCTCTCCATCAGGATTCTCCAGAAGCTCACGAAATATCCGTCGGCCGGGCGCCGCCCATTTCCGGCTGCCTGGAACAACCGATCAAGCTTGATGAATCCCTCTCGCGCTCTGTCCACCGAAATCTCGCGATCCCGGGCTTTCGCGCGGCAATACGGGCAGAAGCAGCAGATTCCTGTCGTCGCCCATCCACCGCCGATCAGGTTGTCCAGTGGGCCCATCCGCTCGCATCCGAAGATGATTCCAGCCACCAGTTCCGGATAGCCCGAGAGATACGATTTGATCCTCCCGGTCAGCAGCCCGCGATAATCCGGATGATTCCAACACGCGCCGTCGGTGCGCTTCCCATACACGTCGATCTCGGCCGTCTCCGTCAATCCCGGAATCAGCCGCATCATGTTGGCGTTCGTGTTGTTGTAGTCGAAGGCGAAAAAATCCATGCCCCGGGCCTTCATCTTCGGCGCCACTTCGCTGATCACGTTGAACCGGCTCGCCGCATGAAACTCCTTCAGCATTGTGTCCACAAAGTACTGCAAATCGTAGTCGTAAAATGCTCCGCCGATCTCCGGGTTGGCTCTCCCGTAAGTCCCATGGTCCGGCAGCGGAATCTTCCCGCTCTGATCGGTCGCTTCCGAGTTGAACGTGAAGGCAAACGCAGTATTCACGTTGCCTTTTTCCTGAAGGTTATCGAGCAGCGCATCGATGCCCTCATCCTGCCAGGCATATGCTTTCACCTGCGTCGCCACAAGATTCTTCCGGTTGATTGTTTTCGACGCGTCCGGTGATGTTTGCCTGGCGCTCTCAGCCGCGCCTGCCGGCAAACTGCTGGCGGTCGAGAGCGCCGCAAGGATCTGTACAAACCGCCGCCTGGAAACTTCGGAACCCATGATGCCCCCTGATTGCACGGCGAAATTCGCCCGCTCCAGCATACGCGGGCGCGCGGCGCCGTCCACGCAATACAATAGAAGTGGACTCACCTTAGAGGAAAAACATGCCGCTTTCTGGAGAAGCTATCCGCCTGATGAACTACATTGACGACGTTGCCGTGACCCTGCGCCGGGTGCTCGCATTAGTCCCCACACTTTCGGCCGACGAGCGCGCCAAGGTCGCCGAGCATCTGATCAACGCCCGCCCCAGCGTCGAGGAAGTGGCCGCGGCCCTCGCCATCAAGTGATCTCTCCGGTTCGTTCAAGGCCGTGATCACCGTCGCCATCATCGGAGCGGGGCCCCTCGGCCGCCGGCTCGCGTTGGGCGCGGCCCGCGCCGGCTATCGCGTTCTCCTTGAAGACGTGATGCCTGGCAACCTTCACCATGCGCGCGAGTCCATCCGCCAGGAGTTGAGCCCCCAGGCCGTCCCCGCTGTCGCATTTGTCGCCTCCATTGAAGATGCTGTCCGCGATGCAGATCTGGTCATCGACTGCGTGCCCGACGAGCTCGAATCCAAACTCGAGATTCTATGGCTGGTGGACCGCATGGCGCCGCCGCACACGGTTATCGCTACGCCCACCCTTCAGCAATCCATCGGCGATCTGGCCAGTTGCACCAACCGGCGCGAGAAGTGCATCGCCATCGCCGCCTCGCCGCAAACGCTGACCTCCGCGGCTCCGCCGGAGACGTTGGCAGGATCGGCTGGCGCGGAACTGGTCCTTCGCGTTGCGCCCTTTACCAGCGAAGAAACAACTTCCCTTGTCGTCGATTTCTTCCGTCAGCTCGGTTTTCGTCCTGTCGTGGAACGAACTGCGGCGTGAAAGCCGCAATGCCCTCGCGATCCATCGCAGTTCACATCCTGCAGATCAGCAGCTCGCGCTCGTAAACCATCTCAGGCGGCAAATGGTCATGTACATCGATAAAGAGCTCTTCGTGCCCGATCAGCTCTTTGCGCCACGCCGCGCGGTTCACTTCCTGCATTTGGTCGAACTCCGCGCGCGAAATGTTGATCCCCGCCCATTCCATATCGTCGTAGTAGGGCGTCCAGCCGATGGGCGTCTCCTTGCCCTGCGCGCGCCCATGCACCCGGTCCACAATCCACTTCAACACGCGCATGTTTTCGCTGAAGCCTGGCCACAGAAACTTCCCGTCCTCGCTCTTGCGGAACCAGTTCACGTTAAAAATCCTCGGCGTCGAGCTCAGCGAACGCTGCATCTTGATCCAATGCCGGAAGTAGTCGCCCATGTGATAGCCGCAGAACGGCAGCATCGCCATCGGATCGCGTCTCACGAGGCCCACCGCGCCGCTGGCCGCCGCCGTCGTCTCCGAACCCATCGTCGCGCCTACGTAAACGCCCGCACTCCAATTAAAGGCCTGGTACACCAGCGGCATCGTCGTTGATCGTCTCCCGCCAAAAACGAATGCGCCGATCGGCACGCCCGCCGGGTCCTCCCACGCCGCATCAATTGACGGGCACTGCGACGCCGGCGCCGTGAATCGCCCGTTCGGATGTGCCGCCTTGGCCCCGGTTTGCTTTGCGATCTCCGGAGTCCAGCGCTCGCCGCGCCAGTCTGTGCACTCAGCCGGCGGCTCGTCGGTCATCCCTTCCCACCAAACGCCGCCATCCGGCGTCAGTGCCACATTGGTGAAAATCGTGTTCTTACGCAGCGTCGCCATCGCGTTGTGATTCGTCTTCTCGCTCGTCCCCGGCGCCACGCCAAAAAATCCCCTCTCAGGATTAATGGCGCGCAACTGCCCGCTTGCGTCCGGCTTGATCCACGCAATGTCGTCACCGACCGTCGTCACCTTCCAGTCGCCCAAAGCCTTGGGCGGCACCAGCATGGCAAAGTTCGTCTTGCCGCATGCCGACGGGAAAGCCGCCGCCACATACGTCTTCTCTCCCTCAGGTGACTCCACGCCCACAATCAGCATGTGCTCGGCCATCCAGCCTTCGTCGCGCGCAATGTTCGAGGCGATGCGCAGCGCAAAGCACTTCTTGCCCAGCAGAGCATTCCCGCCGTATCCCGACCCGTAACTCCAAATCTCGCGCGCCTCCGGAAAATGAACGATGTACTTCTCGTCGTTGCACGGCCACGGCACGTCCTTCTGGCCCGCGGCGAGCGGCATACCCACCGAGTGCATGCACGGCACCACGCGCACCGTGCCTTTGTCGATCTCCTCGAGCACCGGCAGCCCGATCCGCGTCATGATGCGCATGTTCACCACGACATACGGCGAATCGGTAAGTTCCACTCCGATGCGCGACATCGGCGATCCCACCGGCCCCATGCTGAAGGCCAGCACGTACATAGTCCGCCCGCGCATGCATCCGTTGAAGAGCTCTTTGAGCTTCTTGCGCATCTCGAACGGCTCAATCCAATTGTTCGTCGGCCCGGCATTGTCCTTTGAAAAAGAGCAGATAAATGTACGATCCTCCACGCGTGCCACATCGCGTGGGTCAGAGCGTGCATAAAAGCAACCCGGCCACTTCTCATGATTCAACCGAACGAATGTTCCCGAGGCCACCAGCTCGTCGCACAACCAGTCGTTTTCCTCATCGCTCCCGTCCACCCAGTGGATTGTAGCCGGCTGCGTCAGTTCCGCCATCTTCTCTACCCAGCGGATCAGGTGCTTGTTCGTCGTCAGCGGCTTGGCGATGCTTGATTTGCCCTGTTTCATATTGGTTCCTTCTCTTCCGCCGTCGAGTGGCGTTATGAATGAATCAATTGGATAAACGATACAGGTTCGCGGTGGCCTGCCCGTTCGTAGATTGAACGGACAGCTTTGATAAACCAGAAATTCTGCGGGGCTTTAGTTCTTTTATACGTGAAGTCGAACACCGGCAGCAAGATTCAACAACCATCCCCTCTTGCCGCCCCCAAGCCGACGTGGCCGGAACAAGTCCCAGATGAATCAGGAGCAGAGCACTCTCAATCCGCAGCCGACGCCACGCATTTTCACCCCAGCTCGTAGGCGTTTTAAGCCCGCTAAGTTGTTGAAAGATCGGTTTGTTACCGGGAATTCTCACGTGCTCCCGGACTCGGAGGTTTATAGTGATCCTCATGTCATTTACTCGCCGCGAATTCGCTTCTTTGGGCGCGCTTGGTCTCGCCGCGCGCTTCGCTCCGCCCCTTCTTGCCCAGCCTGCCGGGCGCCAAACCGGCTACGCGATCATCGGCCTCGGCCGCATCGCCGCCATCTTCATGGCCGGCGTCCGCAATTCCACCAACTCCAAAGTCACGGCGCTTGTCAGCGGCCATCGCGACAAGGCCCTCGGCATCGCTTCAGACTACGGTGTCCCTGAGTCCTCCATCTACACCTACGACAATTTCGACTCCATCATTTCCAACAAGGACGTCGACGCCGTATATGTGGCGCTACCCAACTCCATGCATGCCGACTTCACCATTCGCGCGGCCAAGGCGGGCAAGCACGTCCTCTGCGAAAAGCCCATGGCCGTCAATGTCGCCGAGTGCGAGCGGATGATCGCTGCCTGCAAATCCGCCAACGTCAAGCTCATGATCGCCTATCGCTGCCACTTCGAGTCTACTAACCTCAAGGCGGTCGATCTCATTCACACCGGCGCCATCGGCCAGGTCCAGGCCATCGAAACCGCCTTCGGCTTCAACGAACGGGCTGGCGAGTGGCGTCTCGACAAAAAACTCGCCGGCGGCGGACCGCTGATGGACGTTGGCATTTACTCCCTCAACGCCACCCGCTATCTCACCGGCGAAGAGCCCGCCAATTTTTCCGCCTTCAGCTCCGTCATCGATCAGGACGGCCGCTTCACCTCGGTCGAAGAAAATCTTTCCTGGACGATGAAGTTCCCCTCCGGCATTGTGGCCTCGTGTGCCACCACCTATGGAGCGCAGATGGACGGCTTCTTCAAAGTGTATGGCGCCAAAGGTTGGATTGAAGCCGAGCCGGCATTCAATTACGACGGCCAGCACCTCCACGCCGAGTACTTCAATGGACCCCGTGTTCCGCCCACTGTGCTCGATGAAGCCAATCCGCAAAAAAACCCCTATCAGTTCACCGCTCAGGCCAATCACTTCTCCAATTGCGTGCAGAACAACCTCGAGCCCAAAACACCGGGCGAGGAGGGCCTGCGCGACTTGCGCTACATCACCGAAATCTACCGCGACGCCGGCATCTCCATGCTGTGACGATTGTGGTTGTGAGGCACCATGAACACGCGTCTGCTGTCCACTGTCATTGGTTCAATACTCCTGTTGGCTCCGTGCGCCCGGTCTCAGCAGCCTGATTCCTGCGCCGATTTGTCCAACTTCAAATCGCCGGGCGTCGAAATCACCAAGGCGTCCCCTGTTGCCGCGGGAACCACGGTGCCGATTCCCTTCACCGCGCCCCCTCGGTCTTTGGCCCTTCCCGCATATTGCCGCGTTGAAGGTGTAATCAATCGCCGCAAGGGCGCCGGCGGCGAAGAATTCGGCATTCAATTCGTCCTGGCGATGCCGGACCAGTGGAACGGCGATTTTCTGATGCAGGGTGGCGCGGGCGGCAATGGGATTGTGTACCCGCCCATCGGGCAGACTGCGGCGGGAGACAAGCCGGCACTGATGCGTGGCTACGCCGTGGTCAGCACGGACACCGGCCACAAAACCCATAATGGCGTCTTCGATTTCGGTTTCATGAAAGACCAGCAGGCCTCTCTTGACTTTGCTTATCAGGCCAACCCCCAGGTCGCCGAGCTTTCAAAACAAATCATCGCGCAGTACTATGGCAAGTCCGCGGCATATTCCTATTTCACCGGCTGCTCAACGGGCGGTCGTGAAGGAATGGTCCTCTCCCAGCGCTATCCCACCGAGTTCAATGGCATCATCGTCGGCGATCCGGCGATGCGCACCGGCTTTTCCAATCTCGCCATCAGCCTATGGATTCCCGCGGCATTCAACCAGATCGCGCCGAAGGATTCCAATGGAAAGCCCATCATCACCGAGGCCATCACCGATGACGATCGCAAGCTGTTCATGGATGCCATGATGAAACAGTGCGACGCGCTCGACGGACTCGCCGATGGCATGATCTCCGATCCTCTCGATTGTCATTTCGATCCCGCGGTTCTGGCATGTAAAGCAGGCCAGACTGATTCCTGCCTCACGCCTGCCAAAGTCGCTGCAATCAAAAAGGCCATTGGCGGCCCTAAAACATCCGAAGGAGTTCAGGTCTATTCGGGCTTCCTCTACGATGCCGGCATCGCAGCCACCAAGGGTATCCCGGGAATTCTGGCTCCTGGTCCCGGCATCTTCGGCCCTGTAACCACGGCCACTGAGGTCGACGTCGATTCCGAAGCGCTCAACGACGTTCAGCCTCTCGTCGACTCGACCTCCACCAACCTGTCTACCTTCTCGAGCCATGGCGGCAAGCTGATCTTCTACCACGGCGACAGCGACCCGTGGTTCTCGCCGCTCGATACCTTCGATTACTTCAGGCACATGGCTGCGGACAACGGTGGGCCCGATGCCGTTTCCAAATGGAGCCAGTTTTATTTCGTACCCGGAATGAGTCACTGCGCCGGCGGCCCTTCGCTCGATCAATTCGATCTGTTGGGCGCATTATCCAACTGGGTCGAAAAAGGCATCCCGCCCAAGTCCGTCACCGCTACGGGAAAGGCGTTCCCCGGCCGCAGCCGGCCGCTCTGCGCCTATCCGAAACACGACCAATATAAAGGCCAGGGCAACACCGAAGACGCAGCCAGCTTCGAATGTCGCTGACTGCGTCCCTTTTGCGCCATTTTCCCGATGGGTCGGGCGCGCGCCTTCTGCAAGAGCAAGAGGAGATCGCTTCCTTACAGCGGATTTAACCTCGTTGTCCGAGAGAACCCGAGACTGCGAACCGAAGCGCCGGTAGCCCAGGAACTCAAACTCATTCAGGACGGGATGCCTTCCGGAGTCTGGAGCTTCGGGTTGCAAGAAGACTGAACTTGTGAAAACTCGATGAAAACGGGGAAGTGTGCAATATTGACCAGACTGCTCGCCAGGAAACGGATATCCAATGGATACTTGGTTCGTTTTCCCCGATCAGCCAAGGCCCATTCTCCACATTCTGGAGGTCATTATGCCCGTAACGGTTGTCCTGGCCGTCGGCTTGGATTCGTCACTTCTGGCAAGTCAGAGCTCACTCTGGCAATCCGCCGGATACGTGGTAACCTCCACAGGGTCGATCAGGGAAGCGATCGTCTACATCAGGGATGGTGATTTCGACCTGGTCCTCCTGGGTCATTCCATCCCCGACGATAGCCGGGAGAGATTTGCGTTCCTGGTTAAAGCAATCGGTCCGAGAACGCCCGTGGTTTCGATCACAGACTCTGCAAACCACCGGGACAAATTTGCGGACGCGACCGTCAGAAATGAGCCGATCAGCCTGCTCCAATGTATTGGAGAAGTCATGGCCGAACGGTCGAGATCGCCTATGGCGAGTCGGGCGTTGCCGGGCGTTGCAGCATGAGAGGCCGCGGAATGACGCCATCAAACCTGCGCGCTGTTTCGAAATCTCCCGGCTTGCTGATGCAACCGTCGGAACCAGCTTCACAGGTTTGTGGGAGATCGACGCGAACTTTGCAATTGATTCGTCGCCAATCCAATAACGAATTCCAGGCCGGCAGTTACGAAGATGAATTCGCCGAAACCAGGGATCGAAAGAGTGAAACGCCCAACCTGAGCGAGTTCCCGATGCCCGGCCTCTCCGCATTGAGCCGCAGTGACGTCCGGACGCCGGTTGGTTCGGAAGGATTCTTTAAGGATCTGTCAGCGGAGGCGCGGAGCGACTTCGCGTCGCTGGCAACACATTTCCATTGCCCCGGCTCGACAGTTCTAATCAGCGAGGCGCAGAAACCATCCCGCATACTTTTCCTGCTGGAAGGTGGAGTGAATATCTCCATGAATTCCTCCGATGGCAAGCGGCTTCTGCTTGGGGTTGCGGGCGCGGGAGATACTCTGGGGCTTACTTCTGCCATTTCCGGCGACTCCTCTGAGATTCGCGCACAAGCGATGTACCCTTGCAGGCTCGCGTCGCTGCGGCGCCGGGACTTTCTTGGGATTCTCTCGCGTCATCCGAGCGCCAATCAAAATGTGGCACGCGAGTTATGTGCGGACCTCGCGAGAATCCGCGGAAGATTGCGGATATTCGGCCTCACATCGTCCGCGACTGCCAGACTCGCCCATCTATTGCTGGAGTGGTGTGGAGCGGGTCACCCGACCAGGGAAGGAATCCAGATCAAGTGCGCGCTCACTCACCGCGAAATCGGTGAATGTATCGGAGCATCGCGTGAAACGGTCACCCGCGCCTTGGCGGACTTCAAAGCCCACGACCTGGTGAGGCTGCACGGCTCAAATTTGGTGGTCACGAGTCCCGAAGCGCTGGCAACCTACGCACGCATAGATTCCACACCGGATCCGCACCTGCCGGCTGCGTGATCCTGCCTCAAGTTCTCTAAATTGTCTTGGGATTTGGCTCCTCAGGTAGGACTCGTTCCCCGCAGCACGTTCGTAACATATTGAAAACAAGCAAGTAGTTGAAAATAGAGAGAGGAAGATTTCGCCTATTTCGCAGGTTTCACTTGTTTCGCATTTTCCTAGGACAGTTTTAGGGACAGCGGGTATTAGGTAACCATGAGCATCTTCAGCACCGATAAGATTGGCAACCTGCTTCCGATGTCCCTCAGCACCGATCTCCCTCGAGGTCACAAGCCCGACCTCCGCAAAGTGGGCAGAGACATCTACGAAGTACTCACGAACACTGGACGCCTTGGATACAAGCAACGGATGCGCAAGCGGACGATCAAGATTGAGCCGGAGCAAAACTACGCGCCCAGCGAGGTCGCAGCGATCCTAAATGTGAGCTACGACGCCGCATCGCGGCTCATGCAGAAGATGAAGGGCGCGGTCGATTTGGGGACGCCGACGCGGCGATACAAGCGGGGCAAGAAGAAGCTGCGCATCAGCGGCAAGAATTTGCTGGCGTTCCTCAGAAGTAAGACGAGTGACTGACCCGCCCGAAAAACTCCAACACT
Source organism: Occallatibacter sp. (assembly GCA_049518955.1). Taxonomy (GTDB): domain Bacteria; phylum Acidobacteriota; class Terriglobia; order Terriglobales; family Acidobacteriaceae; genus Telmatobacter. Next base: position 12,116 of record JBEKRG010000083.1, read on the forward strand.
TGAATTCCAAGCGAACTAAGCATTTTCCGGCACAGAGATCGTGAAATGTAGTGCCAATGTAGTACAAAGAGCGTGGTTGGCACGTCAAACTTTGAGGAATCATCGAAACAGGAAAATCTGGTAGCGCTATCGGGAATCGTTTCTCGCCCGTTCCGGATTTCTCATCAACAATGGAAAAAGTTCACCAAGTCAATAGGTTGCGCCCAGAGGAGCGATTTGCGAAAGTCCAATATCGATGGGAAGTCTTGAGGTGGTTTTTCGTGAAATGTAGTAAAAAGTAGTACAAGAATGCTGATTACTTCCCCTGCTCGCTGACTCGCTTGTTTACTGACTTGCCGGGTTGCGAACTCACCACCCCTTATCCCAACGCGTCGCCCGCCTTCGCCTCGGCGAACAGCCACGCATACAGAGCAACACCGATATAACAAACAACTGGAACAAGGTAGGCAGCCCGCAGCGGAAGCATCCCCATCAACTTCGTCAGCGCAGCTCCGCCCAGAATCGCCATCACCAGGAACGATCCGGCGGTCTTGGTCTTCTCGCCCATGCCCTTTAAGCCAAGCGCAAAGATGGTCGGGAACATGATCGACATGAATAGGCTGGTTGTAAGCAAACAGCCCACGCCAACCCAGCTGGGATGGACCACGGCAACCAGGCACAAGCCGACGTTGATCACGGAATAGACCACCAACATCAGCCGCGCGTGGAAGTGCCTCATGAGCCACGCCGAACTGAATCGGCCCACGGCGAAGGCCGCCAGCGTTCCCGTCAGCATGTAGCCGGCCGCTTTGTCACCGACTCCCGTGGCCGATTCCACATAGGGAATGAAATAACTCCACGTGCCCACCTGCGCGCCCACGTAGAGAAATTGCGCCAGCACCGCAAAGACAAAGTGCGGCTGCCAGAGTCGCACATGCATTCCAACGGTCGAATCGCTCTCCGAAACATCCTCGCTTTCCAGGTTAGGAAACCTGGTCATCAAAATCAGCAAGGCCCAGAAGAATGCGATGCAGCCCAGCACCAGATACGGCGTCACCACGCGCAGCGTTTCGGAATGGAGATACGCCTGATAGGTTCCAGCCGCCTGCATGGCTGCCACTTGCGCATCGCTCAGCTTCACGCCGGAGAAGATGAAGACCGTCCCGATCAGGCCCGCGCTGATCGACCCCAGTGGATTGAAGGCCTGCGAAAGATTCAGCCGGCGCTCACTCGACCCTGCCGGCCCGAGTTGCGCAATGAATGAATTTGATCCCGTCTCAAGAAACGACAATCCGCTGGCAATCACGAATTGCGCCACAAGGAAGAACCAATAAAGCCCCGCCTGCGCCGCCGGATAAAACAAGAGGCATCCGCTGCCCAACAGGCATAGCCCGGTCACGATCCCCATCTTGTAGCCGAACCGCCTCATCAATTGCCCTGCCGGAATGGCCAGCAAAAAGTAGCCCAGGTAAAACCAGATCTGCACTCCCGCCGCGCTCGACCGGTTGATGTTGAACGACTTCATGAATTGCCGGATCAGAATGTCATTCAGATTGTTCGGAATTGCCCACAGGAAGAAAAGCACTGTGACCACGAGGAAAGGCAACAGCCTGCCCGCGGGAATCAGCGGGGCTTCAATGTCTTCGTGATTGTTCAGCGAAGGCGAATTGCCTTGTCCGACCGGTTCAACGGAGATGCTCAAGGTGAGATTTTCCTCCCGGAACGCGAGATGGAACGACGCGCCTGATTCGATGCTCCCTTTATGCCAGATCGACCTTCAGAGTGATGCCGATGTCGGAGATCTTTTCGGCAGGCATCTGCACCTTCAGTGCTGTGTTGTCCTGCCTCCAGTTCAGATTGCGGCTGTACCCTAGCAGTTCTACCTTTTGGATCTTGCCCGGCTGCTGCGGGCTGGCTAGGCCTAGAGCCTTCACAACTGCTTCCTTCTCCGGCCAGCCCATTACGAACGCATAAAGTGTGCTGCCCTTCGCCGTGAATCGCACATCCTCAGCGGTCAGATCGCTCTGCTTGTCTTCGTTGAAGTTTCCGGTGACGATCTTCACTTGCGTCGATGGGCCTTCGCCGTAGATCTTCCAGGGGCGGGTCGCGTAGATGCCTTCGCTGTTGATCTGCATCCACGCGGTAATGCCTTCCAGCACCTCCATCTCCTCGAAGTCCAGCTGGCCGGAGTTGGGCAGCGGGAAGTTCAGCAGCAGGTTGCCATTCTTGCTCACGATGTCCGTGAGCAGATCGATCACCTTTTTGGCGGACTTGTATTTCTGGCCGCGCTTATAGTGCCATTGTCCGATGCAGGTATCGGTTTGCCAGGGATTTTCCGCGATGCCGTCCGCAACTCCGCGTTCGTGGTCGAGGAGGCAGGTGCCGATTGCGCAATCCGTCGCCTCTTTGCTCGTGTAGACCGCTTCTATCTTGCCTCCATTCGATCGGGCGCTTTCGTTGTAAAGGTGCGACACCATCTTCAGGCCATAATCACCGAAGGGAAGATGGCCATCGGTGTAGAGAATGTCAGGATGATATTTGTCGATGAGGTCGATCATGCGGTTGAGGTAGTGCTGCCGCCAGGAATCCGGAATGCCATCGTCGTTCCAGTCCAGCTTGTCAATGAATGGCTCGCAGCCTGCGTCGTGATAAAGGTCGGCGTAATTCGGATTGACGCCGTCGTAGGAAACGCCAGCCATCGGCCCGGTCTTGTCGGAACCGTGGCTGACGGAAAACCATTTGTAGCTGATCCAAAGATGTTCGCTCACACCGAAACGCAGACCGTGATTGCGCGCAGCTTTTTGCCACAGGCCGACCACATCCTTTTTCGGTCCCATGTTCACCGCATTCCAGCGCGTGTACTTCGAATTCCATAAGTCGAAATTATCGTGATGCACGCCCATCGAGAAGAAGTACTTCGCGCCAGCCTCCTTGTAGAGACCCACCAGATGATCTGGGTCCCATTTCTCCGCTTTCCAGATATTCACCAGGTCCTTGTAGCCGACCCTGGAAGGATGGCCATACGTTTCGCAGTGGTACAGGTACTGAGGCTGGCCCTGCACGTACATGTTGCGCGCGTACCAGTCGCCATCTTCGATCGCGGATTGCGGGCCCCAATGCGCCCAGATCCCGAACTTGGCGTCGCGGAACCAGTCAGGAATCTTGTAGGCTTGCAAAGATTCCCTGGTGGGCAGAAAAGGGCCGTTTTGCGCTGGCTGCTGCGAGCGCGTAAACTTCCTCAAAGCCAGAGCGGAATACGCACCGCCCAGCGATTGAAGCAGCTGCCTGCGATTCATCTTCATCGAGTAGTTTTCCTTTCCTGCGTTGGTTCGAGCATGCAAATTAGATTCCGCTCGGCGGGAACCGGACTGCCTGCCTACTTTGTGGCGGAAGCAGCCATCGCCTGACGGAGGCGCTGTTCGGCTTCGGCGTTCCAATAGCCACAGTCGAGTTCGAAGAATATTGTGGAGTAAGGAATCGTGAGTTTTGTCTTGATGATCAGCACGCGAAAGAGCTGCGCGGCCTGGTCTAGCCTGGCGATGATGTGCTCATGTGGCAGCTTGATTGTTTTTGCGGGTTCGATAAGTTTCGCGAGTTGGGTGCGGTAGAGCCACAAGCCGGGCGCATCAACTTCCGGGACGAATCCCAATTCCTGATCGAGATAAATGTTGGCTCGAACGTGTTTGCTGGCCGCAATGGCCTTGAACACCTTACGAGCAGTTTCGATCTGACCGGCGCCCGACACAATCGTCTCGATGCCGGGTCTGGACTGCGCCGGATACGCCGAGTCCGCAACCACGATCCAATTGCGATGGCCAAAGAGCGGCAACAGCGCCTTCAATTTGCCTTCCCAGTCGGAAATCCCGTTTCCCTTTGAGACGGTCATGGTTTGTATCCTCGATCTTGGTTCATTTCAATTCTTCGTCCGCGCAAACGGCGACTTTGCCGCACTTGCCTGAGGCCATCAACGCGTAAGCTTCACTAGCCTGCTCCAACGAAAATCGATGCGTGATGATTTCGGCTGGATGCAGGTTCCAGCGCACCAGCCGTTCCACGAGCTCTTCCATAAGCCAGGTAGACGTAACCCAGGAGCCGTAGAGAGTTTTCTGGTCGTGGATCAAGTCGGGTGAAGGATTGAGTTCGACACGGCCCCCTTCGCCCAGAAAGACGATCCTGCCCCACTTCCGCGTGGCGCGAATCGCCGTCGCCCGCGCCGCTTCGTTCGCCGAGCAGTCAACCGCACGCTCTGCGCCCATGCCTCCGGTGAGGCGCCTGACTTCGGCGACATTGTCGGGTCCTGATGCGAGAACGGCATCGCAGAGGCCGAGATTGAGCGCGATCTCCATCCGCTCGGGCACCACATCGATGCCGATGATTTTTTGCGCGCCGAGCTTGCGGCAAAGCGCGCCAGTGGCCATTCCCACCGGGCCCAGACCGGTAATGAGGACTGCATGATTGCCGTTGATGCCGATCTTCTCCAGGCCCTCGTACACGGTGCCGAACCCGCAGGCAACCTGTGCGCCATCGCCATAAGAGAGTTCATCGGGCAGGGCGATGAGGTCTTTCTCCTCGGCCACCATGTACTCCGCCATACCGCCGTCGCGCTGCCAGCCGTAGGCTCGGCGATATTTTTCGCTGGTGCAGGAGATCATGTAACCGCGCCGGCAGTCGTTGCAGACGCCGCATCCCGAAATGTGATAGACAATCACCCGGTCGCTCGCTTTGAAACGGCGGCAGCCCGGGCCCGTGGCGACGATCTGGCCCGCAGGCTCGTGCCCCGCAATCACGCCCTGGTACCCCTCAGGTCCTTTGCCCAGGTGCTCATGATAGATGGCGCGAATATCGGAGCCGCAAATCGTTGACGCCTTCACGCGCAACAGAACCTCCCCGTGGCCCGGCTCCGGCAGAGGCACCGTGCGTATCACAACGGTCGAATCCCCGGGTAAAAACGCTGCGGTCATCGTGGCTTTCATTTGGCTTACTCCCGATTACTTTCCGAGCCGTGCTCGAGGCGCCTCGTGAAGGTCACGGTGGCGTGATCTCTCCGCTCAGGTCCCAAAGATCCTCCCATGTTTGGCCGTCCTTCCAAAGGAAAACCTGGCCCTTGATCAGGCGGCAGTTGCGATCGATAGCAGCGATGGCGCGCATCTCCTCGTCGGTGAGTGGATCTCGCACGATGCCCTCGAGATTCGAGCGATAGTGATTGACGGAGAAAGGAATGGGCGTTTGGCCGCGCTGCACGGCCCACTTGATGCACACCACTGCGGGATCAATCCCATGGTCTCGCGCGATGCGCACAATCACGGGATCCTCGGTGGGCGCGGTGTCCCCGAGGGTGCGGTCGCGCTCCGGCCGTCCTGGTGAGCCGACGGGGCAGTAACCGACGGGCTTCATACCATTCTCGAACACGAATTTGAATAGTTTCGACTGCTGGAAATGCGGGTGCAGCTCCATTTCGTTGACTGCAGGCTTGATACGGGCGTCCCGCAGAACAAGCTTCAGCTTCGGGATGGTCATGTTTGACGTGCCGATGTGCCGCACCAAGCCCATATCCACCAATTGCTCCATCCTGCGCCAAGTCTTCATGTAGTTTTCGTGGATGTACGGCTTGGCGTCAGGAGAACGCGAAGTGACGTCGCAGCCTGGAGGATGGAAGTTCGGGAATGGCCAATGCACGAGGTAAAGATCAAGATATTCGAGGCGCAGATCGGCCAGCGACTGGCGGCAAGAGGCGATCACGTCATCCTCACCGTGCTTGTCATTCCACAGCTTCGAAGTGATAAAAAGATCTTCGCGCCGAACCCCCGAGCAAAGAATCTCCTCAAACGACGTGCCGATATGGCTTTCGTTGCCGTAAACCGATGCGCAATCGAAATGCCGGTAGCCTGCTGCGGCAGCGCCCTTCACCACCTCCGCGACTTTTGCTGCAGAGACGTGATCGGAGCCAAAGGTGCCCAAACCAATCGCCGGCATCGTCGCCCCACTGTAAAGAGTTCTCTGAGGCACCAAAGATGGATCAACAGAATCTCCAGCCGAGATCCCAAAACTGCCCTGCCGTCGCATTTCTTACCCTCTTTATGAGCCTGGCCAACCGAGAGTATACGATAAAGGTATCGTTATTGTAAACGCATATAATGAATCCGAATGAGCCCAAAAGCTGACGGTGAAGCAGCACTCAGCCGCTAGAGCGCGACTCCCGTCCAGAGCTGGTAGCTTGGAGAGCAAGACGTTGATAGACACTGCGACATACGCCGAGCGAAGCGCCGCAGGGCCGAGCAGTATTTCATCGGAAAGGCGTAAGCAGTATTCGTGATTAGAAAAGCAGGGTGAAGGCTAGCCAGACTCCAACACGAGATTCGCATACTGAATCGTGTCACCGGTTCGAATGATCCCTATGGCCTGCGGCACTCGTTTCCTCAGGTTGATGTGGGGCTCGAAGTCAAGAGCCACTCCGGCCAACGACGACTCGAACTTCACGATCGTCTCAGGTGTGTTTACCTGGTTAAACTCCTCAGCCATGAATGCTCTGGCCACGTTGAAGTTTCCGCGAATGGCGGCCAATACATCGAGAACCCGAGGTATGTCATCCACCAGTGAAATATCGATCGTCTCGATTTCCTTCCAATACGGAAATCCCCGGTCCGCAATCACCAGCGTGTTGGTATGACGGACCAGGCTTAACAGCAGGTTGATCCTCGGGTTTAAAACTCCCGATTTCACCATAAAGCGCAATCTCCCGAAATCATCTCTCGCCTCGAGTTCCAGCGACTGAAACGATGTCCAACCCCATCACCTTTCATGTCTCTGCACTGTCCTCAAAAACGACCTGCCGCCTGCCCTCAGCTCCCACCGTAACGGCACGATAGGTTGACAGCAGTTTCGGGGATCTGGCAACGGCCGGCACTAACCCGTGGTTATGCATGCCGGTTCGTGCCCGTCGCCGTATTCAATGGCACGGACGACTGATCATCCGTCGCCTTCTTATCGGTCGAAGCCCGAACCACAAGTTGAGGCTGGATGATGATGGTTTTGTTGCGCGGGTGAGTTTTGGATTCCAATAACGACAACGTCAAGCGTCCTGCGCGCTCGCCGATCGTGTCGGTCTGCTGGTCGATGCTCGATAGAGGGATCCGAAGTTCAGAATCGTAATGGAGGTTCCCGGATCCGATAACCGCGATGTCCGCAGGCACTCTTAATCCCGCATCGAGAATTGCATGAATGGCTCCAATTGCCATGGGGTCGTTATAGCAAAACACTCCATCGGGGCGAGGATTCAAGGCCAGCAATTTCAGCATCAATTCGGCGCCGCTTTCCCTGCTTTGCACATCCACTAGCCGCGGCATAGAGACATATCCCGGCGCGGACTTCATGTCGTGCTTGGCAAGGGCATTTTGATAGCCTTTCAGTCGCCCGGCCCCGGGGCTATTGTCAGGCCCGCGCAAGTGGGCAATTCTCCTGCACCCGACCTCAATAAGATGCTCCGTAGCCAAAAATCCGACCGCCTCGTCGTCGGTGCCAACATAGTTCGCACCCAGCTCCGTGAGATTACGGTCGATCAAAACCAGGGGCAGCCCTTGTTTTTGGATCCGCGCGAATACCGAAGGGTCGGTGGATGACGAGGCGATGACGAGAGCATCCAGCCGGCGCCCCAGGAGCCGGGTGATCTCGTGCTTTTCCAGTTCGGCATCCTCTTCCGAGGTCGAAATGGTAAGGCAGTAACCTTTCTTCAGAAGTGCCCTTGAAAGCGATTTTGCCACTTGGGCAAAGAACGGGTGCAACAGGTCGGGCACCACAAGCCCAACCAGATAGGTTTTTCCGGTGACTAAACCACGTGCAGCTAGGTTGGGGGTGTAGTCAAGCTCCTTCACACGATCCAGAACTCGCTTCCGCGTGGCTTCGCTGATGTCCTCGTGGTTTCGGAGCACCTTTGAAACCGTGACCACCGAAACACCGAGGTCACGCGCGAT
>JBEKRG010000084.1:0-19304 GCA_049518955.1 Occallatibacter sp.
GCGGCTGGTGGCCCACCGAGACGCTCTTGATGGGCGCGTAGGTCGCCGCATCCAAAACTCGCACTTCGTCGCTTTCATTGCAGAGAACATAAATCCGCCCGCCGTCGGGCGAAAACATCAGCTCCAGCGGAGAAGCGTATTCCGGTTCCACTCCGTTCGCCGGAGTGGTAGCCGCATCGACGGTCCCCGCTTTCCAAAACACCACGCTGAACAGCGCCGTAGCGAGCGCGCAAAGGCTCGCGGCCTGATCGAGTCGCACGCACCCCCTGCTTGAAGTGCGGCTCATCGCGGCTTCCTCTCGCCCGGCTCTTGAACTGTGAGGATGCGATCGACCTGCTGCGCTTCCAGCGTCTGCACGATCCCGCTGGGCCAGCGAACAATCAGTTTGTCGATCTCGCTCGCCGTCCCGATCCCGAAGTGCAACCGGGCCTCATTCTGCGAGAGGAATCCGGAGCTGGCCACGCGCTCGGCTGTCCATCGCTTGCCTCCGGCCATCACTTCCACGCGCGCGCCAATTCCGTCGCGATTACTCTTTGTGCCCACGAGCTTCACTTCAATCCAGTGGCCGGCGCCGGTGGAGACGTCATGAAGTAGCTTTCCCTCCGCGCCGAGATTCACCAAATAGGCGTCAACTTTGCCGTTGTTCTCGTAGTCGGCAAAGCATGCGCCGCGAGCCACCGTGCGGTCGCTCAATACGGAGCCAGCCTCGCGCGACACGTCCTCGAAACGGCCTTTATCGAGCCCACGAAAGAGGGTGTGCTCCTGCGGGATTAAATGAATCAGCCCGCCGTGAAAGACCAGAATGTCGAGCTCGCCATCGTTATCAAAGTCGTAAACTCCCGAACCCCAGCTCACATATTGCGCATCGGTCTGTGAGATTCCGTTGGACGCGCCCGCATCTTCAAAGCCGGCTTTTGCGGGCTCGGGTTGCGAGGCCGGCGAGTCACCCTCCGCCGTCGAGTCGTTTCGGAGGAAGCGGTTGTAGCTGCCATCGGTCACCCAAAGATCCAGAACTCCCCTGCCCTCAAAGTCGGCGGCTACCGGACCCATCGACGAAGTGGCTTCGCCATTCTGGCCGAAAGCCGTACCGGTATCGTTGGCGATCTCTTCAAACGTCCCATCGTGCTTGTTGCGGAAAAGAAAATTTTCCGTCCGGTCGTTTGCTACGTAAATGTCGTCCCATCCGTCGTTGTCGAAGTCTGCTGCGGTTACTCCCATCGTTCGGCCAACGTAGGCGCCGATCCCCGATTTTTCCGTCACGTCCGTGAATGTTCCGTCGCAGTTGTTGTGGAACAACATGTTCGTTTCGCCTGCATAGTCGAGCGGCCCGGGATAGTTATCCGCGGCGTAAAATGCGCGATACTTCGGATCGAACTTGACGTAGCGGCCAACAAACAAATCGAGGCAACCGTCCTTGTCGTAATCGAGCCATGTGGAGCTGATCGCCCAACCGTTGACTTTGATCCCGGCCTTCTCTGTCACATCGGTAAAGTGGCCATTGCCGTCGTTGTGATAGAGGACGACCTTTCCGTATCCGGTTACCAGCAGGTCTTCATAGCCGTCGTTGTCGTAGTCCGCTGCCGTCACGGCGACCGAATACATGTCCGGGTCCAGGCCCGATTGTTCGGTTACATCGGTGAAATGTCCGTTTCCATCATTGCGATAGAGATGGTTGTGCGGCGGCGGGTTGGGCTTGTCCTTCAATGGATAGGGGTGCATCGAATCGTCGAGCGGCCTGCCGCTCACAACATAAAGCGACGACCGCCCTGAGTTGTCGTAGTCGAACCAGACGCAGCCCGCGCCGGTGCCCTCCAGCAACGATCCGAGCTTGGCCGACCCAAAGCTGTGCGTAAACTCAATTCCGGATTTCTCCGTCGCGTCTTCAAACCGAATATCGGATTGAAGCGATAGCACACTCGCGGGCGGCCTTTGCTGGTGCACTTCGCTCGCGCTCGACGGCGTTTGCGCCGCAAAACTAAGCCCCGCCACCGAGGTCGCGCCGAAAACTACAACGAGAACAGCAGATCTCATATCAATTTCCATGCACCGCCCCTGAGACTGCCTTCGCGCCAGTCAAATCCACCGGCTCGGTTGTTCGCATCAGCACATCCGGCACGCGGTTCTCTGATGCACGCTCCGGTCCCGCATGACAGCCCACGCAAATGCGCTGCTCGCCGCCGCGTGCCCAGAACCACCCATGTTCTTGCCGCAAAACCGCCCCTCTGAAATCGAGCAGCTCAAACCGTATGGGTCTGTCGGCTGGCACTTTCACAAAAAATGACCCGTCCGGGTCAACCGGCGCCGTCCCCATCGCAACTGCGCGGCCCTTTGCATCCTGCGCTTCCAGCCGCACAGACACTGGCTTTCCTTTCAGTTCTCCGTCACGGCTCACACGCGCGTCCAACGCCATCAGGTTCGCGTAGTCCCACGGATGCAAGCCCGACGGATGCCGATTCGGTCGCGTGACCGGCGCAGCAAGTACTGGCTCGACAAGATCCTCTCCGCTCATCGCCAAAACGGTTTGCATCGCCGCCTCGCCGGGCGTCCAGATCTTGATCGCGAATTTCGGCCCCGTCGTCGCCCTCGCGCTCAGAAGCCATGCACCTGAGGCAGTCTCTGTAATCGCGCCCGCGTATTCGCCGCGCGGCGCTGGAACCTGCACCTCATGCGCCATCGCTGAGATGAAGCGACCGAGTGAGGCCCCATGTGTGAATACCACGTCTCCCGACGCCAGTTGCGTTCCGCCCCAGCGCGCGCGTCCGTGATCGCAGCGCACCGACTCCACACCCGAGCCGTCGGCGTAGACGAGATACATCTCCGGCGTCGTTCCGGCGCCCAGCGGAAACCCTGCTTCAAACAAAATCCGCCCGTCATGCAGCACACTCGCTGGAAATGCGTTCGTTCCCGCGTATGTGAGGGGCAATATCCCCGGCCCTGCCGTCGGATTCAGGAACCAGGGAGCCGGGTGCCCATCGTCGCTCGACTGCAACTGAAATCCCGCATCCGTTCGCTGCGCCCACACCATCCGTCCACCCGGCAAATAGAATGGCCGCTCCGCGTCGGTTGCAGTGGCCGTCACCTTTCGCACAGTTCGATCTTTGAGAGTCAATTCCCAAATCTGCCATGGATCGCCAGCAGATCGCTTTCCGGCGAACAGCACCGTCTTGCCATCGAATGAGACATTTGCGTCTGCTGAAGCTGCGAACCCGCTCACCAGCGGCTCTGGCTTGCCGGCGTGAACAAGCAAAAGCTGCGCGCCTTTGGAAAACCGTTCCTGCCCGCGCAATTCCGCCAGCGATTTATAGACCGGCGCGGCAGTCACAATGAAATCCGAAACCTGCTCTGCATCAGGCGTGAGCCCGCGCGCAGGCGCAAGCATCAACACAATCGCTGCGGCAGTCATCCCAGCCGGCAGCAACGTCATGCCAGCGCCTCCGCAAATCGACGCTCGGTCGATCCCCGCTCTTGCGACTTTTGAATGTGCAGCATCGATCCACGCAAAGCGATCCATGGCTCGAGGCCTGCCATCATTGCAGTGAACCCGTCAAAGTCCAGCGACTGTTCGCCATCGCTCCACGCATTGTCAGGATCCGGATGCACCTCAACCAAGAGTCCATCTGCGCCGGCCGCGATTCCGATCCGCGCCAGCGCCGGGACCAGCTCGCGATGCCCGGATGCATGGCTGGGATCGGCGATGACAGGAAGATGCGTGACTTGCTTGAGCAGCGCGATTCCGGCGGCGTCGAGAGTGTTACGCATCGCCGTTTCAAACGTGCGAATCCCGCGCTCGCACAGGATGACATTGGGATTGCCATTGCTCAGGATCACTTGCGCTGACCGCAGAAGATCGCCGATCGTGGCCATCATGCCGCGCTTCAGCAGAATCGGCCGTCCCGATCGAGCCGCCGCTTCCAGCAGCGACTCGTTCTCCATGCTCCGCGAGCCGATCTGCAAAATATCGGCATACTCGGCCACCAGTGGAACGTCGCACTCTGACATGGCCTCGGTCACAATCGCCAGGCCGGTCGCCTCGCGTGCTGCAGCGAGCAGTTTCAGGCCTTCGAGGCCGAGTCCTTGAAATGAATAAGGAGAACTGCGCGGCTTGAACGCGCCGCCACGCAAAACACGTGCACCTGCGCTGCGCACGCGTTGGGCTGTGACCATGAGCTGGTGCTCGGATTCAACGGAGCACGGACCCGCCATCGTGACGAATTCATCCCCGCCAACCGCAAGATCGAGTACCGGCACGATGGTCCGCCGGCGCCGCGCATCGATCAGAACATCGGGGGATTCGGCAAAACGTTCCAGCCAGCTTTCGCGCACACCAAGCGCTCCATCCGGCCTCCAGTTCTCAGGGAAGGCTCAGTGTACCGCCGCGGCAGAAAAATGACCTCCATCGAAAGGTTGACCTAAGGAAGTGCGGCACGCGTCGATTGGGGAGCCCGAGCAATCCGCAAGCCAATGGTTCGAAAGGAGAAATCGGCCTCGAACGGCTCAGGCCGACGCCATATCCGGCGCGCGATATCCAAACGCTGTGTCCACCACGGCCGCCACACCCAGCACGACTTCATCCTCGAAGGGCCTCGCCGCAATCTGCACGCCGATCGGAAGCCCTTCAGGCGATGTGCCCACCGGAACTACTGCCGCCGGACATGCCAATGTGTTGAACCACTGCGTGAATCGCATGGCATCGAGGTATTCGACACTTCTGCCGTCGATCGTCCAAGTGCGCTCATTGGGTCGAAAGGCTGGAATACTGGCCACTGGACAAAGCAGAACCGAGTATTCGCGCATCTCGGCCAGCGTCTTTGCGCGCAGCAGATCTAATTCCGCCCACGCGTTCAGCAGTTCGGTGGCGTTGAGCGGCCCGGCAGCTTCCGCGATGCGCAGGAATTCGCTGAAGATGGGGCTCAACCTCGCGCGCTTGTTGCGAATCTCTGGCTCATAAAACATCGCCCCGCATTGCACAAAAAACTTCCACCATAGCTTGCGCAACGGCTCCAGCGTTTTCGGGCGAAAGGTCTCCACGCGGAAGCCTGCTTCGCACAGCGCTTGCGCCGCATCGTTCACCGCCGCGCGCGTCTCCGGCGTCACTGGCACAAGGCCATCGTCTTCAAAGAACCCAATTGCCATCGCCCGCAACTCCTCCGCGCTCGGATGCTTCAGCGTGACCGGTGGGCTCACCGGATCAAGAGGGTCCTGTCCGCTGAGTGTCTCAAAAAGCAATGCGACGTCGTCCATCGTGCGGGCCAAAGGTCCGATCGCACCCAGAGTCGAGAACGGTCCCACGCATGGCGGTAAATGTCCCCGCCCCGGAATCCGCCCGGGGGTCGGCTTCAACGAGCAAATTCCTGTAAAGTGCGCCGGCACTCTCACCGACCCGCCACTATCGCTGCCCAGTCCCGCCGCGGACATCCCCGAAGCAATCGCCGCAGACTCACCGCCGCTCGATCCGCCCGGAGTGCGCTCACGGTCCCATGGATTTCGCGTGCTCCCATGGAGCAGGTTCGCGGTCTCATAGGCCATCAGAAACTCCGGGCAGTTGGTTGTGCCGAGAATCAGCGCTCCTGCCGCGCGCAGCCGCGCCACCGCGACCGCATCTTCCCCCGGAGTCTCACCCTTGTGCAGCAGGCTGCCAATCTCGCACCGATAGCCCGCAGTTGCAATCGACGACTTGATAGTCACCGGTAAACCGTGCAGTGCGCCGTGGGCTCCCCGCTCCGCGTCAAGCCGGCGCGCCTGCACCCGCACGCGCTCCGCATCGAAGTCAGCAAATGCGTTGAGTTGTGGATTCAGCCGCTCGATCTGCTGAATGTGTGCCTCGGCCAGTTCTGCCACGGAGATCTGTCCCGCGCGGAGCAACTCAATCTGCCGTGTCGCCGAGGCCAAAACAACATCTTTCATGGCCGCGTTCCCGGCAGTGACGGCGGCGCACCCATCTCCGGCGGCGCCGACGGCAACAACTGATAGTTGAATCGGTAAGACCGCACCGGCTCGCCCGCCTCAAACCTGTCGTTCCAGCTCAACCGGTAGTCGAGCGAGGCGGCATCGTCGGGGTACTTTTCGTTCATCGGATACGGGTATGAACTCATGCCATGAAACGGCATCTGCGCAACGGTGAACGGCGACGCATCCCACCAATCCATATCCTTCACGAACCCATTGGCATAGAAGAAGTAATCGCGCTTCCAACCCGCGGGCAAAGCGGGCAGCTTTCCCGCGTCGAATTCCGCAGAAATCTCCTCGCCACTGCCAAAAACGACGAACCTATTGTCGACGCTCCTGAGCAGCGGGGTCACCTCGCCAAAGTGTGTGTAGTCGCCGCGTTCGCGTTGAAAGGGCCCGCTCAGGCTGACGAGGTTGTAGTCGTAATTCAGGTCGCCCGGACTCGTGCCTTCAATCTGCTTTGGATATCCCCGGAAATCGAGCACCGCTGACGCGAGCGGAACCTCCGTAGTGCGCGTCTGCGCGTCTTCGCTCTGGTCGATCAGCACTTGATCCCAGTAGATTTGCAGATTTGTCATCAGACGAATGCGGCGCGTTCCTGGCGGCAGCTTCCCAGTCAGGTCCATTACGATCGTTCGCTCGAGGCCGGCGGGAAATCCCGCGTCGCCCGGAATTCGCTGCCACGTACCGTCAGGAAGCTCCGCTTCCACATAAGGCGGGATCTCCTTCAGCCCCGCCTGCCACGCGGCGTAGAGCGATGTCGCGCTGAAGTAGTTCACATAGCCGGTCATCAGTAGCCGCAGCGGCGCATCCTGCTTGACGTCGCCCAAATCAAGCGTCAGCGCGTGCAGATTTGCGAACCCGTCATACGGTAGTGCAGCAAATCCGCCGGCAAATACGTGATCGCGCCGGCTAAGCTGTTCCAGCACATTGCGCCCCTCGCCATCCCACGCGCCCACCGGCAACCGCGCGCCTTCACTCGCCACCACGCGGCCTGACGCGAATGGCGGATCGTCGAAAAATCGCTCGTCCGGATTCACATCCACGCCGTCCGGATGATCGACGGCAATCATTCGCAACTGGTCGATGTAGTTCACCTCTTCCATCGGCTCCATGAAGCGTACGCTGATTTTTCCATCCACCAGCGCAACATTCGTGCCGTCGATCTTCACCCACTCGCCTGGATTCGGCGTGTTGCGGCGCGTCGGCGTGAACCAATGTCCCACCACGGCCGCACCGATCACATCCGTCACGAATTTGTACCGATGTCCATCCCACGCGAACAACACGGGACAAGAGCTGCCCCGGCGATCCACTTCCTTCATCGCAATCACGTGCTGCTGCGGCAAACCGATCTCGTCCTGCAACACGCCCGTCGGCCACAGAATTCTCAGCAAGTCGATGCTCGGCGCCTGCCCAAGGCCCACGAGGATCTGCGGCGGAGCCTGTGTCTGATAGCCCGACGCGCCCGCAAGCTCCCACTTCTGCCACAGTCCATTTGCAAACACTTCGACCTTCGCCCCGATCCCCGTTTTGTTGTCTGCGTAACCAGTAAGGTCAAGACGCGCGAAGTGGTTTTTATTCGCGCCAAGATTCCGCAGCAGCACCGGTGGTGCATTCTCCTGGGTCACGATCAAATCAGGTGCGCCATCGCCAAACACGTCAGCGGCAATCAGCCCGTGCGGCGCTTTCAGCTTCACCGAATCCAGCCCCAGCGCTCGACTCACATCTGCAAACGTCCCGTCTCCTCGATTGCGGAAGACCTTGACCTGCGGACCGGCAGCTGTCTCCACAATCGCCGCCAGATCGACCCAGCCGTCGTTATCGATGTCCACAGGTGTCAAGCCCCATCCATGCACCGCACCCCTTAGTGGCAACGCAACGCGCTCAAAACGCCGCCCGACGTGATCCGGCCCTCCAACGTTTCGCCACAGCGTCAATCCCGGAGCACCGGCATGCGTTACCGCAATATCCATCCATCCATCTTTGTTATAATCAAACACCGCGATGCCAACCGAAGGGGGCAACTTCGCCGCTTCATACAGCGGTTGCTCAGGATACTTGCCCTCGCGTGGATTCACGTACAGCAACGGCGACGGCCCATCTCCCGTCACCGCCAGGTCCACGGCGCGATCGTTATTAAAATCGGTAAGAATTGCTGCCGCCGTTTTGGTGCTCCCACCCAAACCTGTCGGCGCAGTTTGCTCGGCGAATGTGCCGTCGCCATTATTGCGCCACAACACATTGGCTTCATCGCCCGGCTTGAATGAAGCGCCGGTCAAAAACAGATCCAGATCTCCATCGTGGTCATAGTCCACAAACGTAATGCCCGTTGGCCGGTTGCGCGGTACGATACCCGATTTGGCTGTTTCATCTTCGAACTTCCCGTGGCCGAGGTTGCGGAACAGAAGCACGCGATCGTCGAGAGCCACAGCCAAGTCGTTCAATCCATCGCTGTCGTAGTCGCCAACGGCACACGCCACTGCATGGCCGCTGGCCTTTAATCCCATCGCTGCCGCATCAAGCTCTTCAAAGCTTCCGTCGCCGCGATTGTGCAGCACTCGAATCGCCTGATCGCCCGCTTGCGTCAGCACCAAGTCCATCTGCCCTGATCCCATCGCGTCGATCATGCATGCCCCGCCGGTCGTCGTCCATGATGCGGAACTGCCTGGGCCCGGCGCCATCATCGGTTGCGCCACAAGCCGCACCGGAATCATGGTCCGCGCGATCGTCTCCGGCTCTTCGACCGCCGTGACCGTCGAATAACGACCCTGTTCGCTATACGACAGCCCAAGAGCCGATGAAATCTTGGTGCTGGTCAAATGCTGAAAACGTGCGAAGTGTTCCCTTGCCTCCGCGGTGTGACCTGTGCGCTGCAGCGCACGCGCAAGGCCGAACTCTGCCGACGCGTGCAACGGGTTGATCTCCAGCGTCTTTTTAAAGACATCAATTGCCTTGTCGAACTGCCGCAGTTCCTCATCGCACGCGCCTTCGAAATACCACGAGTCCGCATCGCGCGGATCGAGCTTGACCGCTTCCTGAAAGCTCGTCACTGCGTCCGCAAGCTCATTACCCGCATGTTGTGCCAGGCCCAGGTTGTACCACGCCTGCGGATTCTTCGCGTCGATCGCGATAGCTTTCCGAAACCATTCTTTGGCCTGATCCAGCTTCTGCTGTGCCAGCAGGGCAATGCCTTCATTGATGGCCGCCTGCGCCAGAGTTGGGTCCTTCTTGTAGGCTGAGGCAAAGCTGTCCGCGGCGCGCTCGGTCGACTGCTGTCCCATCAGCGCCACGCCTCGATTGTTTAACTGAATCGCCTCTGTGTTGAAGCGCGTCTGCGGCCTGCAGAACGCGGGCATTCCTGCCGCAATTGCAAGCGCCCAAACCGCTGCTCTCCGCTTCGTTCTTCCACTCACGGATCGAATTCTCCCCTCGTTGCGGAACCCTCCAGTGTACGCTGGATCACGACTCGGAACGAGAGCACGCGCTCGCTGCGCAGGCCGCCTCAAAGCGCCCTCAAGATATACTTCTGGTGTGATTCCGCCTCAAAATCAAATGAACGGTCGCGGATTTCCTTCGCAGCGTACTTCGACCGTCGCCCGGCGCCGCATCGGCGTGGTCACCACCTCGCGCGCCGACTACAGCCATCTTTACTGGCCCCTGCGCGAGCTCGCCGATCGTCCTGAGGTTGAGCTGGGAGTCTTCGCTCTTGGACCGCACCTCTCGCCCCAATTCGGAAGCACGATTCAGGAAATCGAGCGCGACGGCTTTCCTATTCAGGCGCGCATTGAGTGTCTTCTTAGCTCTGACACTGACACCGGCATGGCGAAGACCATCGGTTTGGCGATTTTGGGTCTGGCCGACGCCCTGACCGTGTGGCGGCCCGATTTGCTGCTGCTCATCGCCGACCGCTATGAGATGTTGGCGCCTGCCGCCACGGCCCTAGCTTTGCGCATTCCCTTAGCCCACATCGAGGGCGGCGAAGTGAGTCAGGGGGCAATCGACGACGCGGTACGAAACGCTCTAACCAAGCTTGCACACATCCACTTCACCTCGACAGAGTCAGCCCGCCTGCGTGTGATCGCGTTGGGCGAAGAGCCCTGGCGCGTGCATCGCGCCGGCGCGCCCTCGCTCGACCATCTGCGCCGCTCAACTTTGCTCGATCGCGCGACGCTCGAATCCAAAATAGGCCTGTCGCTCATCCAGCCCACAATTGTTGCCGCGTGGCATCCGGTCACCATCCTGCGCGACACCAATGCAGAGGCTGACGCGTTTTTCTCCGCGCTCGCACAAGCACCGGGCCAGATCCTCTTTGTTTATCCAAACGCCGATGCGGGAGGCCTCGCGCTCATTGACCGCGCTCGTTCTCTCGCGTCAACGCGAGCGCACACCCAGGTCTTCATCAATCTTGATGCTGTCAGGTATTGGAGTTTGCTCAGCCACGCCGATGCGCTTGTCGGCAACTCCTCCAGCGGCATCATGGAGGCGGCGTCCTTTGCTCTGCCCGTTGTAAATGTCGGCATCCGCCAACAGGGTCGTGAGCGCTCGCGCAACATCATCGACGCGCCCGCCGAAGCTTCTGCCATCCGCGGCGCCCTCGATCGTGCGCTGAATCCTGCGTTCCGCAAAGGCCTTACGGGAATAACCAATCCTTACGGCGACGGCGCCGCGGCCGAGATCATCGCCTCCGTGCTGTGTTCTGTTCCGCTCGACGGGCTGCTGTTCAAGGCGCCTGTGCCGTTGCCGTCATTTGCCGAGTCAGTGCACGCGGAAAAACAATGACCGCGCGCATTCCGCTTTCCGCGCCCGACATTACCGAAGCAGAGGTCGCGGCAGTCACTGCGGTTCTGCGCACGCCGCATCTCAGCCTAGGCCCAGAACTCGGCGCCTTTGAAACGGAGCTGGCCACCTATCACGGAGTGGGTCAAGCGGTCGCCGTCAGTTCCGGCACCGCTGGCCTTCATTTAGCTTTGCTCACGATGGGTGTGGGCGAAGGCGATGAGGTCATCATTCCCTCGTTTACGTTCGTGGCCGTAGTCAATGCTGTCCTTCAGGTGCGCGCCACGCCCGTCCTCGTTGAGTTGGATTTCGTCACGCTCAATCTCGACGCCGCTGCAGTCGAGCACGCGATCTCTCCCCGCACCCGCGCCATCCTCGCAATCCACACGTTCGGCGTCCCCGCTCAGATGGATGCACTTCAGGATCTCGCTCGCAGGCACCAACTTTCCTTCATCGAAGATGCATCCGAAGCCATCGGCGCGCGCTTTGGCGAGCGCCTTGCCGGCAGCTTCGGCGATCTCGCCGTCCTCGGTTTCTATCCCAACAAACAGATCACCACCGGCGAAGGAGGCGCTGTGCTTGCCTCCGATCCAGCGCACGCCGCGCGTCTGCGCCAGCTCAGAAATCAAGGGCGCGATGCAAGCGGCAATTGGCTCGATCACGTCGAGCCCGGCTACAACTACCGGCTTTCAGAGTTGGCCTGCGCGCTCGGTCGCGTTCAATTGCGCAGGATCGATGAAATCCTTGCTCTTCGTCGTCAAGCTGCGGAGCGCTACAACGCCCTGCTCGCACATGTGCCCGGTCTCGAACGCCCGCCGCTCTCGCTTCCCAACCGCGAGCTCAGTTGGTTTGTCTACGTCGTTCGCCTGCCTGAAGGCGTCAACCGTGATAGGGTGCAGGCCGCGTTGGCTCGCCGCGGCATCGCCACCGGTCGATACTTCGCGCCCATCCATCTGCAGCCGATATGGCGCGCATCGCATGGCCAGGAACCTGGCCATTTTCCACTGACCGAATCCATCGCCCGTCGCACGTTGGCCCTGCCGTTTTTCAACCGCGTCACAGCCGATCAGCAGCAGGAAGTGGCAGACGCGCTGCGCGAGGCAATGGCCGGCCCCAATTGAATACGCGGATCCCGGCCCTCAGTTTGAATTGGATACTTGCGGAGTCTTCACCGGTTTCTGCCGGCACGAATGCAGATAGGCGATCAGGTCCCTCAGTTCATTCGGCTCAAGATCGTCCCCGAAGGCCGGCATCACCTTGCTGCCGTAAACAATCTGCTGCCGAAGTGCCGCATTCGACTTGCGCCGACCCACGCCGGAGAGATCAGGCCCTTTGTGGCCGCCCACGTTCCCTATGCTGTGGCAATGCTGGCATCCGCTCTCGCTGAAGACTGCGGCGCCATGCGCTCTCTGGCTTCGGGAAGAAGCAATTGCGAACGAAGAAAACGCCAAAAGCAACGCAGCGATAACCAGCACCACTCTCATTGACCGGTCCCACCGCCATGCATGTTGCTGTCAGTTGTCACGTTGCTATGAATATGCCACGGAACGCTTTCCGAAGTCACTTCTGGATGTTTGCTGAGGAACTCCAGCGCGTAAATGTTCGCCGTCGGATCGTCTTTTTGATCGGCAAAGATCGCTGCTTCACGTGCTGCATCCTCTTTCATGCCCAGCCGGCGATAAACGATGGAGAGAATGTAATGTGCGGCCAGATCATCGGGATCGATCGATTGCACTGTCTCGTACTCGGTTCGCGCCTCTTGGTATTTGTGCTGCTGGTAGAACGAGAAACCCAGCTCACGATGCGCGTCGCGCGAACGTGGAAATTGCGTTATCACGTCGAGCAAATCGGCGATGGCGGCATCGGGATGACCCTGAATGCGCTCGACCAGCGCAAGGTAGTAAAGTGCCCGGGCATTGTGCGGCGCAAGCTGGAGCGCTTTTTCCAGATTGATACGCGACCCGTCGTAGCGCTGCCATGAGAAGTCGGCAATCGCAACATTGGTGTAGGCGTCTGCATAATCGGGCCGCAATTGAGTCACTTGTTCGAAGGCCCGGGCGCTCTCCGCGTATTGCTGCGCATCGAGCAATCCAATACCGTAGTTGTTCCAGCGCATCCACTCCGGATTGTCCGTGGAATCGGGCGGCGTCGCGGGATTGGAGCCAATCGTCAGTGTCCGCGTGCGCGACGTCATCTCCACCTCGGGCGGGTCAAAGTGCTTCCCCAGCCCGTAGTCGATAAAGTGCTGGTTGAAGTGGCGATAATTGACCTTCGCGGTAATGGTGATCGGCCCGGACGCGTTCTCCGGCACTTTGAACTGATAGCGCACAATCTGCGAGCGGCCCGATTGAATCGTGTTGTTGTACGCGACGACCCGCGTGTCCCACACCTGGTGCAGATCGTTCAGCGTTCCGCGAACGTTCACCAGTCGATTGGTAAAGCTGTGCGCCGTAGGATCGAGATTTCCGTCCGGACCGACGGCGCCGGAATCCATCAGCGTATCTCCTGCCGCATCCTTGGCCTGGAACTCCACCCAACATTCGTAAAAGTCGCGCTGCTCGGGAATGAGAGTATGGCCGATTCCCTTGTTCTGAATTACCACGGAAACCGTAAGAACGTCGCCCGCGGCGATATCGAATGGCTCCGACCCGAGCGGCGCAATCAGCTTGCCCTCATTGCGCTCGATTCCGAATAGATCGACATTGAGAACCCCGTTTTGCAAAAAGGAAATGGTCTTTTGCAGTTGCTCATCGTAGCCGTAGTACTTCGATAACACCGTGTTCCCACCCAGCCAGCGGTGTGACATCAGCTCGCCTTGCTCCGTTCCATAATCCGGCTGCTCGATCGTCTCCTCGGCCATATGGCAGGTTTGGCACGTGGACACCTCCGCCTTCAAATAGAACGACAGCGGATTCTGCTTGCTGAAAGAAGCCTGCTGCCACTCGTCATAGAGAAAGAAGGCTCGCTGCCACTTATAGCCGTTCAGCATTCTGGGCAGCGCGGCCTTGTGGCAAGCGCCGCAGAATTCACTCGTCCGGTAGAAATCCCTCATCACGGCCTTGGAGTGGCGATCGAGATGGGCCAGGATCTCCTTATCCGGAACTTCGCCGTAGATCGGTTTTCCGTCGGCGTCTACAAGTACCGCCGGTACCCCCATCACGTAGCTGCCTGTGCCGCGCTCGTCCACCTTTTGGATCGAATGGCAGACCGAGCAACTGACCCCGTCCGCATCGAACTTCCGATTCACGGGCGAGTTCTCTGTCATCGCGCCTGAGGTCAGGGCAATGGGATTGTGGCAGCCTTCGCAGTGGCGCGCGTACTCGATCCCTTTTCCCCTCATCAAGAGGTTGACGTTCTTGATGTACCAGGGCGCGCGGAAGGAATTCGCATGTGCGGTCTGGCGCCATTGTGCATATGCCGCCAGGTGGCAATGCCCGCAGTACTTCGCCGTCAAAAAGCTCTGCGGATCAATGAACTCGCCGGTGTCCGTGGTGGCATTGGAAGGCAAGAATGGCTTGTCCGCGCCAAAGCGATAGTTGTAGTACGTGGCGACGCTCCGCGAATATTGCGAGCGCTCAGCAGCAGGGTCGTCGACGGCATAGGCCGGCCGCGTTCGCCACGCCATCAGGCCGCAGGCAATCGCGCCCATCAGCAGAGCGCTCGAAACAAGGCGCGGAGTACGACTCGCGAAAAGACGGGGAAGCATCGCGCTAATAATTCTATAGGCTTTCGACTGAGCCCTGCATCGGCCCTAATGCGAGAGAAACGTGCCCTCCACCGAAAGGTTGAGACGGCAATCCCTCCATGGGACGAAGCCCCGGGAACTTCTCTCGCTATTTCCCCGTTCCCTCACTGATCGTCACAATGCGGTCTACTCCTGGCACAGTAAAGTGTTCCACCTTGCCGCTGGGCCAATGCACCTCGATGTCGTCGACCTTCGTCGCTTGCCCCAGCCCGAAATGCGGCCTGGGATCGTTGGTTGACGCGTAGCTGCCGCCGCTCAGTACATCTCCTCGCTGCTTCATGCCGTTGGCTGTTACATACACTGTGGCGCCTACCGCATCGCGCGGGCTTTTGGGCCCGCCCACCAGCTTCAGCTCCAGCCAGTGATTGTGGTCCGGGCTCACATTCCGCAGGAGCACCGGATGCCCGTCCATCACATTGATCACCACGTCCAGTTTTCCGTCGTTGAACAGATCGCCCTCGGCCATCCCACGGCCGCTGATCACGTCCGCCAGCCCCGAACCCTCCACAGCCGGCACCGCTTCAAACCTTTTCCCCCCGATGTTGTGGAAGAGCATGGGCCGCTGCGCCCAGCTCGTGCCCCATGGGTGCTGATCCACCTGCGGGTAGACGTGTCCGTCGTCCATCATCAGGTCCTTCCAGCCGTCGTTGTCGTAATCGAGGAAGGCGTCTCCCCATCCAAGAAACGGCACCGAAATCTCGGCGATCCCCATCTGGTAGCTAACGTCCGTCATGTTTCCGTCGCCATCGTTGCGGTAAAGCACTTTATAGTCGTCGGAGAAAGTCGTGTTGAAGATGTCTTCCATCCCGTTGTTTTCGAAATCTCCCGCCGCGATGCCCATCGATGCGGTCTCTCGCCCGGCCTCGTCCAGCGCGTAGCCCGACGAGTAGCTGTCATCCTCAAACGTTCCGTCCCCTTTGTTGATGTAGAGATAGTTTGGCGTTGAGTCATTGGCCACCAGCAGATCTACTTTGCCGTCATTGTTCATGTCTACAAACAGCGCGCTCAGTCCGTAATATCCGGGCGTGTCGGCCACGCCGGCCTTCTCACTTACGTCGGTGAATGTTCCGTCGCCGTTGTTGTGGAACAGGTGGTCCGGCTCGCCCTTGAGCCCTCGTGGTCCGCAAATCACCGCCACTCCCCGGAAGGTGCAGTAGGTATCGGGGACGCCGTTCTCGCCGCCGGAGGGTAGATGGTCGCGGTCAAAATGAACGTATCCCGGCACAAACAAATCCAGGCGCCCGTCACCGTCGTAGTCGCCCCATGTGGCGCCGGTTGACCAGTTCCCCAGCTGCACGCCCGCCTTTTCCGCAACATCGGTAAACGTTCCGTCGTGATTGTTGTGGTACAGCCGGTTCTTGCCCCAGTTGGTCACGTAGATATCGGGCCAGCCGTCATTGTCGTAGTCTGCGATGGCCACGCCGATTCCCCAACGGTCGTTGGTTACGCCGGCCTCCGCCGCCACGTCCGTAAAGGTCCCGTCGTGATTGTTATGGAACAGGGCCGCATGCGGTGGTGTCTCCTTGCCGTCCAGTGCGTCGAACGTCGAGC
Organism: Occallatibacter sp.; assembly: GCA_049518955.1. Classification (GTDB taxonomy): domain Bacteria; phylum Acidobacteriota; class Terriglobia; order Terriglobales; family Acidobacteriaceae; genus Telmatobacter. Next base: position 16,022 of record JBEKRG010000084.1, read on the forward strand.
CATTGACCACGTAGATATCGAGCCACCCATCGTTGTCGTAGTCGATCAGGCCAATGCCCCCGCCTTTGGTCTCGATGATGTGTTTCTTCTCGGGCGTGCCCATCTTGTGGGTCCACTTGGTCAATCCCGCCTTCTCGGAAACATCTTCGAAGATCACTGGCCCGCTTTTCACAAAGCCGCCCGCAGTAATCGGCCGATGCTGCTCGTCATACTGGGCCGGCTGCGGAGGACCGCTGTTGACGCCGCCCGAGGCTGGCGTCTGGACTGTCGTGGGAGTTGTTTGAGCGGGTTGCGACGGGGCGGGCGGTGCGGAATTTGTGACTTGGGCGGAAATAAACACGGGAACCCCTCCCGCCAGCAGTCCGCAGAGAGTGGCTGTACGCAGAAACTCAAACATGGCAGCAAGTATACGGGGCTGGATCGAATGAAGTCTCAACCGAAGGGTGGAGGTTGCCTCTGGGTTCAACCTCTTCGCACATGCGTTTGCGAGTTACTCCTCGCCCAGCTTGTAAGGGATCCCAAACCGGCCAATCTGAATCAACGCCTTCTCGCCCGGCGGCCAGATGTGCAGGCTCTCCACCCGGGTTGAGCCGGCAATCCTGTGCGCATCCGCGGTTCCCACCAGTGCGCCCGTCGCCGCCTTGTTGAAGTGAACGCTCAGACTTTCTTCACCGTTCTCCCTGCTCCATCCGAAGGCGTACTCACCCGGCTTCAGCGCCACGCCGCCGATCTCCACCGGCGCCTGCACAATCAGGTAGTGCGAATATTTGCCCTCCGCCGAATAGCCGGCCGTGATCAGCACCACGCCTGCAATAAAACGGCCGCGCTCATCCACAATCCCTGACGCCGTGCGCATCTCCGTCTCGATGTGTTCGCGTTCTACCGGTGCCCGCGCAGGCAGCACCGTCGCCAGTTCCGCAGCAGTGGCCTGCCGCCACACTGCCTTTTGCGCCTTGGCTTGGAGCGCCAGCAATCCCAGAAAAACTCCGCATAAGATCGCTCTTTTCAAGGGCTTCATCATCATGATTTTGGCTTTCTCAAAGATTCGATCGGAATAATTCCTCGCTGCAGCGCCGCCGTCGCCGCCTGCGTTCGGTCGGTCACACCCAGTTTCCCCAACAGGCTGTTGATGTGGGTCTTTACCGTCGCCTCTGAAACTTCCAGCTCGGCTGCAATTTCTCGATTGCTCTTGCCGTGAACGATCTGCTCCAGCACATCAAACTCGCGCGGCGTCAGATCCTGCGAACCCATGCGTTCGGCCAGCCTCTCGGCGATCGCCGGCGGTATGTACGACTTCCCTGCATGCACCGTGTGAATCGTGCTGATCAGTTCCTCGCTCGTCATTCCCTTCAGCAGGTACGCCCTTGCGCCCGCCTTGAGCGCGCGATAGATGTCTTCATCCCCGTCGTACGTTGTCAGCACGATAAACCGCGCTTGCGGCGTCTCCATGCGGATGCGCTCGATCGCATCCACACCGCTCATTCTCGGCAGGCGCAGGTCGATCAGCGTAATGTCCGGCTGATGCTTGCGAAACTGCGTAATGGCTTCCACGCCATCCGCGGCCTCGGCCACAACCTCCAGGCCATCCGCCACATTTAACAGCGCCACCAACCCCTGGCGAACCACGTTGTGGTCTTCGACAACCAGCACATGGATTGATTCCGTCGTCACTCTTCGACCTCCGACTTTTCGCGCACCTCACGGCGCGCCGGTACGCATAATCGTATCGTGGTTCCCTCACCTCGCGCACTGCTCACTTCGAGCGTCCCGCCAATCGCCGTCGCGCGTTCCTTCATTCCGGTCAATCCAAAATGGCCGGCCGAAGTTCCCGTCGCCTGCTCCGATGCGCCTCCCCGTCCGTCGTCTCTCACCTCAAGCGTAACCATCTCCGGCCCATACTCCAACTGAACCCAGAGTTGGCTCGCATCGGCGTGTTTCTTCACATTAAGGATGGCTTCCTGTGCCACGCGCATCAATTCGCCTTCCGTCTCCGCCCGCAGCGGACGATAGGCCCCAAACAAACTGAACCTGGCCGTCAATCGGTCGCCGCCAGCCGCTTCCGCAATGCGCCGCAGCTTAACCGGCAGCGTGGTCTCGTTCGCATCCTGAGTGCGCAGCGCCCAGATCGACTGCCGCGCATCGGCCAGCCCATGGCGCACATAGTCACGCGTCTGGTTCAACTGTTCACCCGCATCCTCCATCTTGTGCTGCCTCAGCAACTCCGAAAGAACTTCCAGTTGGACCGATACACCCACATACCCCTGCGCCAGCGTGTCGTGGATCTCTCGCGCGATCCGGCTCCGTTCGCCCAGGACGGCCTTGAACTCGCGCTCCGCTACATAGAGCCTTCGTTTAAGCACCAGCAAAACCGCCCCTCCCAGCGCCAGGAGCAGCAGCGCGTAAAACCAGAGCGTCTGATAGAAATGCGGCCTCAGCTCAAAGCTGAACGCCGCGCCGGCCGTGTTCCAGATTCCATCGTTGTTCGCCGCCTGCACCCGGAACGTATACTTTCCCGGCGGAATGTTTGTATAGTAGGCTGCCCGCCGTGTTCCGGCATCCGTCCAGCTGTGATCGAATCCTTCGAGCATGTAACGGTAGCGCACTTTCTGCGGCGCAACAAAACTCAACCCTGCGTAGTCGAACTCGAAATGCACTCGTCCTGCCGAAACCTTCAACCAAGAGCCTGCTCCATGCAATGGCTGCGATACATCGTCCACCTGCAGCTTTTCCAACACAACGGGAGGCGGAATCGTGTTCACGGAAAAGTGAGCCGAGTCCACCTCCACCAATCCCCGCGGCGTGGCAAACCACAGTTGCCCGTCGCGCGAGCGCCACGCTGAAGGATGGCTGTTTGTCGCCGTCTCCCGGCTGTGCAGCCCATCCGCGGTCCCAAATTCCATCCAGTGCGAACAACTGCCTGCCGCACCGGTTCCTCCCATTTCATTACAGTCGCATCGAGCAATGCCGTTGCCCGTGGCAAACCATAGATGCCCGCTTCCATCGTCGAGAATCGCGTGAATCGTTGTTTGCTCAAGGGTGTTTTGTGTCGCGGCGGAAAACTTGTTTCCATCCCACGCATCCCACCCATGCTCCTGCGTTCCAATGAGCAGCGTCCCATCGGCGCGAGGCAGCAGCGCCGTCACCACATTGCTTGAAAGCTCATTCGCCGTGGTGAAGTTTGAGATCCTGTCGTCGCGCAGGCGCGATAGCCCGGCCAACGTCGCCACCCAAAGGTCGCCGCGAGTATCGCGCGCCATGGCGCCCACCAGATCGCTGCCCAGTC